>SXND01000200.1 GCA_005777235.1 Pseudomonadota bacterium
ACGACAAGATGATGGAAGCCTTTGGTGGCGTTGGCGTCCATGTGACCTCACCCGAGGCCCTGAGCCGTGCGGTAAACGCGGCCATGGATTCTGGCAAACCGACCTTGGTGAACGCGGTGATTGACGAGAAGGCCGGCACCGAGAGTGGCCGGATCGGCAATCTCAATCCGCAAAGCGTGATGTCTCGACAAGCGCGCAGCTAGAGGCACTCCACTCGTACCCACAGGAGCGCACCAGGGGCCTCCCGTGACACCTCCCGTACGTGTACGCCATCTGGACCAGTGGGGGTATTGGCCCAGGAGGGAGGGCTACACCGGTGAGGCCGTCGCTGGTTCCAGATGGTCGGGACAGGTGTTTGCGGGCCACGGCCGCGCTGGATGACGCGGCACTTGGAGGGCACACCGCTCCTCCTCTCTGCATGCGGCGTGGAGGCGGTGCGCTCGCCAGCGTCCCGGGGGTATGCTATGGTCCTGCGGTCCGTACCGGAGTCTGGATCTTCTATAAGGGAGGCATGCTGCCATGGCGTCTCGTCTACTGACGCGTGACCTTGCGTCTATCGTGTATCCCAGTGAGGATGGCCAACCCATGGCCGAAAGCGATTTCCAGCGCACCCCGCTTATGTATGCCGTCGAAGCCCTGCGGCGACATTTCCGCGACCGTTCCGATGTCTACGTCTCGGGTAATCTGTTCATTTACTATCGCGAGGGCTCTCCGCGTTCCCAGGTGGCCCCGGATGTCTTTGTGGTGTTCGGCGCGCCGAACCACGACCGCTGTTCGTACCTGCTGTGGCAAGAGCCCAAAGCCCCCGATTGGGTGCTGGAAATTACCTCGCACAGCACCCGGCAGAAAGACCAGTACCGCAACCCGCGCCTGTATGCGGCCCTCGGGGTCGGGGAGTATTGGCAGTACGACCCAACGCAGGATTATCTAGTCCCCGCTCTGCAGGGGAGCCAACTGCTGGGGAAACGCTATGTCCGCCTTGCCGAGCGGTGGTCCCCGGATGGCACCCTGGTGGTAGCGAGTCCGGTTTTGGGCTTAGAGCTCCATCTCACCGCCGAGGGTTTACGCTTCGTCGATCCGCAGACGGGCCAGCGCCTGCGGAACTACGACGAAACGGAGCACGAGCGCCAAGCCGCCGAACAGGCTCACCAAGCTGCCGAACAGGCTCGCCAGGCCGCCGAGCAGGCCCGGCAGGCCGCTGAGCTCGCCCGGCAGCGGGAGCAGCAAGCTCACCAGGAAACCGCGGCCGCCTTGCAGGCCGCCTTGGCGCGGCTCTCCGCTATGGAGGCACGCGCCTCGGAGCAATCGTAGGCTGGCGTCGTGGCCGGGGTCAGGGGACGTGACAGCCGCACCCTAGGGAGCCCTTGTGGCTGCGCCATTTGAGCTTGAGCTTCTTGGCCTGGCGGCGTCGTGTGACGTACTCCGTGCACACTTGCTGCATCGTATCGGCAGACAGCCGTAAGTCTTTGGACGTCCCTGCGGTCAATCTGTGCAGATCGTAGGCCCTCAGCCAGGTCTTGTGTCTGCGGAACGCTCACAGGCTCACGTCCTGGCAATAGTTCCAGACGTAGTGAATCGCCGAGGCTAGACGAGCGAGGTGTGTGCCGCTGGTGCTGTCTTTGATGCGATAGCGATACGTGAGTATTGACATTATTGCACGCCCTCGCGCTGGGCTTGCTCCCGCATAGCGACTGCGAGCTTGGCAGTCATGCTGATCCCAGATGTCTCGGCGAGCCAACTCCAGAGGCGCATGGCTTCGACGCTGAGGCGTACCCTCGTGGCGTGCGGCTTCATCTTCATCCCCCAAGGATAGGTAGACGCTGGCAGAGCCTCTCAACACGGGCACCCCATCTGCCGTACGGGCCGAGGCGGAGCCGGCACGCTGTGTCACGGCTGAGGTCTGATGCCCCATAGACACCCACGGTTACGTGTCTTGCACCGCGAGAACTGCAAGGATTGCCCCCTCATCTCCCAGGGCAGCGCGAGACCTCCAAGCCGTCGATAGTCAACGTGAGGGCGGCTCACGCCACCGGTTTGTGCGCGCGGTATTCGGAAAACATGCCCAGCTCGACGTGGCGCTCCACCTGGCAGAAGCCGGTGGCCTCTAGCGTGCGCATCACCTGCGTCGGCGGCACACAGGCGGCGATAGTATCCCAGTAGTACCGCCACAGCGCCGGGGTGCGCGGACTGCGTGCGGTCAGTCCGGCGATCCACGGCACCACCCCGCGCATATAGGCTTTGAGCATCCAGGCATGGAGCTTGTTCTGCGGACAGGTAATCTCCAGGATGCAATAGCACCCGCCCGGTCGGAGGACGCGGAGGCACTCGACGAACGCCAGCGACAAATCGGCAATGTGCCGCAGCGCATACCCCATGGTCAGAAAGGCAAAACTGGCATCGGCGAAGGGCAAACGCTCCACCACCCCGCGCACCAATTGCACCCCCTCGGGAACCCCGGCATGTTCCAGCATCCCCGGACTGGGATCGATCCCGGTGACGAGAGCAGGCCTGCCGACGATGGCGGCAGCCTGGCATGCGACCAGGCCGGTACCCACGCCAATGTCGAGCACACGCATACCAGGCTGTAGCCCAGCGCGCTGCAGTGCCGCACCGCGATACCAGATCCCGGAGCCCAGGCCGACCAAACGCTCGATGCGATCATAATCGACAGCGGTACTGTTGAATATGTCTTGGACCCAGCCGCGACGTTGGCCTTCATCCGCATAGTAATTGGTGAGCGGTACGTGGGGTGCCTGGACCAGCTGGTCAGGCTGGTTGGCTTGGTGACTCATGGGGAACACTCCGATTCGGCTATGGGCACGCGCCTCGTGTGGAGGACTGTCGCACACTGGCGCTCCACGCGGACAGGAGTCGCTTGATGCGTCCGCGCCTCGACGCGACGGCTCAAAACCAATGTTTGGTCTGCTTCGACCACGGGCTCTGCGGATACTGCTTGTGCAACACCTGGTACGCCTGTCTGAGGATGGCACGCACCCGCATGGCGGCGCGCTCTAGAACGGCGGTATCCACCTTGCCCGGCGCAGGCCCTAGCATCGCCTGGCGCACCAGCGCCCGCGCTGCCAGATAGGGTGCAAGCTCACGCCACGGCGAGGCGGCGTCTTGGGCAATAGCGTCAAAGGCCTCAGCCGCGTTGTCAAAGGCGCCACTGTAGAAATGCGCCGCGGCGCTTTGATAGGCGTGCTCCGCTTGCAGTTGCGGCTCGGCAGGCGCGGGGATGGTGCGCCCGGCCCCGTCGGCGCACGTGCTAAAGACGACGTCTTGGGCTTGGAGCCAGGCGCGCACAGCCGGGCTCTCGGGACCGAAACGCGCTTGCACACGCTGTAAGGTCTTGACCGCAGTCCTGAAAGCATCGGTGGTACAGTTGCGATAGCTTTGAAATTGCCCCAGGCGTCGGAAGACATCCAGCTGCATAAGCGGCACCGCGCCTGGGACAGTGCGCCGGGCCTCCAGCCAGACGTTTTCGGCGGCTTCGCTGCCCTCACCCATGCCAGAGACCAGACGCGTACGCCACAGGGCGACGACGGCCTGCTGTTCGGCCGCGGTGAAGTGCAGGCCGGTGAGATAGCCATAGGCCACCGCGAGATACGCGAGATACGCGCGCGCGTAGGTCGGTTGCAACACGCCGAGGGCACTGGCGGCAAAGGCTTCGAGGGGAAAATCAGGGTGTACCGTGTAGGTAAAGGCGGCACGGGCGAAGAACGGCCCGCAGCTCCACAGGGACGTGGGATGTGCCAGGATGCTGACGCTGACCAGGATCGACACGATCCAGCGGGTTATGGCCATCGTTGGGCTTCCTCCAGGGCGCTGTGCAGGGTCGCTGGGGACCAGGCACGGGGACTGAAGAGATAGACGCGTAGCCCCGAGGGTACACGCGGTAGAGGTTCATCGGTGGCCAGGCCCAGACTCTGGTGCGGGGTCCGACAGCGCAGCACGCCCCCGGCCTGGAGATGCCGTCGCACCTGCTGGCGGTCGGCCCCCATGCGGAACAGCATAGGGACAGCTTCATCAATAGGCAAGTCCGCCAGCCAGGAATCGCCGAGACACCACGAGGCCAGGGCCGTGATCGAGAGACGGATGGTGTCCGGTAACACCCGGCGCAAGTCGTCCAGCACAGCGCGATACAACGCTCGTGCTGAGACGGGGGCATCGAAGTCGAGCTGCAGCACCGGGGCAGGCGTCTTACGGCTGAGCGCCACGATGGCAGCGACTACCCGCGCCCGCTGGCTGGCCGGCAGCGTGGGCGGGGTGGCGCGCTCTATTTCCAGGCGTATGACGGGCATGACTATCGTCGCGGGGGAGACTTGTAGGGGCTGCATACGCGGCCGGACGACGACTCTCTCCTGCCGCAGGAGCAGCGTCGCCGCCAGATACGCCACGCCGATGCGCTGCGCATCCAGATGGCGCAGATCTTCAGGACGTTCCCAGGCCCACAGCATGAGGGCGGGCAGCGGCAGTGCGGCAGCCCGCCCTGGTGGCGGATGGGACACGCTGCCGACCGTCAGGAGCAGAAGACCTGGACTGAGGGCTAGGGCCCGTCGGCACAGCTGCAGCAATTGCATACGCCTTCGTCTACGGCATCGCCCGCATCAAGATGGACGCAAGGCTCAGGGGAGGATGGTGCTCCGTGTGGAGCCCTGCACCAAGAGCAGGCAGCCGGTGTCCGACTGCGCCAGGTCATGGACACTCCCAGCCACCATGCGCAGATAATCGCCGACCGCGAACAGCTCATCGTTAAAGATACAGGAACCTTCTAAAACATACAGCTCCTCCGTCTCCGCATGCAGGTGCCGCGGCACGTGGGCCCCAGGCGCTATACGCAGCAGCTGGGTGGCGTACTGGCGAGCGGCATCATAAAACAGCATTTTAATGGACAAGCCTGGGGCCGGTCCATCGCGCCACCGTCCTTCCTCGGCCCGGACAATCCAGGGCGCGGCGGAGGGTGGCTCTGCAGCAGCCGGCAGCGCGGCAGGGGGCTCGACCGCGGGCGTCGCTGGCGCTTGGATACGTGCCAATAAGCGCTCGCGCAGACGCGCTGGGGGAGCGATAGGGGTGACCCCGACGGCAAGGAGCTGCGCCACCTGCGTAAAGGCCTGGGCTTCGGCAGACTGGTCGGGCGCGTGGGGCGTGATCGCCGCAGCGTCTTCAAGTTCGACAGGCCCCAACGCGTCCAAGGCCGCCAGCGCCTGGGCTTCTTCTCGTGCTGCATCGTGCTGTGGTCCCATAGCTATCTCTCTACAAAGGCTGCCAGGCGGTCACGCAAATGTAACATCCCAAGGCGAATACGTGTTTTAATGGTCCCTAGTGGTTGCTGTAAATGGTCCGCGATGTCGCGATGGCTCAACCCCCCATAGTAGGCCAGTTCAATGGCTTCGCGTTGCTCGGGCGCCAGACTGGCGAGCGCCGCCTGGACGTGCGCGCGTTGTTCGCTGAACAGACTGGCCTCGGCAGGGGTAGGCTGCGTGTCCGATGTCTGAATCGCGTCGACGTCCAGCGGCGCTTCGCGTTGCTGCCGCAGGTGCAACACACGCCGCCAATCCAGCGCCCGGCTGCGGGCGATGGTCAACAGCCAGGCCACAGGCGTCCCGCGCTGGGGCTCATAGCGACTGGCTTGATTCCAGACCTGATTATACACTTCAAGCGTGACGTCTTCTGCCCCGTCACTGTCTCCCACAATGCGTAAGGTCAAGCCATAGACCAGGGCGCTGGTCATATCGTAGAAGTGTGCGAGGGCAGTCTGGTCACCCGTAGCCATGAGACATAATACCCGTACCAGTTCCGTGTCCGAAGCCTGGCTTGTCGAAGTGACGAGAGGTTGGGACATGCAGCATTCCTTCATCGAGCCCACGATACGGCGGCTAGCGTGCTCCACGCCTAGCACTGCCGAGTACGCTGAGACTGATCCCTGAGAGTCTTCTAACCATAGCGTACGCGCCAGCGTATTGTCCAGCGCAACGCCAGTTAGTCGCGGCGGCAAGGACGTGCCTCTGGCCGCGACGCTCAGATGCTGCGGACTTTCTGCTCCAAGCGCTGCCCCGCCGGCACGTGCACGCCTGTCCCCAGCACGCAGCCCTCTACCTGCGCGTGGGCACCGAGGTGCACGCCCTCCCACAGGACGCTCTCTCGCACTATGGCCCCGGTATCCAGCTGGCAACCTGCCCCCAGCACGGCATACGGTCCTAGATGGACATCTTCCCCCAGCGTCACCCCAGGCCCAAGGACGACCGGCGGCACCAGGGTCACACCCGGCGGGGTGCCGTGCAGGTCGTCGGCATGACGAAAGACGCGGCTCCCGGCTGGCAGGCGCTGCATCCAGGCAGCGCCTAGCGCCCCTCGCAGCAGATCCCAGTGCGCTTTGAGATAGCGCTGTGGCACGCCAATATCCATCCAGTAGCGGCTACAGCGGTAGCCGTAGATTGCCTCCTGGTCCGCGAGCAGCGCTGGATAGACGTCAGCTGTGGTCGTACAAAACCCCTGCGGCGGGATACGCGCCAGCACTCGTGGATCGACGATCTGCATGCCCGTAAAGATGGTCTCCTCGCCGCTGGCGGACTGCTGCGTGGTCGGGCGGCCATTGATCAGCCGCACCCGGTCCGCGTCATCGACGATAACCGCGCCATACGACCGCGCCGCCGGATCCGGACGCAGCACCATGGTGACCATGGCCTGACGCTGGCCATGCCAGTGGCGTAGGGCCTGCAGATCGACCTGCATCAACACATCGGCGTTGAGCACCAGAAACGGCGCATCCTGCAAGAAGGCCTCGACGCGTTTCAAAGCCCCGGCAGTGCCGAGAATCTCCGGCTCGTGTGACAAGACAAAACGCATGTCCCAGCGCCGACCATCGCCGAGCCAGCGGGCCAGTTGGTCGGCCTGGTGATGCAGATTGATGGCCACCTCGTGGATGCCGGCGTGCTGCAACTGGGCCAGGAGATAGTCTAACATAGGCTGCAATAACAAGGGCAGTAAGGGCTTAGGACACTGCTCAGTCAGGGGACGCATACGCGTGCCCAGACCAGCAGCCAGGATCATCGCTTTCATCGCGGGCCTCTCGCCCTCCTGTGCGGTGTTGCCGGGTCAGGGATGGCACGGTATACTCGCACCAGTAGTCTCCCCCACGGCGTCTCCAGGAGGTGTGCGCATATGGATGTAGGTCTGGTCTATCACGCCGATTATCTGAAACACGACCCAGGCCGCCAACACCCGGAGCATGCCGGACGGCTGGAGGCGGTGATGCAGGCCCTCGAAGCCAGTGGCCGGGCCCGGCAGTTGGTGTCACTCACCTGGGATCACGATCCACAGGAGTGGGTGACGCAGGTGCATGATACGCGTGTGGTGCAACTGGTCAACCTGGCCAGCGCCCGCGCCCCGGCGGCCCTCGATCCCGATACCGTCCTCAGCCGCGATTCCTCGCACGTCGCCCTGCAAGCCGTGGCAGGCACGCTCGCTGCTGCCGATGCGGTCATGAGTCGCCAGCTGTCGCAGGTGTTTTGCGCCGTGCGTCCGCCCGGGCATCATGCCGAGGCCAACCGCTCTATGGGCTTTTGCCTGTTCAATAACGTTGCCATTTTGGCGCGCTATTTACAACAGCAACACGGGCTCGACAAAATTATGATTATCGACTGGGATGTGCACCACGGCAATGGCACGCAGCACATTTTTGAGGACGACCCGAGCGTGTTCTATTTTAGCACGCATCAGTATCCGTTCTATCCCGGCACCGGCGCGGCGTCAGAAACGGGCACGGGGCGGGGCAAGGGGTATACCATGAATGTGCCCCTGCCCGCCGGCACAGGTGACGAGACGTACATTGAGGTGTTTGAGCAGCAGCTTTTACCGCGCGCCCTGGCGTATCGTCCGGACTGTGTCCTGATCTCGGCTGGGTTTGACGCGCACTATGCCGATCCCCTGGCCCACATGGACGTCACGGAAGCCGGCTATCGCCGCATGACGCAAGTCGTCAAGGAGATTGCCGCGACCTGTTGCGAGCAGCGCCTGATTGCCGTGCTCGAAGGCGGCTACAATCTGGAAGCGCTGGGACGCAGTGTCGCAGCGCACGTCGATGAACTGCAGCGTGATTTGTGAAAGCGGGCCAACAGCCGATGCGTCACGTGTATCTGGACCACAATGCCACCACGCCCGTTTTGCCGGAAGTGCTGGAAGCCATGCTGCCATACTACCGCGAGGCCTTTGGCAACCCCTCGAGCGTGCATCGCCATGGCCGCCGGGCGCGGGTGGCCATTGATGAGACACGCGATAGCATTGCCGCGATGTTAGGGGCGCCGGCAGCGAGTATCGTGTTCAGCAGCGGTGGCACCGAGGCCAATAATACCATCATCAAGGGCATGGCCGTGGCACGCCAGGCCCGCGGACGGCATCTGGTGACCTCACAGATCGAACACCCGGCGGTGCTCGACACCTGTGCCGTGCTGGCGCAGCAGGGCTATCGCGTCACGTACGTGCCGGTGGACGCGCAGGGGGTGGTGACGCCCGAGGCAGTGCAGGAGGCCCTGAGCGACGAGACCATCCTGGTGTCGATCATGTATGCCAACAACGAAACCGGCGTGATCCAGCCCATTGCCGACATCGCGTCCCTGGTGCGGGCGCGTGGCATTGCTATGCACACCGACGCGGTGCAGGCGTTTGGCAAATTACCCTTGCGCGTGGACGACTTGGGCGTGGATTTGCTGTCGTTTTCTGGACACAAGCTCTATGCTCCAAAAGGTATTGGTGGCTGGTATGCGCGCCCTGGCATGGCATTGCCGCCCTTGCTGCATGGCGGGCATCAGGAGCGCGGCAGGCGTTCCGGCACGGAGCCGGTGGCGAGTATCGTTGCCTTAGGGACGGCCTGTCTCCTGGCGCAGCGTGATATGGCGCAGGAGTGGGAGCGGCAGCAGCAGTTGCAACAGCGTTTGGAGCACGGTTTGCACGAGTACATCCCCCACATCCGCATTCAGGGGAGTACGGCACCACGTTTGCCCAACACCACCAATGTGGCGTTTGCCGACGTGGAGGGCGAGGCGTTGATGATGAGCCTGGACATGCAAGGGGTGGCCATTTCCACCGGCTCGGCTTGTAGTTCCGGCTCTCTGGAGCCCTCGCATGTGTTGCGGGCCATGGGTGTGCCAGCGGCGTACCTCCACGGGGCGTTGCGTATAAGCCTGGGGCGTAGTACCGGGCGCGACGATATTGAGTATGTGCTCACCATTCTCCCTGGCATTGTGCAGCAGGCGCGGGCGCTGTCATAAGCCGTTGTGGAGGGAAAGACGGAGGGTCAAACTATGCAATACTCGGACATTATCCAGGACCATTTTGAGCATCCGCGCAATGTCGGCGTGATTGCCGATGCCGAGGCCGAGGCCCTGGTCTCGAACCCGGCGTGTGGGGACATGATGCACCTGTATTTGCGTATTGAACAGGAGCGTATTACCGACGCAAAATGCAAGATCATGGGGTGTCCGGCGGCTATCGCGGCGGGCTCGGTCACGACGGAGCTGTTGATTGGGCGTGGGGTGGCGGAAGCGCTGACGCTGTCACGGGTCGAGGTGACCACGGCGCTGGGGGGATTGAGTCCGCAAAAGGTGCATACGTCCGTCCTCGCCGAAGACGCCATCCGCGCCGCCCTGAACAAGTATCGCACCCGTCAACGCCCAGACTAAGCCGCACGATGTGCGCCACCAGCAGGCCGGTTCCTGCCGGACGGCCGGAGCAGGCGGAGGATGTGGGAGAGCCCGTGTGACGGTTGAGCCTATCTCGGGAGGCGCTCTAGCGGCCGGTCTGCGTTGTCGGGGCGACCGACCAGTCGCCCCGACGGGGAGAGGCTCTACGCCGACACGGGTGCCGCCGTGCCCCGGAAGGCGGGCATCACCTCCGTGCCAAAGCGTTCGAGCTGTTCCACCGCAACTTTTTCTGGCACGCCGACCGACAGGCTGACCGAGATGTGGTCCAGCCCTGGATAGCGTTCTTCCAGCTTTTTCAGATGCTCAATAATCTCACCAGCCGAACCACACAAAAAGCCGCCATTGCTCACCGCATCTTCAATGCGCGGCAGCTGGGCGTGCGGCGCACGGACCGGATCGGCCATAATCTCCATTTGCTCATCAGTCAGCGCCCGGACCAGACGGAGCGGCCCAAACATCTTCATGTTTTCTTCGTAATACTTGGCGGCTTCACGCATGCCCTGTTCCTGGCTATCCGCCATATAAAAGTGGAAACCAAAACACAGCCGCTCGCCGAGTTCTATATGCTTGCCAATCCGGGCATGCGCCTGTTGCCAGTCGAGCACCACGCGGTGCATGGCGCCACCTTCCGCCGACCCACCGCCCACCATGCCCTGAATGCCGTGTTTAGCCATAAAATCCATGGCGCGCTGTGTGCCGCCCTGAATGGGCTGCCAACACTCCACCGGACGCCGCAGCGGACGGGGCACGAGGGTGAGTTCTTTCAGCGTGTAGCCACGATACGGCACCTCAGGCGGCAGGGTATAATACTTGCCTTGATAGGAGAACGATTCCTCGTTAAAGGCTTTGAAAATAATATCGACTTGTTCTTCAAAGAGCTCGCGGTTGGCCGTTTGATCCAGCAGTGGCGCGCCAAAGGCTTCGACTTCGCGGGTATGATAGCCACGACCCACCCCAAAGGTGACTCGTCCCCCAGTGAGGATGTCCGCCATAGCAAAATCTTCGGCAAGACGCAGCGGGTGCCACATGGGCGTCACGTTGAAGCCGCAACCAATCTGCAACCGTTTGGTGAGATGAGCCAGATGCACAGCCATCATGAGCACGTTGGGAATGCACTCGTAGCCTTCAGGTTGAAAATGATGCTCGGCCATCCAAAACGTCGAGTACCCGAGGCGATCCATGAGCTGCGCCATGGCCTGGGCTTTGCCAAACACCGTGGCCAGATGCTCATTGGAATAGCGGCGATCATTCACCGGAATGCCGCCGTAGCCGATGTTGTCCATATCAATGTGGCCGGCAAAGAGACTATCAAATTTTGTAATCATGGGCTCACCTCTAGAAGAGCTCTTGTGGTACGATAGGCGCCTATTGTAGGCTTGAGTACCCATCTGTCAAAGGAGAAGTTGGTGTGCTGCAGGGAGGAGACGACGTACCGTAGGCCTCTCACCACGACAAAACAGGCCATGACCACCCCTGGAGAGGCACACCGCAGTCGTCGCGGCGCTGGCCCGGCGGGCGTGCGCAGGCGCGTCGCACCGCGAGCCGCATGCTATAGCGGTTGACTGTCGTGCTAGAAATCCGGTATGTTTACACGCTGGCGTCGCGTTCTTCCAGCAATAACAATAAGTATTTGCCTAATGGAGACTCACCATGGCGGAGACTTTGGCGCTGCCCGGGCTCCAGCAGAACGGCCCGCTTCCGGGTATCAAGATTGACAACCAGATTTTTTTAACGCGGGCTGATGAACTCACCAAATGGGCACGGAATTATCGTGTCGCACGCGTGATGAACACCTTGGGGATTACCAAGCTGTTTAGCTGGGCGCGTCTGTCGTCGCTGTGGCCGATGACCTTTGGGCTGGCGTGCTGCGCTATTGAGATGATGGCGACGGGCGCCGCGCGCTATGACCTGGACCGTTTTGGGGCCGGAGCGTTTCGCGCCACACCGCGTCAGGCTGATGTCATGATTGTGGCGGGCACCGTGACCCTGAAAATGGCCAGCCGCATCGAGCGCCTGTATGCGCAAATGCCAGAACCCAAGTTTGTCATCTCCATGGGATGCTGTGCCACGTCAGGCGGTCCGTACTGGGAGCACGGCTATCATGTCTTAAAAGGGGTGGATAAGATCGTGCCGGTCGATGTGTATATCCCCGGCTGTCCGCCTCGCCCGGAAGCGTTGCTCGAAGCCTTCCTGCGGCTCCAAGACAAAATACGCACTGGGGCGTTTTACCAAGTCCCCAAAGAGCCCCAGCAACTGGTGCGCCCGGCGCCACAACTCGCCGCCAAGGCCGCCGCCGCCGCGGCCAAAGCCGCCCCGAAAAAGGCCGAGCCTCGGAGAGCGGCTACCCCGGCCGCGGCCCAACCCGTTGTGGCTGAAGCAGCGCCAGCCGAGATCGAAGTGCCGGCGGAGTTGTTAGCCAAACCGTTCAAAGACCTGACCAAAGAAGAACGCGTGCTGGTGTCGCGGGCCCGCTCGCGCGCCATGCGTGCCAAAGCCGGTGTACCGGTAGCCGGGAAAGTGTCCACGGGGACTCCCACTGAGGAAGCGGTAGCCGAGGCGGCTCCTGTGGCGCCACCACGTCGTGCCGTGGCGGCCGCTGCCAGTGTCGAGGTCGCGGCGGATCCCATGGCCGAGGTGCCGGCCGAACTCCTTGCCAAACCGTTCAAAGACCTGACCAAAGAAGAACGCGTGCTGGTGTCGCGGGCCCGCTCGCGCGCTATGCGTGTCAAGGCCGGCCTGCCAGTCGCTGGCGGGACGTCGGCCCCGGCGGCGGCTCCAGAAGTGGAGGACGAGCCAGAGGCAGCGCCCGTGGTGGTGGCGGCGGCTGGAACCGCGCTGGAAGACGCGGGAGACCCGATGGCCGATGTCGCGCCGGAGCTCCTGGCGAAACCATTCAAAGACCTAACCAAAGAAGAACGGATCATTGTCTCGCGGGCGCGCTCCCGCGCCATGCGCGCCAAGACCGGCAAACCAGTGGGGAGCCAAGAGGCGTAGGGCCTGGCAGTCTGCGGCCAGAGAAAGGATGCAGGGACATGACGGCGGAGGAGATTTACAACGCGTTACACGCCCGGTTTGGCGAACGCATCCTATCGTGTAATGCCAACGCAGTGGATCCGTATATCGTGGTCGAGGCTGCAGCAATCGAGGAGGTCGGGGCGTATCTCCGATATGACACGGACTTGTATTTTGACTCCCTCATGTGCCTGAGCGGCGTCGATTACGGCCCAGCTAAAACCCTTGGCGTGGTGTACAACCTGCATTCAACGACCTGGCGCCATAAAATCGCCCTCAAAGTGACGGTGCCGCGTGAGGAGGGCGTTCTCCCGACCGTGTGCGATCTGTGGCACACGGCGGAGTGGCATGAGCGCGAAGCCTATGACCTCTACGGCATGCAGTTTCTGGGCCATCCTGATCCGCGACGGATTTTGCTGCCAGACGATTGGGAAGGGCATCCGATGCGGAAAGACTACCAGGTGCAGGAATTTTATCACGGCATTAAAGTCCCCTATGTCGGCGACCCGCCGAGTATTGGGATGGACGTCTACCGCTATCAGGACAGCGAACCGTGACAACTCCCCAGGGCTAAAGCCCGGGGCTTCTAGGGACAAGTCCCAGACTCTGTTGTCCCAGAGTCAAAATGTTTAAGGCGGCATTATGATCGCGGTCGAGTGTCAACCCACAGCAGGCACACTGGTGGACACGTTCCGCCAGGGTCTTCTTCTGGCGATGCCCACACCCAGAACAATCCTGACTGGTGTACGCGGGATTGACTGCGACAAACACTCGACTAGCCCATGCTGCCTTGTACGAGAGGAATGCCGCGAACTGGGACCACGACGCATCCTGAATGCTTTTGGCGAGGCAATGATTATGCACCATCCGGTTGACCGACAAGTCTTCCACGGCAATGAGGTCAAACCGATTGATCAGACGGCGGCTTTCCTGGTGCGCAAAGTTCGTGCGCCGATGGCGGATCCGTTCATGCACACGGGCGACAATCGTGCGGCGTTTTCTGCGCTCAGGCGTGCCCTTGGCGGCAGCTGCCAGCTGGCGTTGCGTGCGCTTCAGGTCTTTTTCATCGGTACGCAAGAACTTGGGGCAGGCGGTGTTCTCGCCAGTAGAGAGGGTCGAGAAACTGAGCAAGCCCACATCAATACCTACGGCTTCGCCTGTGGATGGCCGTGGTTGGCCTTCCACCTCGCAGGCAATAGTCACGTCCCATTTACCCGTCGCGCTACGGCGTATGGTACACGTTTTTGGCGTGCCCTCCAGAGGGCGATGCTGGACAACCCGCAGTGCGCCGACCTTCGACAGCTTGAGGACACCATCCACCAACTGACAGCCATTGCCGTACTGAGGAAAGGTCATCGAATCATAGCGCCCATACCCCCGGAAGCGCGGGTAGCCAGGCGTTTCCCCAGCCTTGCAGCGACGAAAGTAGGCCTTAAACGCCAGGTCAATCCGCATGGCCACGTCTTGCAAGACTTGCGAATGCACGTTGCTGAGTGCGGGGCAGTAGGCTTTGAGATGGGGCAAGGTGGCTTTTTGGCCGTAGTAGGACAACGATTCCTGCCGTTCTTCCCATCCACGCTTCCTGTCCTCAAGGAAGTGGTTGTACAGACACCGGCATTCCTCAAGCTGTTCTTGCAGGAGGTGCGCTTGCTTTTTCGTGGGCTTCACTCGGTATTTCATCGCTTTAAGCATGTCATAGAGCATAGCCCAAAAAAAAGACATACGCACGTTCTTTGTATCCCTATGTCTGTATGCCAATTGGGCTGGCAGCAGAAATGGCCCATGGGAATGGGCAACCTCCTTATATCCCCATGCTTCAAGGCAGGGGGTTTACGGAGGATTCGCTAAACGAGGGACAGCGCGGTATGTTACAATACTTTGTGAATATCTGGGACAGCGTCAAAACCCCCCTGATTGGTATGCGCCTGACGTGGCGTCGGCTGTTTACGCCTGCGGTGACGTTACAGTATCCCGAGGAGCGCTGGGAACTGCCCCCCAACTCCCGTATGCAATTGTTTGTGAATATGGACGATTGTATCGGCTGTGCGCAGTGCGAACGCGTCTGCCCTGTGCAGTGCATTACCATCGACACCATCAAGGCGGTGCCGGATGAGGTCGAGGAAACCACGACAGGGCACAAAAAGCGTCTGCATGTCGCCAAGTTTGATATTGATATGGCGAAATGTTGCTACTGCGATTTGTGTACGTTCCCCTGTCCAACGGAATGCATTTATATGACGCCAAGCTTCGAGGATGCGGCGCCAGATCGCTTCGGTCTGTTATACCATTTTGCGCAAATTACCCCGGAGAAGGCTGCGGCCTTGTCGGCCAAGGCGCGCACGTTCGACGAAGCGGCAGAGGCCCGAAAAGCGGCAGCGCAGCCGGCGAAAGCTGCCGCAGCAGACTAGATGTCCATTTCATAAATGCTCTACCAGTCCTCCGGGCTTTTCCTGGGAGCGCCACGCTCCAGCGTGGCTTCCGGAGCCGGGCTGGAGCCCGGCGTTCCCAGTGTGGAAGTGGTTCAGAACTTATGAAATGGACATCTAGGTGCTACGCACGACAATGGCCGCGTGCGTGGGCTTTGGTGTACGACTGACAACATTCGGTGTAGGTAGGGATGGGCATGGTAGCCTCACAGCACATGACTGGGAATGAATACCGTATCAGCTACGAGCGCCAGGGTGATGATCTGGTACTCCAGATGGGGCCACAGCATCCGAGTACGCATGGGGTGTTACGGCTGGAACTCGTGCTGGACGGCGAGCTGGTAAAACACGTGCGGCCCCACATTGGCTATCTCCATCGCTGCTTTGAAAAACACTGCGAAGCGCTCACCTACCCGCAGATAATTCCCTACACCGACCGCATGGATTATGTCGGCGCGATGTGCCAGGAGCTCGGCTACGTGTTGGCGGTGGAAAAACTCATGGGCCTGACGGACTTGCCGCCACGCTTGCACTACATCCGCATGCTTATGGCCGAATTGCAACGCATTGCCAGTCATCTGCTCGCCGTGGGCACCTATGGCTTGGACGTTGGGGCCATTACCCCCTTCCTGTGGTGTTTCCGCGACCGCGAAAAAATTCTGGATCTGTTTGAATGGGTAAGCGGGGCGCGATTACTGTACAACTACCTGTGGATCGGCGGGGTAGCGCGTGACCTGCCCGCCGGATTCTTGGACCGGGTGCGCGAGTTTATCACCTATTTTACGCCGCGCGTCACGGAACTGAATGACTTGCTGTCGTTCAATAAAATTTTCATCGAGCGCACCGCCAACATTGGCATCATGGCCCCAGAAGTCGCCATCAGTTACGGGGTCGGTGGTCCAAACCTGCGGGGCAGCGGCGTGCGCTGGGATGTGCGCAAAGAAGAGCCCTATTGTGCCTACGACCGCCTGGATTTCAACGTGCCGGTGGGGACGGGTGAGTACGGACCAGTGGGCTCGGCCTGGGATCGCTACATGGTGCGGGTGCGCGAGATGCTGGAATCGTTACACCTCCTACGGCAAATCGTCGATCAAATGCCGAGCGGTGACCCCAACGGTGCCATCCCGCGCCGGATACGCCCCCCCGAGGGTGATACGTACATGCGTACCGAATCACCACGCGGGGAAATCGGCTATTACCTCATGAGTGATGGCTCAGAAAAGCCCTTCCGCTGTAAAGGCCGTTCGCCGTGTTTCACCGCGATTAGCGCCTTGAATGCCATTAGCCGAGGCGCCCTGCTGGCTGACGCGGTGGCGATTGTCGGCAGTCTGGACATTGTCCTCGGCGAAGTCGATCGCTAAAGCGTTTCGCCCGTTACGTCAATCAACGCCTGGTGGGGAGGGCCTCGCCAGGCGTTTGTCTGTGAAGGTGGTGTGTGTGCTGCAACGCAAAGTGCATGTTTTCCAACGTCAGATCGCCCGTCTGGACCGACGGCTGCAGCACCTGCAGACCCTGAGCAGCCGCTACGCCAGAGGCCGTGCCGTGTGTGTGCTCGTGGGGCTCGGCGCCGCGCTGCTGCTAGAGCGCCTCTACGGGACTGGCTGGGGTATGCTCATGGCTGGCGTGGGCCTCGCGGGCTTCCTGGGCCTGGTCTCGTTGCATAATCGCCTCAAGGCCCGCATCGTCCGCCATACGCTTTGGCGGCGTCTCAAGAGCACCCACATTGCCCGGCTGCAACGGGACTGGCCCGCCATCCCGGCCCTGCCGCTCGAACCCGACGCGTCTGACCATGTCTTCGCGGCCGACCTCAATCTTACCGGGGCACGCTCGCTGCTGCACTTGCTCGACACCACCGCCTCGCATGGCGGGCAGGCGCGCTTACGCTCCTGGTTCCTCCAGCCCACGCTGGACCCGGAGGTTATTCGCCAGCGCCAGGCCTATGTGCGCGAACTGAAGCCTCTGGCCGCCTTCCGCGACCATCTGGCGCTGTGTGGTGCCTTGGTGGCAGGCAACACCGAGGCCCGCTGGGATGAAGCTAGTGTGCTCGCCTGGTTGCAAGACGACACACCGCCTCCGGCACTGGCCGGATGGGTGGCGCTGCTAGGCGGGCTGGCCGCGACGAACGTCGTATTGATGAGTCTGGCGTTCCTGTCCCTCATCCCGGCGTGGTGGCCCATGTCATTCCTGCTGTACGCCGTATTGTACCTCTACAAGCACAGCGCCGCCCAGGCCCTGTTCGTCGAGGCCTATCGCCTGGAACAGTCTCTCGAACACATGAGGGCGGTCTTGCTCTATCTGGAGACGCATCGCTACAGTGGCACGCCGCTCCTCGCGAAGCTCTGTGCGCCGTTTTGGCAGGCCGCACGGCGTCCATCCCTGGCGTTGACCCAGATTATCCGCATCGCCGGTGCGGCCGGCGTGCAACAGAGTAACATGCTGGGCTTTCTGGTGAATGCGCTGGTGCCATGGGATCTGTACTTTGCCCATCGACTCAATCAGTACAAAGCGACCATTCGCACGGATCTGCCCCACTGGATCGATACCTGGTATGAGCTGGAAGCTCTCAACGCGCTGGCCCATTTTGGCTATCTCCACCCCGACTATGTCCTGCCGGAGGTACGCCCCGTCAGTGCCAACCCAACGGAGCCCGTGCTGCAAGCGCGTGGCCTCGGCCATCCGCTGTTACCCAGCACGGAGCGCGTGTGTAATGATTTCGCCTTTGCGGAGCTGGGGGACATGGCCCTCATCACTGGCTCAAACATGTCAGGCAAAAGCACCTTTTTACGCACCCTGGGCCTCAACCTCTGCCTGGCCTATGCCGGGGCCCCGGTGAATGCCACGGCGTTCCAGACCATGCCGCTGCGCCTGTGTACCTGCATTAAAGTGAGCGATTCCGTGACTGATGGCATCTCGTATTTTTACGCCGAGGTGCGCCGTCTCAAGCTGCTCCTACGCGCCCTCGAAGCGCAGGAGCCCATCCCGCTGTGTTTCCTGATTGACGAGATTTTCCGCGGCACGAACAACCGCGAGCGTCTGATCGGCAGTCGCGCCTATATCCACGCCCTGACCCGTGGACACGGTGTCGGGGCCTTGTCCACCCACGACCTCGAACTGGTGACCCTGGCCGAGACGGTGCCGCATATTCACAATTATCACTTCCGTGAAGACGTCCACGCCGGTCACATGGTCTTTGATTATCATCTACGTCCAGGACCGTGCCCCACCACGAACGCCCTCACCATCATGCGCTTAGAGGGACTGCCGGTGGATGACGCGGTGCCCGTCATCTCCTAAGACTTTGTCCTGCACATTTCCCCGCTTAAGTTCTCGCCACGTCTGGCCGATATGTTTTCTAAGATCAGAGATATCAGCCCATTACGAAGGAAGATGACGATGTGGCGCAACGCCTTACACCATGTACGTCCTCGCCTGCTTGGTACGTTGGCGGTGTGTCTCCTCAGTCTGGCCGGCAGCACAACAGCCACGAGTGGACGCCAACCGACCACGCACGAGAGCTCCCAGACGATCATCGCCACCACGCTGGCCAGCGCCAAACTGGAAAGCCTCAAAACCTTAGGCTGGCCGCGGCTGGCCGCGTTACCGGCTCAGGCGCTGGAAGACTATCAGGCCATCCCTGGCTTCCCGCGTTTCCGTCGCGAGACCACCATGACAGCAGACAGTACGGGCCTTGGTATGCGGCATGTCACCGTCATGGTCTGGTGGGAAGACAACAGCCATCCCGTGCGTCTCAGCACGATGTTGGCGGAGTAACACAGCTATGACAGCACATCGCATTCTTTACGGTTCCTGGTTCCGTTGGACATGTGTCGGTGCGCTACTGGTCGCAGCGTATTGGAACGTACGGCAGGTCTGCTTCATCCAGCCGCAGCACATGGCTGCACACCAGCGCCTGTTGGATCAGGTCCACAACGCCAACTTTGTCCTGGAGATGATGACACGCGAACTCCGTCTGGCCGGGTACAATCCGACAGGCGCAGCGTTTGCGCGTCTCACCTATAGGCCAACCCACCTGCACATGCAGGCAGATCTCAACGGCAATGGCACCACGGACGAGCCCAACGAAGATGTACGCTATACCTACGCTGCGGGGCCGCAACACATCATCCGGGTGGACTGCACTGGTGAGGAGATTGTCGCCGAGCACATCCGGGACTTTACCGTGTTAGGCCTCGATGCCGAGGGCCGTCCGACCCTGGAGCCGGATGAGGTCCGTCAGCTCCGCCTGACAATCACCGCAGACATTGCCCCAGAGGCGGCCCCGACGGCGGAAGCGCGCGAGGCCACGCCCTATACCTTGAGTATCGTCGTCCACTTACGGAATACTCCGTCTGTCACTAAGAACAGCCATAGCACAGGAAGGCAGGTGGCACTATGATACGCCCCGCACCGCGTAGCACGCCCCCACGCCCTGGCCATATACTGGCGTTCATACTGGGAGGAATGGCCCTCTACACTCTCTGGGGGCTGTATGCCCTCACCTCGACGGCGACGGGGGCCCCCAGCGCTGCACACGACCACGACAGCGCCCAGGAGCAGGCCCAAGCCCAGGCCCTCCATGCGCAGGCGTTGTACAGCGCGGAAGCCGGGATCGATGAGGCTCGTGCTCGGCTCCGTCTCTCCGCGAGCCCCCATCGTCTTGTCGATACGGCCCCGGATGATCCTTCATGGAGCGCTACACTGAGCCCCCAGGACACCCCACTGCCAGCGGCCGATGACATCCACCATGTGGTGCGCCTGGCGAGTATGCAAAACGCCCTGCCGTACCTGGTGACGCTACGCCACGCCACCCGCACCGTTGATGGCGCGGTGTTACGCTGGGGCGATGCCCAGGGCACGGGTGTCCCCAGCCGCAATACGACCCATGGCGAGCCCGTCTATGTGTTGACCGCACGTGGCATGGCTGGCGACACCAACGCCACCGTAGAGGTTGAAGCCGCCTATGAGCCTCCCCCGACGGTCCCCGCCGCCTTGTCTGCCGGCGGCCCGGTGCGCCTTGGCAGTGTCCACACGCACTTCAACGATACCGACAGTTGTGACGCGTCCTCCCAGCCAGGAGGACAGCTCTCGATGGCTGCCGCCTCTGGAGTGTCCCACAGCACGCCTCTCCAGGTGCACAAGATGGTCGCAGCCCTCAAAGCCCGTGCAACGCACGCCCATACTGCCGGTGGGAGCTGGGGCACGCCCATGCTTGGTGCGACCAGGAATGCCCCGAGTCTTTGCCACGAGTACCACATCGTGTACTACGATACCCAGGGTACCCAGGGCCGCCTGGCATCTGGGACAACTGGCTGCGGACTGCTCCTGGTCGAGGGCGATGTGGACATTGCCGGCGAGCTGACCTGGTATGGCCCCATGCTGATCACCGGCTCACTCCATGGCACGGCTCAAAGCCGCCTACACGTCACGGGTGGTCTGGTCGTCGGTGGCGCGGTCACGTTTGAGGCCGAGGCTGAGGCCCAGGTGCTGTATTGCCGCGCGGCCATCGCCCAGCCCACCCAGACACTGCCCCTACGGATCCTGAGTTGGCGGACGGTCCTGCCCGCAACCTAAGCCCCATGCCCTCTGTGCCCACGCGTCTCTGGGAGTATCAGTACTCCCAGAGGGCGTCCTCACCTGCCACATCGTCTCGGGAACGGACAACCCTCTGCGTTGCCCCATGGGCTTGCCCTGGGGTGGCGGGCGGGTCGCTTGACACTCCCTAGTGCCTATGCCACAATCGCCGCCGCAATGCGAGAGGGAGGGCGTGTCGTACCGTGACGACGCCTGACAGTCTGCCATAAGGAGGGACCAGCAATGGCCCAGGTGACTTTACGCAACCTCGTCAAACAGTTTTCTGAGGACGTTATTGCCGTCAATCGTGTCAATCTGGACATCCATGACAAGGAATTTATTGTCCTAGTAGGCCCTTC
>SXND01000201.1 GCA_005777235.1 Pseudomonadota bacterium
CACTCAGGCTGTCGTTGAGACGAGCAAACCGCTTTTGGATCGCCATTTCGGCTGCTTTGCGTTGGCTCATGCTTGTTGCCATGAGTCTATGGGTAGACCTCAGAGCAACATAAGTCAAGTATGTTATTTACGGACAGGCCCATAGACCATGAAAAAATTAACCTGACCAAGAATCAAGGGCAGATCCTCCGCCTGCGTCCACGCAAACGCGCGTTGTACAGGCGCAAAATCGGCGATAGAGGCAGACACGATGAAAGGTTGGGCAGGAACGTGTGCCAGAATTACCCGCCAACCGTAACGTAGCGCGTTGGGCATGCCACAGCCCTCTAACGGCCAGGCCCAGGCCATACGGCAGCACGTTCACGGTGGCACCGCTGTCGACAAGCCCCATGGCCTCCACCCGGTGCTCTCTGGTATGCAGGATAAGCGGCAAGCGCGGGAGACTATCGAGCGCATCGAAAGCCCCAGCAGGCATTGAGTAAGCGAACTGCCGAGCTGATGGGTCACTCATGGTCGTGTTGTTGGGCCCCCTGTAACGCATTGAGTAACGCACGCGCCGCGCCAAAAGTGCTGTAAGGTGTCCACACCGCATAGGTCTTGTTGTGCTCAAGCGGCGCAATGCTGTGCTCTCCGGCTAACTCAGCTTGCAACATGTCGCAGAGCTGCGCCTTCTCACTGTGAGACAGGGTGCCAATGAGGGGAAAAAGTTCGGTGAGCGACATAATACCCTCCTATGCCGTACCGTAAGAGCAATAGACAACACATAGTGGCAGTCGCGCAAGGATAGCAGCGCGCTGTGTCCTCTTCAAGGAAACGACCGACGCTGTCCGCCTCACGATAGCGTGCACCCCACCTGGCCCAAGCGTTGCACTTGGCCCGGACGCGCACCGCGCCGACACCAGCACCCCACGCCGCCTATACTTTGCCAGCTGCAGTGCGTACAATGCGGACATCTGGGCAGCGCTGGCGCTGGTCGCCCGCTGGCTGGCACTGCCCCTTGTCGAGCCCAGCGCCCGGATGCACCCACAGTGGTTGTCGGCGCCTTCTCCCGGCGATGTTCGCGTCAGAGTCAGCGTCGGTGCGGCGTCGACATGGAAGGATGCCACGATGGCCACAGTGCTCAGTCCGCTAGACCAGAGAATCTTGCTGGACAACGTGCCGTGGGCAATGTACGAAGGGTTGCTTACATTGCACCGTGGCCGGAGTGTGCCACGCTTTGTCTATAACCAGGGGCAACTCGAGATCATGAGTCCGTCTGCCGCACACGAACAACTCAAAGAGACGGTGACGCTCCTGATCAACGTCATTGCAGAGGAGCGGGGCATTAATGCGGAAGGTTTTGGCTCGACCACTTTCCGCCGCGCCGATCTGGCGCGTGGCTTTGAGCCTGACGCCTGCTTTTACCTGGAAAACCTGGGGCGTGTGAAGGGCAAAACGGATATTGATCTCCAAACCGATCCACCGCCAGATCTCATCATCGCAATCAATCTGACCAGTCCGTCACTGAACAAGTGTGCGATCTTTGCGCAGGTAGGCGTGCCGGAGGTGTGGCGCTATGATGGGGAACGCATACACATATACCGACTGGCAGACCGAGAGTATATTGAGCCGCCACAGAGTCTGGTCCTGCCGGGCTTGCGTAGTACCGATGTGATGCGCTTTCTTACTGAGAGTCGTACCCTGGATCGTCTTGTCTGGCTGCGCCGTGTGCGCGAGTGGGCACGAGCCTCAGAGGTGAGGCAAGGTAGGAGGGCTTGCCCTGGCTTATGTCACCTCTGCGTCGCCATGCACGATGGTATCCAGACCGTACAGACATGCCCCCTACTTCCTATACTTTGTCAGCCGGAGTG
The DNA here is from genome assembly GCA_005777235.1 of Pseudomonadota bacterium. GTDB lineage: Bacteria > Tectomicrobia > Entotheonellia > Entotheonellales > Entotheonellaceae > SXND01. The sequence goes on from SXND01000201.1 coordinate 1,851, forward strand.
CGTACAATACGACCACTGCGGCACGCCTGGCGCTAGCAGTCCGCTGCAAGACCCGGCACTGTGCAGAGCAAGCGCCCAGCCGCGCCATCACACGGAACCTGGTACATTCTGAGGATCCCTATGCGTTTCGGCCACTTTTTCTACCCCATGACCCTCGATGCCACGCGCGATTACCAGACCATTACCGACTGCATAGCCGAAGCCGAACTGGTCGAGCAGCTTGGTTTCGACGCCATCTGGATTGCCGAACACCATTTTACGGGCGAAACAGTGTACGGCGATGCCCTGGTGTTTGCCGCCGCCATTGCCGTCAAAACCCAGCGTGTGCTGCTCGGCCTCGGGGTGGTGGAGATGGCCTTACACAATCCGGTGCAGCTGGCCATCCAAACGGCCCTGCTGGATAACCTGAGTCGCGGGCGCCTCATTGTCGGCACGGGGCGGGGCTCGAACTACAACGCCTACGAGTACATCGGCTTTGGCACCACCCTCGCCGAGGGTCTCAAGCGCCTGCCGGAAGCCGAGGATCTACTGGTCAAAGCCTGGACACCGAGGCCCTGGAGTACCACGGGCACTACTGGCAAGTGACCTTACCAGCCGTGCGGCCACGGCCCTACCAACAGCCGCATCCGCCGCTGGCGCGGGCCTGTCTGAGCGATGCGTCGATCATGGAGATGGCACGCCTGGGGCGGCCCGTGCTGCTGCGGGGGCGCTCGGTGACGGGGGTGGCGGCGAATATACGTCTGTATACGGACACCATGCGCGCCGCTGGGTTTGCTGAGGCCCAAGTGGAGCAGGCGCTGGATCAGGCCTGGGTGTGGTATGAGGCCTATCTGGCGGAGACCGATGAGCGGGCCTTTGACGAGTTTCTGCCGCAGTTCCAACGCGCCAGCCAGTACATTAACGCCATGCGCGAGCGCTGGAATCCCACAGACATGCAACTTCCCAAACCACCACCACCGCTGCCGCGCGCGGCTTATGGGCCAACGCCGAGCCGCGATACCAATGAATCGCTGGTGGGCTCGCCGCGCCGGGTGCGCGAGCAGCTCGCTCTGCTGCGCGAGGTCGGGGTGCGGAACCTGATGCTCACCGACCGTGGCCTGATGTCGCGCCAGCAAACGCAGACCTCGCTGCGGCTGCTGAGTGAGCAGGTCATGCCAGCGTTTCGTTAACACCCATCTCGACACGAAAGGAGACCCCGCCATGCCGATTGCCGCACTGCCTGGCCAGCTACAGATGTACTATGACGACGACAATTTCACCGATCCATGGGCTCCCGCTGAAACCGTCATCCTGCACCACGGCAACGCCAAAAACGCCCGTCTGTGGTACGCCTGGGTGCCGCTGCTGGCCGCCGAGTACCGCGTCATCCGCCTCGATGCGCGTGGCTTTGGGCGCTCGACCATCCCGGAGCCGGGCTATCCCTGGTCGCTAGAAAACTTTGCGACGGATGTGCGCCACCTCATGGACTATCTGGAGATCGACAAAGCGCATCTGGTCGGCGAAACTATTGGCGGCACCATTGCCTTGCAGTGCGCGGCGCAATTCCCGGAGCGTTTGCACACGATCACGACCTGTACCTCGCCCTACATATTTCGTGGCGTGCCCACGTACCTTGAATACTACAACCTGGTCAAAGAACACGGCGTCGCCGCCTGGGTGCAGCGCACGGCGGACCGGCGCCTGGAACCGGGCCAATCTAACCCCCGGCATCACGCCTGGTATGTCGAACAAATGAGCCAGACTTCGCCACAAGTCGTGCTGGAAACCCTGGCCTATCTGGCCACGGTGGACCTCACGCCCGTCCTGCCGCAGATTACCCTGCCGGCGCTGGTCATGGTCGGGGAGCACAGCGCCATGAATACCCCGGACCGGGCGCAACGCCTGGTGGAATTGTTACCGCACGGCACGCTGGTCGAAGTGCCTGGCGCCAGTGGCTATGTACAGCACTCGGCCCCGGCGCAGTGTGTGGCGATCTGGCACGAGTTTGTCAACAGTGTGCGTACGGGAGCGTGAGGCAAGATATCGAGCACAATTTACTGCCAGAACCAGGCCATATCGACGAAGCACAGATGGCGTACGAGTATGCGGCGGTGTTGACCCAGGTGGCCTCGGCGCGTCAGCCGCTGGTGGTCCGCCGCAACGGTCAAGACCTTGTTGCGGTGATTCCGCTTGAGCATCTCCACTTGCTCCAAGAGCTGCTTCTGTGGCAGGCCACAGAACAACGAGCCGCAGAGATCGATTGGGCGCAGCTCGTCAAGACCAACCAGCCACCCCTGGCCTGGTTGGATGACGATGATAATCCCTGCGCATCGGCAGAGGCACCGACCTCGTGAGCCTCACGCGCCCGCCACAACTGGGGAATGTCGTGTGGGTAGAGGTCGCAGATGCCAACGGTTTCTGCAAGCGACGTCCCGCCGTGGTGGTATCTGCCACCGCCACAATTGCGGCAGGACACCCCATCCGCGTGGTCGCAATTACGACACGGCTGCCAACGCCCCTACCGGACGATCACGTGCTTCTCCCCTGGGAGCGACAAGGCGAAGCCCGTTTAGGCCTGCGTCGTCCATGTGCCGCAGTGACGAGCTGGCTGGTCGAAGTGTTGTTGGCTGATGTTGAGGAGTGTGTCGGCCTGTTGCCGGCTGTCGTGGTCGCTGAAATTGTCGCCAAACTCCAGGCGGCTGCTCCGTCTGGGAAACCGCCTGGAGAGGTTGGCGGGACATCGTAAGAGCGACCGTCTGCCACGCCTACCCACGGCAGAAGCAACAGGGCGGCCCCTACCACCCGCTCTCACCAAGGCGCAGCCCCCGCAGCGCCTTCCCGGCCATTGTGATATGGCTCGACAGCCTGACGGCATGCTGCACGGCCGTATGCCCATCGCGCCAGTAAGCGCTCCAGACCATGCGTGCGATACACCGCATGCGTGCCCGCCGCGTGGCACACACGGTCCACCGCCAGTGAATGACGGGGTTGGTCACAGCACAGGGGGCTACGCGGCCACGGGCCCGAACACGGGCAAATGATAGGGACCGAATGTATCCTCGCCGTCGGTCCATTGCAGCGTGAGCACCATGCCCTCGCGTAGTGCTGCGGCGTCGATGCCCACCGGGTAAGCAATGAACAGCGGTCCTTCGTCCAGCTCCAGTACAATTGACGTGTGTGGTGCCGGGTACTCCGGGAAATACGTGCGATGAAAGGTGGTCCACGACAGCACTTTGCCGCGGCCCTGCATCAGCGCCCATGCAAATTGATCGGACAGGCATTGGTCGCACGACGGCCCCGGCGGCCAGCGAAATTTGTTGCACGCGCTGCATTGTTGCAGGCGAAACTCTTTGGTTTGCGTGTAGGCCCAGAACGCCTCAGCATAGGGGTCCATCGAGCGGATTGGGCGTGGCGTGGCCATGCGTCAGGCTCCCTTGGTATAGATGATGCTTTTACACTTGCCCGCAACATCGTGCACATACTGCGCCACCTCGGCCCCTTGCACCTGGCGCGCGCCTAAGCCCCCGCGCACCTGGCGCACCAATTCGGGCTGGTGGTTCCAGCTTTGCATATAGCTCTCCGAAAGCATGCCGCCGCTGGTGTTGCACGGCAGCTCGCCGCCGATTTCGATGCGGCCGTTCTGCACGAAGGCGCCGCCCTCACCCTCTTTGCAAAAGCCGAACCCTTCGAGTGAGGCGAGCAAATGTACACTGAAGCTGTCGTAGGTGGCAAACACATCGACGTCCTTGGGCGTCACGCCGGCCATCGGGTAGATCTGCTGCGCCACGCCGTGATGCGCCGTGTGGTAAAAATCTTTGAGACGCGGCCGTAGCTGCGTGGCATCAACGTTTTCCTCGGACCAGCCAATGCCGCTCACCAGCACCGGCTTGTGTTTGAGATCCTGTGCCATGTCGGCGCGGCGCACGATGATCGCCACACCGCCGTCGTTGATCAGGCAGTAGTCGTAGAGCCGCAGCGGTTCCGCCACGTATCGCGCCTGCATATAGTCGTCGATGGTGAGGGGCTTGCCGTACATCACCGCGTTGGGGTTCAGACAAGCGTGCTTACGAAATGCCACCGCGATGGCCCCCAGTTGCTCTTCGGTGGTGCCATAGAGCAGCTTATGGCGCTGGAAAAACAGCGCGTACAGCGCGCCCTGTGAGGTGAGGCCCCAGGGCGCATAGTAAAAGTAGGAGGTAATGCCGCCGCCCGTCACCCGTGAGCCGCCGTAGGCGGTGTCCATCGAGCGCTGCGCGTTGCCATACACCAGGGCCACCGTCGTACACAACCCGCAGTGGATCGCCATGGTCGCTTCGATAATGCATTGCGCCGCATCGCCGCTGCCGCTCCAGCGCGGATTCAGGCCCCACAACTCGCTGGCGCGCTCACCCGACAGCGTGGGCCCAGTACACAGGCCGTCGATGTCGTCCTTGGTAAGCCCAGCATCATCGAGCGCCCGCTTCAAGGCACGCGAGGCCAGCGTATACGAGTCGTAGCGCGCCTCGCCTTTGGCCAGGGCTCGACCGCTGGTACCGCGGTAGTCCGCGCCGTAATCGGTTTCTCCCACGCCAACGATGGCCACGGCGTCCTTCAACGGCGCCAGGCGCTTGCGGTCAAAACGTTCGGCCATAGTCTATCCTCTTTGGCTTAACAATCGCTAAATCACGCCACGGGCACGGAGCCCGTCGATATCTGTGGCGTTCATGCCCAACAGCTCGCCGTACACGTACTGGTTGTGTTCCGCCAGGGTCGGCGCCCGTGCATGCACAAGAACTCAAGTGATCGATATTGCAACGCTCTGGCTTCAGCGCAGATGGGGCGTCAATGGGACGGGGGCACGCTCGACGGTACCAACGCCCATTTCTTTGCCGGCATGGAACAGGGTGACGACTGATCCTGGCCAACCGTACAAGACCAGATGATCTTCGGCGCATTCCATTTCCAAGGCATCCCCCTGTGGACCCCGCGCGACAACCAGAAACGTGGCTTCTGGAGGCATCGTGTACTGCTCGCCCCACGGTTCGAGATAGAGTGTCATAGGGATAGCATGGACGTTACACACACGCAGGGACATGGTGTATTCTTGGGCCATGAGGTTCTTTAGCATTTAGTGACCTCCGCTGAGCAGCTCGACAGCCCGCTGCATGAGCTCCGCTCGACCTGTGGCACTTGGATTGTGCGGATTTCTGAGGCTTTCGTGACGATAGAAATCGCACCACGCTGCGGCCATCTCTCGGGTAAGACCGGCCTGCTCCAGTTCCTCGCGGGTGAGTGTACGGCTACGTGCCCTGGCTGCGGAGTCCCCAGCGCCCCATCGCATGACGTGCTGCCCGAATGCTCTGAGTGTCATCTGGCTGGGGGTGGGTGGCGGCTGCAGCCTGTCAGGTTCCACCGTGTCTTATGCCCTTGCCAAAGTTGTGCTTGTCTGATCAGGCGAGAGCCGTCCGTTGGTGTGTCCGTCTATCACCTGAGTGCTCTGCTAAAAACCGGTCACTCAGCGGCGCCCGGCGCTTGCGGTCCAAGATGTCGGCCATGCTCTGTCTTCTCTAAATCACGCCACGGGCGCGGAGCCCGTCGATGTCTGTGGCGCTCATGCCCAGCAGTTCGCCGTACACATACTGGTTGTGTTCCGCCAGCAGCGGCGCGCGTCCATGCACAAACGCCGGCGTGCGCGACAACTTGGGAGGATACCCTTCATACGGGCACTCGCCCAGCTCAGGATGCTCGATGATCGGAAACACCTCGCGGTGCTGCAGTTGCGGATCGTACTCGACGCGATCTTCGGCGCTTTGCACCACAGCGGCGATAATGCCGGCGGCCTGGCACTGTCGCATGATGTCGTACCGCCGCCGGGCGCGTGTCCAGCCGCCGATGATGATATCGAGCTCATCTTGATGCGCCACACGCGCCTCGTTGGTGGCGAATTTCGGGTCAAGCGCCAGGTCCGGCTGCTGCATCACGGCGCACAGCGCCTCGAACTGCGCCTGCGTCTCACACGCAATAAACACCCACCAATGCTGCCCGACGCGATCGGTGCCTGTACAGCGGTAGGTGTTATGCGGCGCCACCTGCGGAAACACGGCCCGGTTGCCCGGTGGGAAATCCGGGCGTCGCATGCCCCGGCCATTGACCTGATAGTCGAGCAGGTAGGTGCCCACCATGGTCATCGCCCCTTCCGTCACCGAATAATCAATATAAAACCCCTCGCCGGTTTTTTTGACCTGCAGCAGGCCCTGCATCAGCGCCAGGCCGCCCATCCAGCCGCCCATCACATCCAAATACGAGTACCCCCAGCCGGCGGGAGGTTGCCCCGGCAAGCCGGACGCCAGTGACAGCCCCGACTGCGCCGCCGCAGTCGGCCCGAAGCTACGATAGCCTTTCCACTCGCCGGTGTGGCCGAAGCCCGACGAACTCATGTAAATAATTTTTGGGTTGAGTTGGTGGATGCGTTCCCAGGTGAGGCCCCAGTTCGGGAACACCTCGGCGCTAAAATTTTCCACGATGGCGTCGCACTGGGGAATCAGGCGTTCGACGATGGCGAGGCCTTCGGGGTGGCGCGTATTGAGACTGATCGCCAACTTGCCGTGATGCAGCGTGTTGAAATACGGATCGGTGTAGAGCGGCTTGTCGCCCTGCACATGGTTCGGCTCCGGCGCATCGGTGGTGAGGCTGCGGTGCGTCGCGAAACGATGATCGTCCCAGCCGCCAGCGCGCTCGACGTGGATGACCTCGGCGCCGTAATGCGTCAGCAAGCGCGGGGCCCACGGCCCAACGGTTTTCCAGGTGAAATCGAGCACGCGGATACCGCTCAACACGCCTGCTTGCCGATGGGCGGCATTGTTGGCCGCAGGCTTCGGTGGGTGATGCGTCGCAGCCGTATTCATCTGATGGCTCCTGTTGCGGTCAACGCCGCGATCTCTGGCTCGGTAAAACCCAAGTCCTGCGTCAGGACATGGCGCGTATGCTCCCCCAAGGAGGGGGCCCGGCCGCGCGGCTCAATCTGCAGCGCCTCACACGCAAACGGCCCGCGCGGATACGGGATGGCACGGCCGATTTGTGGGTGCTCGATGTGGCGCCAGTACTCGCGCTGTTGGTAGTGTGGCAGGTCGTAGTTTTCCTCCGCGGCGCGGATCATCGCCCAGGAAATGCCGGACGTCTGCGCCCGGCGGAAGCATTCCTCAGCATCGCTCACGGCAATCAAGCGTCGGATGGCCTCGCGGATGAGCGTGCCTTGACGGTATTCGGCGTTACGCACCGCTTCGTCCTGAAACTTCGGGTCGCGCAACTCGCCAGTGACGCCTTTTTCATCCATCCAGTCGAGCAACGCGTCCCAGGCGCGCTTGCTGAAGGCCTGATTGATGGCCATCACATACTTGCCGTCACGCGTCGGCAGTTCCAGCGGCGGCAGGCGGCGGGGGGCTGCATGCATGCCGGTTTGGCGGTACATGGTTTCGCCGAAATACATCCAGTGCGGGACCGCGCCCTCGGTGCCGATGGCGCAGGCGTCGTGGATCGCCACATCGATGTATTGGCCCTGGCCCGACGTCATGCGGTCGAACAGCGCCACGGTGATGGCGTGCAGCACAAACGCACAGCCCATGTGCCAGGCCTGCTCGCCCTTACCGCCAATCGGCGTGACGGTCGCATCGGAATACCCGGTGCTGGCCATTTCGCCGCCCAACGCCAGATGCGCCGCATCGTTCATCTGGAAATCGCGCCACGGCCCATCCTGCCCGAAGTCGGTGAGCGAGGCGTAAATCAAGCCGGTGTTCCCCGCCACCGCGGCGTAATCGAGCTGCATGGTTGCGAGCGTGCCGGGCGCGGTGCTTTCGAGAAACACATCGGCACGCGCCAGCAGCTGGCGCAGCACATCCTGCGCTGGCTTGTGCCCCAGGTCGAGCGCCACACTGTGCTTGCCGGTGTTGTTAAACCAGTAGTCGAGGCAGTTGTCGGTATCGGGTGTGTCCTGCACAAACGGCCCGGTCCAGCGGCCGGGACTGCCATTGATCGGCTCGATTTGTATCACACGCGCGCCGCCATCCGAGAGGAGCTTGCCCGCCCACTGGTTCCGGCGATCGGCAAGCTCAATCACCATGAGGCCTTCGTACACCCCGCTCATGCACCCCCCTGTTTTCGTTACACTGCCACGGCGACGACACCATGCAGACCCTTGCGCCACCATGCCCACGATAGTAGCACAACCGCCGAGTGGGTGGCCAGGGGGCACGGCACGGAGGCTCACGGTGGGGGCTCACTCGAGGGGGGCTCGCTCGATCGCATCGACCAGGATCTCAAGCCACGTTTGCGCACGGATGAGCCGCCCAGCGAGGCCGACCTCAGTGCAGTGGGCCAGCAGAGCAGCCCTCGGGGCATGCGCCTCGCGGGAGCTGAGCCCGGCGGCTCCCGCGCGTCTTGGCACGGGATATGGCCCGCGGCCCATGGTGTCAAGCGGGCCCGCTGCGCCTCAGTGCCGCCATCACGCAGGGTAACGTGATCCGGAAGCGCCGCTGGCCTCTGCAGCTTGCCGCCGCCCCCCTCTGATGGCTTCGGCGCGTCGCTACCAGAAAGCCTGTGCGTGCTCCTCCACATTGAGCGCGCCTGATGGGACGCGGACCCGTCCCCGATCCCGCAGGCGCGTGCGTGGCACACCGCCCTTGTCTCGTCCGGCGCCTTTGGTCCCCCTGCGCACGACCCGTGGTGTGGGAGGGGGGAGGGTCCTGCGTCCTGCCCGCCCGCGTGTGCCCCCGTCTCTCGCTCGTGCGCGCTGTCCCCTCGTGTGTCCCTGTCTCCGCCCCCGTCTCCGCCGCCCCGCTGCCGCGCCTCCAGCGTTACAAGCGTTTTGCATCAGTCCCTTCGAGCAGCGCGCGCCACAGGTGCCATGGCTATGCGGCGCGCTGTGCCCCTGATGCTTGTGCACGTCATGGACGAGCGTGGGACAGGGCGCCAGAGTGGGGAGTCCCCTCTGCGGTCAACGCATCGCTGCAGGCGCAACTCCAGGCGCAGGCTGAGGAGCTGCGTGGTCAGTTCAACATCGAGGTGCAGCCCCGCCTCGTCTCCGGAGTCACGGACGAACAGCTCGTCGCGCTTGCTGAAAGCGTAGCCGCACGCCTACTCGTTGTCGCAGCCCTGGGCGCGCGGCAGCAACAGCGCTGGCGGCTTGGCAGTGTGGCAGAGCGCGTGGTACAGTTCTCCTCGATCCCTGCACTCGTGGTCCGTGAGCGCGCGCGTCTGGCAGCCTGGGCTCGTGGGGCGCAGCCGCTGCGTGTCCTGGTGGGTGTTGAGCGCACGAGCACTGCCCGAAGGGCCCTGCGCTGGGCCAGCGCGCTACGGGACATTGGTCCGTGCGACCTCCTGGTGACGCAGGTCGTGTGGCCCCCTGGGGAGCACGCGCGGCGCGGCGTGCCGGCGCCGATGCCGCTGGATCACCTGCGCCCCGAGCTGGCACAGATCGCGCAGCGCGACCTAGAAGCGTGGGCGGGTGTGCTCGAAGGGCCGGGGGAGACGTCGTTCCACGTCCGTCCTGGCCTGGGGCGTATCGATGCCCATCTCACGCAGCTGGCCGCAGAAGCCCAGGCCGATCTCCTGGTCGTAGGCACGCACCAGCGCGCTGGCATCGCGCGGCTCTGGTAGGGCTCGGTCTCCCGCGCCGTACTCCACACTGCGGGGATGAGTGTGGCATTGCAACGCTCCTGGAAATTGTGACGGAGCCAGACACCTCCCTGGGCATTATACACGCGTCCGAGCGTCTAGGGGTTGATGCCATCTGCTTGGCTACGCACGGACACACGGGCCTGCTGCAGCGCATGCTGGGCTCGCAAGCGCAAGCCGTTGTACAGCGGGCCCGGCAGCCAGTCGTTCTCGTCCCTCCAGAGCGCAGCGCGTGAGGGGCCAGCAGGCGTAGCGGCACTTCCGAGGCGTGCCGCCACAAGGCGGGAGGTGTCGCACGCTGGCCAAGCCGTACACCAAGTAGCATACCCCATACCTTTTTCATAGGAGTTCTCTGTGCCCTACGCTGTGTATAAAGTCATGCATCTCCTGGGTATTTTGATGTTATTTCTGGCCTACGGTGGTGTCATTAACCATGCCATCAACGGTGGCACCAAAACCACCAATATCTGGCGTTTTTCCTCTGCGGTCACCCACGGTCTCGGCCTGCTGCTAACCCTCGTCGGCGGTTTTGGCTTATTGGCCAAGATCGGCATCAGCTGGCCGTGGCCAGGCTGGGTCATCGTGAAGGTGGCGATCTGGCTACTGCTGGCGGTGGTTGTGGGGCTGGCCGCACGCTCTGCCGTGCTGGGGAAAGGCCTCTGGTGGCTCTTGTTACTCCTGGGGGCTCTGGCAGCGTATATGGCAGGTGTCAAGCCATTCTAAGGATGGTTTAAGGAAGTCCATGTGATGCGCGGGATCCTACCCGGGGGGTGTCTCCAAGGTTGGCCCAGACCACAGAGTGCCATGACACAAGGCGTGATCGTATGCCAACCCCGTGAGCTCACTGTCGGCTGGGCACAACGTGTTGTGTCCCAGCATGCGGCCAGGGCCACGGTGCAAGGCATGGCTGTGCTGTCTGTAGAGATCGGCACCACGACGCGGGTACGCCTAGAGGTGAATCATAATGGGCCAGAGACTTGAGCGAGACGCTGGTTCGTTCAACTGCCCTCGCAGTCAGGCGGGTCCGGATGATTACGGCCTTGCCACGTCTCTTGCAGACAGAAATGCGCTTTTATCAAGAGGTGGCACCGGCAGTCCCGGTGCCCGGACCAAGAGTTCTGGCCGCGGAGCCTCTAAGGCCGACGGCTGAGCCGCCGTATGATCCGCTGCTCTACCAACGCGTGTACACTCACGTCTTACGGCATCGCCAGACGCAGGTGCTGGCCGTGGACAGGCAATTGCCCACGGCGACTTTCTCCGCATACAAGTATCACATGGTCCAGCACGCCGTGCTGCCTACCGCCGAGGAGGTAACGCAGTACATTGCGGCCGTGGAACGGCACTACCCGGATCAGCAGGCGCTGCAGCGTGACATCGCGCAGTGGTATCGGCACCCCTGAAGCCCGTGCCATGAGCTGCCCCTGGTCGTCCCAGGACGGGAGATGCGTGTGCAGGCGCTGGAGAAAGGCGCTGCCCTGGTTGCTGTAGCCTTGAGGAACACGTGTGAGGCTGGTATGGACTTTCCCCTGATGTCTATGCGGTCCGTTCATGACGCACCAGCATAGTATCGGAGAGTCGCACAATCTCGCAAGCGGCGCGTTGACTTCTGAGCGCCAGAATCCTACTATTCCCTCGCAGGATACCAACCCAGGGAGAGAGCAGGAGCATGCTGGAACAATGCGTCTTTATCAGCTATAGCCGCAGCGCTGCAGACCCAGCCAGACAGGGGCTGCAAGAGATCCTCGACGCCTTGACCGCCCAGCACTTTCAGCGTAGCTTCACCCCGGGTCAGCCCCGCTGTATCTTGATCGACGACGCGATTAAGCCCGGCGACTTCTGGCGTGAACGGCTGTATGAGTGGCTGGAGCAGTGCGATCACGCCATCATTTATTGCTCGCCGGATGTCACGCAGGCCTCGCCTCAGGACTCGACCATTTTTGAGCGCAAGAATTGGCTGTTTCATGAAGCCTCGGTACTTGCCCATCGGCGTCACATGGGAACCCTGAAGGAGCTGATCCCCGTCTATGCTTACGTCGAGATGGAGCAGCACCCCTTTGCCAAGCTGGATGCACTGTATCTACGGCGCTTTCAGGCCGTGTTCTTCCGTGACGAGCACGATCGTCGGCCCGTGATTGCGCGCATCGTCGAGCGGCTGTGCGCTACGAATGGCGCTACACGGCCCCCGAGCGGTGGTGTGCCAGCGCGCGTGATGGAATATCGTGACCACACCGAGGCATGGCTCAAGGCTTTTGCCCCAACGCCGGACAACCGGCAACTCCAGCTCCAGACGCTGATCAATCTCACCCCCAAAACTGAAACGGATGCCGACCCTGACTACTTCAATCGTCGTATGCAGGCGGCCCAACTCCAGCGCGACCTGGCCACCCGCTTGCTGATGGGACCGTGCCTCAGCCCGCCGGGCTGGGATCGGCCACGGTCGTACTATCGCACGTATTGCGCCGAGCTACGACGGCTCTGCACCAAGGGCTATACGGCGACGAAACAGGTCGCCGGGGTGGTCGCCAGGGACGTTTCTGGGCTGTATGATATCACCGATGCGCTGTCTACCAGTTGGGTCCGCGCCGAAACCGCCATGGAGATTGGCCAGGCCATGGCCAGGGAAGACCGTGTTTTCTGGGTCAAGGTGGATACGGGCCCGGACGGCAATGACCCCGAGGAGATGGAAGCAGCCGAAAGACTCTACCCACAGCTCCTGCGCGATCTCATCGTGGCCAGCTACCGCGCCTGGCATAATCTGGTAGACTTCGGCGGCAAGACGGATCTGCGCGATCTCGCGGATGTGTTTTCCATGGCGGATCAGCCTTACAAGGATCCGGTCAAGCGCTATATCAGCCTCGAAGCCGTGGCTCATACCCAGCATGTCGTCAACGCGGTCCTGGATCTGCCGCTCGATACGCCCCCGCCACAACAACGACCTCAGCTCCGCAAGCTGCGGCAACGGCTGGAGGCAGACTACCATGAGCTCCGCGTCGTGGTGGATGTCCCCAGGGAGCAGCAGAGCTTTTTTGTCCGGCAGAGCACGTTGGATCTCACCGCCCTCCAGGCACTGCGGCAGCAACTACCATCACAGGTGTTTTTCTGCATCGTCACCCCTGCTGCGGTGACCGCGGATCAGTCACTCGACCAGGGGGTCGTCATAGAGGTGTCAGCCATAGAGTATCAGGCGGCACAGGCGTTGCATACGACCCTGGAGGAGCTACACGAGACCTTGAGCACTGGACAAGCCGGATGAGGCGTGCCACAGCCACGCACCGAGGATGAAGCCTATGGCAGATGCAAGCACAGCAACGGGTGTCCTGCAGTACCGGCGCCGCTTTAACCCCGAGCCCCTGACCCAGGTGTCGCCGTCCAGCACGTATGTCTGGAACGAGGACGTCATCCTGGCGGTGAACGTGGCGCTGGTAACGGAGCGGGCGTTGTTGATCCGTGGCGAACCAGGGATTGGCAAGACCAGCGTCGCCGAAGCGGCCGCAGCCGCGTTGGGCTGGCGCTTTTATCGGCACACGGTGACATCGCGCACCGAAGCGCGCGATATTCTCTGGCGCTTCGATGCGGTCCGCCGCCTGGCGGATGCGCAGGCGCGCCGTGAGCTGGACGATTACCACTATATTGAGCCGCGTGAGCTGTGGTGGGCGCTGAACCGTGAGGAGGCGTTGCGGCGGGGACGCCCCGCCGACTCTCAGGAACCGCCGGCACTCGAACCGCTCGCCGACGTCAATGCCACGCGCTCGCCCACCGGCGCCGTGGTGCTGTTGGATGAAATCGATAAGGCCGATCCAGCCGTGGCGAATGACCTGCTCGAAACGTTCAGCGCCTATCGCTTCCGGGTCGATAGTGTGGCGCAGCCGTTTGAAGTCACCCGAGCCACTCACAGCGCCGGCTCCGAGCCGTCCGGGCTGTTGATCGTGGTGACTACCAACGAGGAGCGCGACCTGCCGGAAGCCTTCCTGCGCCGTTGTATCGTGCATCATATGCAGTGGCCGTCAGACACCTCATTGCCAGCCTATGCGGACTTTCGTACCCTGGTGCAGCAGATTGCCCAGGCGCACTGGCCGCATTTTGCGGCGGAACTCTGGGGCGACGCTGCCGTCGGGGTCGTCGGGGCATTGCTCGACAGAATCGAGGAGGAGCGCCAGCAGGCCCAGACCGAAGAGCGGCGCCCGCCGGGCCTGGCGGAGTTGCTTGATGCCCTGCGCACCACCCAGACCTTTGGCATTACGGTCGATGATACCGTGTGGTCCCACATCGCCCGCCTGGTATGGCGCAAAGCGCCGGAAAACGCAGGAGCCTGAGTATGACGCCACTACCGCGCCCGGCCCCGCGTCGAGGGGCGATTGCCATTGGTGACGCCCTCGCCGTGCTCAAAGCCCTGGCGCCCGCGGATACGGCGACGCAGCAGGCCCTGGGCCGGCTGCTCGGCTACGAGCTGCAGCTACCGGTGCAACCGGCCCCAGTGGTGTCGCCACCCGCCGAGAGGCCGAGGCCAGAGGCCGTCAGCGGGCCAGTGCCCGACCTCCCACTGCCGGAAGCAGCCGCTTTCACGCTACCCGAGCTGCCTCCCGACACGGAGCCGGATGCCACGGATCTGCCGCCGGTGGTGCGTGGCCAGCTAGCGGATGTGTTGGACCCCCTGCCGGATGTGTCCCTGCCTGATCCGTTCGCCCCACGGCCAACAACGTCATCAGCGCCCGCCCCGCCGCGTCTCCTCGCACCGCAGTACGAGCGCAACATCCTACGGGCCTTGTGCGTGGTGGACACGCCGTCGTCTGAGATTGACCTGGAGCGCACTGTCGCCCGGCTCAGTGCCGGCGACATCCTGGAGCGCCTGCCCTACCGCCGCCTGCGCCGGCCGGCCCGGCGTGTGGACATCTGGCACGACGTGAGCGACAGCATGCAGCCTTTTGCCGCGGATCAAGCCCACCTGGCGCGCACGGTGCGTATGGTGCTCGGCAGCAGCGTGCGTAACCACTATGCCGCTGGTCTGCTGCCCGTCACCCCGGCCATGCTGCAGTAGTTGCGCCTGCGCGAGGAAGGCATCGGCAAGCGCGTCGTCCTGCTGGCCTCAGACCTCGGGTTTGGCGGTGCGGCCCGGCAGCGGCTATGGTGGCGGACCACCCTGGCGCGGCTGCACGGCTGGGCCGCGCACCTGCGGCGCTACGCCATCCCGCTCGCCGGGCTCATGCCGTGCCCGCGCCAACGCTGGGCCTGGGCTGTGCCGCGCGCTATGCGGGCGGTGGCGTGGACCCAGACGTCCCGACCGGGCCGGATCCAGGCAGAGCAGCGGGGCCACCGTTGGGGCGCGCCGGTGGCCACCGACGGACGTTTTGCGGTCGTGCCCGAGGAGCACCTGCGGCGCCTGGGGCGGGCGGCCAGCTTTACCAGTCGGGTCACGCCAGCGCTGTTGCGGACGCTCCGCCTGCGCCTGCTCCTCCATCTGGGCCCCGAGGCCGAGGCAGAATTCTGGACCGCCCGCTGGGTGCGCCAGGCATCGCAGGACGCCTGTATCATCGACGCGAAACTGGCCGACACCCTGCGCGCCCAGGTGCCGAGCTATGCCTGGATCATCGCCTGGCTGCAGCAGGAAGCCCCGGCACGCCTGCAGGCCGAGCCCGCCGCGCTGGCTCTGCATCGCCCCCTGCACGATGGTTGGCAGGCCCTGTGGCCGCAGCACGACACGGGCGGCGAGCCACAGATGGTGCCGCGCCAGTGGCCCCAGGCCCGGCACGCCTTGCGGCGTATCCTGGCAGATACGGCACTGGCGCAGGCGCTCCTGAAGCGCTGGCCAGCGTGGCAGGATGAACTCACAGCTCTGCAGCAAGGACAGGGTGTCGTGTTCGGCGAGCAAGCGCGGGAGCTGACCTGGCAGGTGTCGCAGTCCACGGCGCATCTGCATTTTGAGGACAGCCTGCTGTGGTACGCCTACCTGGCGCAGCACGAGCAGCCCGGCGCTGCCACCGTGCTGGACCGTTTGCTCGCCAGCGCCACCCAGGCCATGCTCGACCCGTTACAGCGCCTACCGGCTCGCCGCGCCGTGCAATGGACCGAGCGCCGCCTGACGCGCTTGCCCCTGGCCGTGCGCCAGCGTGAGGCGTTTACGCGCTTGCAGGCGGCCCAGTACCACACCACGGACCGCGCCCTGCTGGCGCCAGGTGGGCGGGAGCTGGTGGATGTGTATCTCCGGCCCGAGGGTGCTGGACAACTCCGGCTCTCGCTGGAGCCGCTAGCCGAGGCGTACCGCATCCGGGCCGAGGTCACAGAGGGGGTGCAGCTCACGCTCCAGCCCGCCGGGACGTCGGAGGCCTCGGCAGCCTCCAGGCTGGTGCTGCGCCGCCAGACCACCGTGCCGTTGCCGTCCCAGGGGCTGGAGGTCCGCACCACACTGGGCGATGTGTTTGCCATTCCTGGCAGCGGGCCAGCGGTGCAGGCACCGTTCTTGCCGTATGCAGCCTGGATGGCGCACGTAGAGGCGGAACACACACGGCGCGATTGGACGGCGCTGATGCGCTGGGCGCTGCAAGCGGCGCGTCCGAGCAATCTCCCTAACCCGGTGTGCTGGCAGGCGGAGCTCGCCTTTACGCAGGCCGCAGCGCTGGCCTGTCGGCGTCTGGCTGAGGCGCATACGGCCTTGGACCGAGTGGAGCGAGAGAGCGAGTATGTCAGGCCCGGTGCGGCGGATGGGATCATCGCCCTCGCCTACGCCGCTGAGGACGGCAACGTGGAGCTGGCGCAAATGCTGCTGGAACAGGGGGCACAGTTTCGCGTCCCGTGGCCGACCCATCGCACGCCGTTGATACTGGCGGCGCAGCGTGGGCATGCGGAGATGGTCCGCCTGCTGCTCGACGTAGGTGTGGAGCGCGAAGAGGTTGCCTGGGATGGCCAGACCGCGCTGCGCCTGGCCCAGGTGCAGGGGCATATAGACGTCGTGCAGGTGTTAATGACCGACCCAGGTGGGTGGAGGATGGAGTTCGAACCTGAAGATGCCGTCGGGCCGTTGGCGCGTCTCGGACTGCGGCTGCAACTGGCGTCAGCGCGGGTTGCGCTGTTGGCCCTGGAGAGTCGCCTGCAGGAGGCCTGTGCTGTGGCGCAACGGGTTCTGGAAGCATGGCCTGACACACCCCCCGCCTGGCGTGAGGTGTGGGCCGTGCCGGAGGCGCTGCTGCGCTCGCAGATGGTGGACGCTTTGCTGCGTCGTGGTGAGCATGAAGCCGCTAGGCGCGAGATCGCGCTAGCTGAAGCGCGTGCCCAGCAGGTGGCCACACGCTTTCCCGGCTCGCGACTGGCACAGCGCGTAGCGGGCTGGCATGCCGTGATGGCGGCGCGGCTGGCCGGACATCGCGGGGTACGGCGTGAGCTGAAACAGGCCCGCCGGGCCCTGGCAGCGCCGCCGCACATTGGTGATGACCGCCTGGCCCTGGAGCAAGCGACGGCGGAGGCGGAGGTCTGCCGCTATCTCCTCCCAGCCCAGGACGCCATGACGGCCTCTGAGGCGGCGCTGCGCCTGGCCTGGCGGGCGGGCGACGTACGGCGAGCGACGGAGCTGCGCCTGGACGCCGCACGTGACCTGTTTAACGGGGGCAACGAGGAGAGTGCCCGGCAGATCGTGCGGACCGCGCTCGATAGCCTGGCGTTTCTCAGGGTGCCAGCGCTGTCTACCCGGGCAAGGCGGGAACAGGCCTACCAGTTGCACTTTCGCTCGCAGCCGCAGGCGGCGCACATGTTCTACGGGCTGCTCCAGGCCTGCCCGTCGGAGGAGCGTACGGAGCGTGCTCTCCTTGCGCATGACATGAGGGGTTGTTTTGCACTGCCGCACGGCCTGCCGTATGCTGAGCAGGCCATCCGTGGCTTTCTCCAGCATGGGAGGCTGGGCTGTGTTGCCGATGCTCTTGGCAATGTACTGTTGCGTAACGATGCCGCGTGGGCCGAGGAGGTGTTGACGCAGATCGCCGCTGGCCCGGACACAGTGGCGCGGGCTATGGCGCTGGCCCGCCAGGTCGGTCCCAGCCTGGCATCAGCGAATTTGCTCACAGACGTTGCCTGGTCCATGGCGGATCACGCCCGGGCGCAGCGGCTGCTGGCGCGTAGTACGCGGATTGCCACGGCGCTGGGCATTTGGGGCCAGGTCGCTTACGTGCAGGAGGCTGCCACGTGGCATGCCGTGCAGCAGTGGCGGCAGAGCCGGGACGTGCGGCACTTGGGCGAGGCCGAACGCCGACTGACGCATACCCTGGCCAGGATGGAGGAGCACACCGCCGCCGCGTCCTGGCTTACCAATGTATACGCCAGGCGTGGGGAGCTCAGGCTCTACAAGCGCGATTATCATGGCGCAGCCCAGGATGCAGCCGCCGCACGCGAGGTGGCGCTGGGACAGGAGCAGACACAGGAGGCGCTCCGGGCCATCACCCTGGAGCTGGCCGCGCAGTACCGCTATGGCCACAGCGCCCAGGTGGCGCGCCTGATAGCCCAGGCCCAGGACCTGTGGGCACAGTGGGTGGACGAATCCACCCAGGCGCAGCACGCCCTTGGCCTGGGTGCGGAGAGCCAGCAGGCCTTTGACGCAGACCCTTTGCGCTACTCTGCCAGTGCCATCGTGGATATTCTGGAGCTGCTGCGGCAGAAACAGGCGAGCGATGACAGTCTCTCCGCTGCGGAGCTAGCCCTCCCGGACCTGATCATCTATCTCATGACCGAGTGCTATCTCCCGGCGCTGCTCGCACCAGGCAGCGCTGCAGGCGACGCCTTCAGTACTCTGCGGGATTGGGTGAATCAGGTTCGCGGTCTCGACGTCCCCAATGCGCGGCGTGCCTACGAGGCCCTGCTCGCGGCGCTGCCACAGCAGGATGCACGCCGTGCCCGCCTGGCGCAGGCATTTCAGCGCGAGCTGGAGCGCTTAAACGCCCGCATCCCTCCAGCCCCAGTCCCCGTATTGCCAACGTCCGCATGAGAGGAGAGCGCGCATGGCTGTCCGTGTCTATGTGAATCATCTCCGTCCCTGGTACGAGGCTTTTGTGGTCGCCTTCCAGGACCAGTTGCAGCAACTGGCTATCGCTCCGGCGCAACTCCCGGTTTACGACAACGATCCGCCGAACCTGCCGCCGCGCTCTGTCATCCTCTACTTCTCAGATGGCACGCAGCCGCCGACAGAGCCGGACCTCGTTAGCCTACGCCAGCATCTCCAGGCCGGCAGGACCGTCCTTCCAGTGCTGGATACGACCGCCAATGCCACGGCCAAACTCCCAGCCGAGCTGCATCCTTATAACGCCTTCCCACTTGGCACCGCGGAGCAGAACTACACCGGGCTCGTCGATGAGGTGTTGTCGCGCATCTGGCTCAATCGCACCCTGCGTAAGCTCTTCATCAGCTACAAACGCAGCGACAGTCTGGCCATCGCGCGCCAGTTGCACACAGCGTTGACCCAGCGTGGCTACGACGTATTTCTTGACGAAGCCTCGATTGACTACGGCACGCACTTCCAGCAGGAACTCCTGTGGTGGCTCAACGACGCCGATTTTATGCTGGTGCTGGCATCGCCGAATCTGGAGAGCTCGCCCTGGGTCATGGAGGAGATCGAGTTCGCCAATTTCGCCAATGTTGGGCTCCTGGCGCTGCGCTGGCCGCAGAGCGGCCCGACGGCAGTGCTCTCCACTTTGATGCCGGATCAGATCTATGAGCTCACTGGGCTTGTCGGCACCGGAGTAGCGGACACGCAGACCCTGGTCCTAGACGACGTTGAGGCAATTCTGCATAAAATTGAGGAGTACCGGGCGCAGGCCATCCAGCGTCGTCTGCTCGCCCTGCTGCCCTACCTCACCACCAAGCTGAGCGCCCAGGGCCTGACGTTTCAGCCTGCCGCAGGCAGCCTGGGCGATATGGTACTGCCGAGCACGCACCCGTCAGGGGACTCCTACATCCGCGTCTTGCCTTTCCGGCCCACGCTCGATACCCTCTACGATCTGGGGCAGGAACTGCGCGCCCTGGCGGCGCCGCCAGCGCAGGCGTGCCTCTTCTACATGGAGAATGCTCCCAACGACCGGCGGTTCCTGGCCTTTGACTGGGGTCTCGCCCCCGAACGCGCCGGCGAGACCCCGTCGCGCTATCGCTTGCTCCCGTTCACCGGGGAGACGTTTGACCTCGGGAGACTCATGCCATGACCTCACCGCAGCTTCCTACACCATATGCGCCTGGCATGCTGCTGGCACTATTTCAGCGCCCGGCGCTGTTCCTCAGTGCCAGCGATCCGTACCTGAAGGGGCCTGATCTCCTGCCAGACCCTGAAGCCCGCGCCCTCAACGAGGTGTATTACCAGACCCGCCAGCCGGCCCGCATTCGCGATGCCGTGGGCCATGTGTGCCGCTTTGCCTTTACGCGCGGCATCCAGCTCATCTTCGGCGGGCATCCGGCCATCAGTCCGCTTGTCCTGCACGCGGCTCGACGCTTGCGTGCCACCGGACAGGACGACAAGCTGGTCGTGGTCTTTCAGTCGCTGGTTTTCTTCGCCCGGATTCCTCCCGAGACGCTTGACCTGGCTGATTGGACCCATGGCACCCTGCTGTGGACGGCCTCACGGCCAGCCACGGGCACCAGCACCGCGCGCGACGCCAGCCTGACGTGGATGCGCCAGGTGATGGTGCAGTCGCCGAATCTGGTGGGGGCAGTGTTTATCGGCGGCATGGATGGCGTTGAAGAAGAGGCGGCCCTCTTTCGGGCCTACAACCCTGGCCCGATGTTTGCCATCGGCTCCACCGGCTCCGCTGCGGATGTGCTCCTGGACCGCCGGGACGACGTGACCGGGCGGAGCATGACGAAGCAGGCCCTGCGCCAGACGCTGTCGTATCCGCTGGTGATGGAGCAGATTTTTGCGGACCTCGATCTTCTGGGAGACGCCCAACGGCGTTGATGCTCCAGGAGTGGCGTCGGGCATCGACGCCACGTCAGCGGCTGGCCTTAGTGTCTGCGCACACGCGATACGCGCCGCGCCGCGCGCCGGCGACCATATGTGCGGTGCGCTCTATCGTCACCCCGGCGCCGAGGACCTCTTGAAAGACCTCGAGTTCTTTCTCACACAGCCCGGTACACGCCGTGGCTGCGGCGCAGATGGGACAGTGCTTTTCGAGCAGCATGAACGAGCCAGCTGCGGACGCCATCCTGGCCATGGGGCGCCCTGAGGCGGTCCTGCCGTGGGTCGAGCGCTATGTGCGGCGCCTGGCCGACCCACCCACTGCCTCGCAGCCCATCACGCGGGCGCAGTGGCGTGAGGCGCTTGGGGACCGCGCGCGTCTTGCCGATTGGATTACCTTCTTTGATCACGAACTGGCCGAGGCCCCATGGCCAGACGTGGTGCGCCACTGGACCCCGCACCTAGTGCCGGGCCTGATGGCCGCGGCGGCGCACGGGCTGCTGCGCACCAGCCATGCCGTGCGCCGCCTCGCCGATGGGGAGACCCTACAGCGTCGCCATGAACTGGCCCAAGGGCTGGGCTATTGGGCCGCGCGCTATCACATGCTCCCAGGGCGCCCATCAGGCACCGATGCGGGCTGGACCCCGCACGAGGCGTTGGCGCATGTGCAGCGGATTCATGGTCCAGGGTTTGAGGCGCCAGGGAGTATCAGCAACGCCGTGCGTGGGCTGGAGACTGAACCGTCGTTTCTCCCGGTGATTGACCTGGTCAACACGGCTGGGGACCTGGAGCGCTTCCTGTCCAATCTGACGGAGGGATGCACCCGCGTGTATCTGACCCATACCAGCGGGCTCATTGCCTTCGTGCACGCGGTCACCGCCCCGAGTGCGCTGCGGCTCCTGCTCCCCTACCTGGCAGAGGCTGACGCCCGCCTGGCCGCGCGCTACGCCTGGCAAGCGTGTGCCGCCCTCTACGCCTGGTATGCCACCACGGCCATTCCTGCTCCCACCACAGAAAGCCGGGCAAGGGGGCTGTCGCCTTCAGGCGGCAGGGGAATTGCCCGTGGGCCGACAGGCCCAACTCTTCCGGATACGCAATAATAATGCTCATATTCTATGGTATAATTCCTCTATGCAACGAACTATACGTGTAATGCTTGAACCTACAGATACCCAGATGACGATGCTCACAGACACCTATACGGTGTTCACGTCCGCCTTGAACCAGGCGGTCGATATCGGATGGCAGGCGGAGGTGAGTCACGCAACGAAACTGCACTACCTGGTCTACTATCCGGTCAAGGCTGCGCATCCGACACTGGTCAGTGATGTGGTGAACCAGGCGCGGGTCAAAGCGGCTGAAACCCTGCGCAGTGCCTTTGCCTTGCGCAAGCATCCCACGCGCCGCGTGTCGCAACCGCGCAGCGCCGCGTGCCCGCCGCGCTACAACAAAAACACCTACCGTGTTGATTGGCCTGCGCGCACCGTGCGGCTTGCGACAACCGGCGGACGCCAGACGCTCCGCTTTCTTGTCCCAGCCTACGTGGAAAAGTACACGGGCTTGCCGACGGATACGGCTGACCTCATCTCGAAGCGCGGACGCGGGTATTTGCACCTCGTCGTGACGCTGCCTACGCCTTGGTTAAGTACCCGACTAAAAGTTTTTTGACACAATGTTGATATAATACCTCATCAACGTCAAACCACTTTTCGTGGCATATTCCCTACGACCTGATGAGGTGATGATCGTGAGATATGTGCAGCCTTTGACCGACGAGCAACG
>SXND01000202.1 GCA_005777235.1 Pseudomonadota bacterium
GATCATGGAGATGTCATTCCCGCGTATATGGCGCATGGCCGCGGGGGACAGCGTGAGCAGATCCGTCCCTTCAAACAGAATTTCTCCCCCCACGATCCTGCCAGGAGGATCGGGAATCAATCGCAGCACTGAAAGAGCCGTCACGCTCTTGCCACACCCCGATTCTCCAACCACGCCAACGGTCTCCCCACGCGCGAGAGCGTAACTCACGCCATCAACAGCACGTGCTAGGCCATTTTCCGTGAAAAACTGTGTCTGCAAGTCTCGGATTTCCAGTAACGGCTGCTCCATGGTGCCCTCGCTGATTGCCCACGCACTACGGTCACAGGAAACAACGCCTCATGTAACTGTGCTCTTATAACAATGCCGGCACGGCCTGTCAATCGTTGAGCAGGGACAGGCCTAAGGGAAACTCCTGTGCAATCGCCTGCAGCAGTGCAATGACTGTTGGACGAGACGACGGGGCCAGCAGTAACTCCACAAGACCCTGCTGCGGATCAAGCGTCCGTACGATAGCCAAACCTTCGTAGCCAGCCATCAAGCTACACAGGAAGCCGATGTGCTGACGCTCAACTCGCACGCATAGCGTATCTGTCTCCATAAGAATCGTGTCTAGCCCCAATAGGAAATCTCACCCTCAATCAGCTTTTTATTGAGCTTTTTGTTGAGATGCAGGCCTTCTAGAATAAACTCCAGGGCCGAGGCAATCATCGCTGGGCTCTCGAGGACTTCCAGACGTTGCAAGGCCTCGTGGATCCCACCCATCCCACGCGATTTTTGACTATATACTGCGGTGGGCATGGTATCGGAAACTTCGAGACTGCGGCCAGAGGTAAAATTCTGCAAAAACGATGTAAAGTCTTCGGAGCGAAAATGCTGCCCGAACACTTTCTTCACCGCTCTTTTAATCAACTCATCGATAATCTGACCTTCTTTACCCTCTTCAATGGTCTCAAGCTCAATTTTACCGCTAGAGGAGGGGATAATTGACGCTAAATCGCTAATCCGTGGCACCACTTCATCTTCACGGAGCAGGATGGTGCGCCGGAGGGCATTGCCCAGCATGCTCTCGTAATTGGCAATCGACATACGCACGCTCACACCAGAACGTTGGTTAATGTCCGCGTGTTCCCGTGCCATGTATGTGGTCTCAGCGATGATTTCTTTCATGAAGCGCGGGACGACGAGACGATAGCCATCGCTCGACAACAACGGCGAGCGCTCCGCATCCATGATATTAATCTCAATAGCAACCTGCTTGGGGTAATGGGTGCGAATCTGCGCGCCGTAGCGGTCTTTGAGTGGAGTGATGATGCGTCCACGATTCGTGTAATCTTCCGGGTTCGCACTCGCCACAACACACATGTCGAGTGGGAGACGGACCCGAAAACCCCGGATCTGGATGTCGCGTTCCTGCATGATATTAAACAACCCTACTTGGAGCTTTTCCGAGAGGTCAGGGAGTTCATTAATGCAGAAGATGCCGCGATTGGTGCGGGGAATCAGGCCATAGTGGATGACCAGTTCGTCTGACAGATAGCGCCCTTCCGCCACCTTAATCGGATCGACTTCACCGATCAGCTCAGGGGTCGTCACATCCGGTGTGGCCAGCTTTTCCCCGTACCGGTCTTCACGTGGTAGCCAGGCAATAGGCGTGTCATCGCCATGCTGTGCAACCATATCCCGGGCATATTTGGAGATAGGAGCCAAGGGATCGTCGTTAATCTCACTCCCTGCCACATAGGGTATCTCAGGATCGAGCAACGAGGTGAGACTCCGGATCAGGCGCGTTTTCGCCTGGCCACGTTCCCCGAGGAAAATCATGTCTTGCCCGGCCAGAATGGCATTCTGGACCTGGGGAATGACTGTCTCCTCAAACCCAAAGATCCCAGGGAAGAACGGCTCGCGATCCAGCATCATACGAATCAGGTTTTTGCGCAATTCAGCTTTCACACTCAGTGGTTTATAGCCAGATAGCTTGAGCTCGCCCAACGTTTTTGGCTGCGTCATACCCCACTCCCCTTTTGGTGCTCATCTAGGCTAGAGCGTTGCCCACACCTCTGTAGGACTCCCAATTTGCCCCGTGCAGGCACGTTCCCACATCGACTGTGAGACGAGCATGCTCTCCACCGACTTCTGTGGTGTGATAGATGCCCACTCCTCGCCATGAACGTATGGTAAGGGAGGAGCAAAACTAACGGGCATCATACTCGATGCATTCAAGGGCCGTCAAGCGCCTACTGCCGTAGAGCGTCCCGTAGAGGCACGGCCGGATCCCGTCGCCTCGACAAACGTCGCACCGGTGGTGCGCACCAGATCGGCCACCGCCAGACGCAAGTCGAGCCCGCGCTGTCCCGCACTGACCACAATGTCTGCCAAAGCGCTGGCCGCATGATCAATGTACACGGGCCAATGCCGATGGGTGAGGGCCAGCGCCGAGATGCCGCCAACTTTTAAACCCGTCCACGTTTCAGCTTCCTGCTGTGTGGCCATCCGCACGTGCTTCTCGCCCAGCGCTTGGGCAAACCGCTTGAGGTGAATTTCCTGATCGCCTGCGACTAAGACGAGGGCCGGCGTGCCCTGTGAGAGGACAACAACCAACGTTTTATAGACCTGGGAGGGGAGGAAACCACAATGCTCTGCAACACCGAGAGCCGAATGAATCGTCTCGGGGAACGCGCAGACCTCGTATGGTATCCCGTAGGTTTCTAACCAGCGCATGCTATTCAATTTTTTCGCCATGTTCCCCTCAGACGTCAGGCTGCTGCCCGTAGCAGATGGTATGCAGGGTCATGTTCGAGAGCGCTCAGCATGGTATCAACGAGTTGGATATCGCGCAGATGAAGAAAATCGCGGTAGACCATCTCCTCCGGCGACTCCAAGCCGAGGAAGAACTGGGGATACCATGTATGCAGTAAGCCATCGACGACGTATCGTGCGACACTCGGGAGAGCCCGACGGACCCCAGGAGCGCTATTGAGATGCGTCTGGAGGCGCATGGCACGCTGCTTGAGACGCATGCTGAGCGAAAAACCCGTTTGCGCGACGGAGAGTAAGGAGCGTTCTGTGAGCAGTGGTACGAGGAGTTGCGGCTGTTGTCCAGAGCAGTATTCCACGCCAATGTTCACATGCGCGTGCACCCGGCCCAGGGTGAGGCGCACGGCGTCTGTATCGGCAAAATCTACTTGGTCAAGCACCATCGCTTTATTGCACAGGGCGACCATCTCCCAGCACAGCCGTTCCAGGGTAGCGGGCGCAAACTGATGGTGCAACGCCTGGGCGAGCAAAGAGCCTGCGGGGGTAAAACTCCAAGCATACCGCGGGATCACGCCTGATTCTTCTGCGCTGACAGGCACTCCAGGAGACTCAAGATGTACCGGATCAGGTAGGCGTAAGGGTTCGACCTCTATCACATGATAGGTGTCTAACGCCTCGTAATAATCAGGAATCCCTTCATCCTGCAGTCGTCCGGTTTTCCAACGGTAGGCCAACTCTTCCATCTCGCTCTCTTGGGTGCCCATCACATCCTGCATGAGGCTGTAATACAGATCCCGCTCGGCGAGAAGGAGGCGACGGAGTACTTCGGCGACCTGCTCGTTGGCGGGGCTGTCTGGATCCGTAAAGGTCACGCGATAGAGTTCATTGGCGAGGACTTCGTCATAGGGACCGGGGTCCAGATCCTCTTCTATCGTCGGCGCGGCGTGTACGTGCATGATCCGGTGCAAGACCACGCTCAGCATTTCTGGGTCGAGGGCATACAGCGTCTGCACGAAAGTCTCGTCGCCGCTCTGCAGGAGGGCGTCGAGCCACTCCAAGACACGGGCGCCTTGGAGCGTATCTTTGTGCCAACAGTCGAGATCCAACACCGTCCGGATCTGCTCGGGGTTCCCGAGTTGCAGCAGCACAGGGCAGAGGTCGGGCGCGGCCTTTAAGAGGACCGTGTATTCAATGGGTGAGAGCGCCTGCACCAGCGCGGCACTGTCGGGGGCCGCTAACAGTTGCTCAATCCGGTGCTTGACCGTGGATGGCGAGAGATTGAGCCAAAATGGATGTGGAATCAGCATCGCCGCTTGATAATCGAGGGCATCTGTCATGATCAGTCTTGATTTACCCAGTGGTTAGCGCCATCGGCAAAGAATTCTTTCTTCCACACCGGCACATCGGCTTTGACGCGATCCATCGCGTAGGCACAGGCTTCGAAAGCTGCGTGGCGGTGTGGTGCAGCGACTGCAATGACAATACTGCTTTCGCCAATGTCGAGCCGCCCGATGCGATGGATCATCGCAATCTCGCCAATGGCAAATTTGTGCTGCACTTCCGCCCCAATCTCGGTGAGTTTCTTTTCCGCCATGCCAGCATACGCCTCATACTCGAGGTAGCGCACGGCACGGCCGTCGAAATTATCACGCACAATGCCATCAAACGTCACCACCGCGCCATCGGTAGGACGTTTCACGAGGTCATTGACGTGCTGCACACTGATGGGGTCTGTCGTGACGTGAAACATCAGGCTCCTCCACTGACGGGGGGGATAAGCACGAGCTCATCGCCTGCGGCTAAGCGCGTGTCTGAGTCGACAAAATCCATATGGAGCGAGCAACGCGCATTGGCAATATAGGGCATCAGGGCAGCGTGGTGGGAGACGAGCAGTGCCAGGGCCTGCTGCACCGTGGCCCCCGTGGATACCTCAAGACAGACGGTGTCCGTCCCAGCTTTTTCGCGCATCAATGCAAACAGTTTGACGGTAATCTGCATGAGGGTCCTTTGCCTGTGTGCGCGGACATAATGAGCGCCCAGATAGGTTGATTCTAGCGGCGTCTCGCCTCATTGTCAAAAGAGTCGCTACCGCACGTCGGTTCGTGGCGTGCGGCAGTGCTGTCCCAGGGCAGAAACTGCTTCCCCAGCGTGAGCGTTTGGGCCTGATAGTTGGATTGGAGGGCCGTCCCATAGACGACCTCAGGGGTTTCTGTGGTGCTCTCGAGACAGAGTTTGCAGAAAATCTGCCCATCTTCCACCAGAAACGGCACATCGTGGGGGCGGACTTCGAGCACAGCCTTGGTCCCCCGGTGTCCCAGATGGCCATAGCCAAATCCAGGATCGAAAAACCCCGCATAATGCGTGCGCAGCTCACCGGAGCCCGCATCATAAGGCACCAACTCTGCGGCATAGGCTGGGGGGATACACACCTTTTCTTTTGAGGTCAGGATATAAAACTCTTCTGGTTCGAGAATGAGTGGACGTGTTGGTGAGCCATGGACCGGCTCCCAGAAATCGGAAGGGTCGTAGTAATTGACCTGACTGAGGTCAATGATGTCACTATTTTTTTTGGCTTTGTAGCCCACCACTGTCTCGGTACGCCCCGCTGCGGCGAGCCCCATAAACAGGCCACTATCAAGATGGAGATCCTCCAGCCGGATGGGTTGATCATCGTCGTCGTACAGGAGGGGCTCGACCTCGTGCAGCTGGCGCAAAGCGGTATTATCGAGGAGCGTATCACTGAGAGCGTCGCCAAAAAACAACCGGAGTTGATTGAGCGAGAGCCCTTGATGCACCTTAATAGTAAAGGAGCGTGAAAAGACCTCCAGATAGAGTCCGCCGTGATACCCAGGACGCATAGCGTCAAACCGTGCGTGCCCATCGGTAATGACGCGGGTAAAAATGTCGAGGCGTCCAGTCGAGCTCTTGGGATTGGTCCTGCCACGCACATAGGGTGGTAAGTGCAGCTCTTCCAGCAGTGGAATGAGGTAGACATGGCCACGTTCCAGCACCGCGGCGGGCGCGAGGGGAATGTCGTACATGGTAAGCGCCGCCAGTTTGTGGGCCACGGGCTCCTGGCCGGGCAAAAAACTGCTGCGCATACGGTACGCGACCGCTCCTAAGCGCAAATCAAGGCTGGCTGGCTG
The DNA here is from genome assembly GCA_005777235.1 of Pseudomonadota bacterium. GTDB lineage: Bacteria > Tectomicrobia > Entotheonellia > Entotheonellales > Entotheonellaceae > SXND01. The sequence continues at coordinate 5,904 of SXND01000202.1, forward strand.
CAACTGGCGTGCTTCGAGCTCACAGGCGGGTGCGGTAATCCACCCCGCGGTGATTGCTCGCGAGAGCCACTGATAGGGCAACACACCAGGTCGTCTACTCATGGCTCCCCCGTCGGAAGACAGCCTTACCAATTAATTTTGCTCTGGCCCACGGCGTTGCTCACGCAAAAAGCGCTCAAACTGCGCGGCCAAGTCGTCTCCACTCACGGGTTCCTCTGTACGGGCAGGAGGGCGTGGTGTTTGTTGGGAGGCCCGACCCGTTTGGCTCTCCAAATTCTTGACATGGGCGGCGATTTTGGGATCGTCAGCAATCGCTTCCGCCACGCGGGTATCAAACTCGCGGGCTTCTTCCTCCATCTCGGGTAAAAACGTCGGCAAACCCACGATTTCCAGACTGCGGCGTACCACGGCAAGAATGCCTTTGGGATTGGGAGTCGCCGAGATATAGTACGGCATATTGGCCCATATACTTGCCGACGTGCACTGCTGACGACGTAATGTATCGTGTAATACGCCCACCATTCCTGTCGGTCCTTCATACCGCGAACCTGTGCCTAAGCCGAGACGCGAGGCGACTTGCGGGTCCGTGGACGAACCGGAGAATTGAATGGGCGCCGAATACAAGACATCGGCCCAGAGGGCTCCAAGGGTGTAGGTCTGATAGACTTCACAACGTTGTATGAAGTCAAGGAGCAAACCCGTAAACGTACGCCACTTGAGATGCGGCTCAATACCAACTGCAACAATGATGTCACGGTCGAGCGTCGGTTGGCGACTCGCGTAAAATTCATTGGCTGGCCACGTGATTTCACGCTCACCCTCGGTGTTGTAATGTGCTTGAGGGCGCTGATCGGTGAAACTGTAAAACTCCTCAGGCTCAATCCAGGCAAAACGCTCCGCCTGCAAATGGTCCACGAGGAAGCGGCCTGCCGCTGTGGCCACCCCAGCCGCATCACTCCACCCGGCATAGGTCATCAGGAAATATGGACGACGAAGAGTCGGCATATACTCAAAGTGTAGAGCATCCATAGAAAATCCTCGTTGGGGACTGCCAACTGCAGTCGGCAGAGGAAAACGAGGTTGCCCGGTGCGGGCAACCTCGTTTTCCTGCTTTACTCTGTGTCCTTGAAGAACTCTCGTACAACGCGAAGGAACGCCTCTAATTGGTCATGATGGCCCCAGTGTCCTGCTCCAGCGATGTCCACACAGCGTGCATCACGAAAGGCACTGGCACGATCATCTAAGCGCGGGTCCGTGGCCCAGCTTTCGGTGCCGCGCAGCAAAAGAGTCGGGCAGGTGATTTGTTGCCAGATGCTGCGCGCTTCCTCGATATTAAATTCATACGGCGATTGGGAACGCACGTAGTTGTCAAATTTCCAGGTGTACGTGCCATCTTCATTGCGGTAAAGCCCATGCACTGTCAGATGGTACGCTTGGTCGGCAGTCAGACGCTTATTCGCTTCCTGCATGCGCTGCACTGCCTCTTCCAAACTGGCATACCGACGCGCCTGCCGCCCCGCATACGAGCGCATCTGGGTCACCCATTCACGCATGCGCACATGCGCCGGGCCTTGCCTGGAGTTCCCGCGTGGGGGCCCCAAGCCTTCAATGGCGACGAGCCGCTGCACCTGTTCAGGATACACACCGCTATACTGGCAGGCAATACCACCACCCAACGAATGCCCAATGATCGTAATGGGAAACAGCTGCAATTGTTCGAGCAACTGCGCCGCATCAAGCACATAGTCAATCATGGCGTACTGGCCACCACGTGCCCACTCTGAATCGCCATGTCCCCGCAAGTCGGGAGCGATAATATGGTATGAGTCACGCAGATGCTGGGCGACCCAGTCCCAGTTGCGGGCATGATCGCGCCCCCCATGTAACAGGAGGAGAGGCGGTGCCGTGGTGTTCCCCCAATCCACGTAGTGTAGTTTTAAACGCTGGGAATAGTAGTAGTGCGACGTTGGCCCTACCACATGCTCCGCCATGCTGGAACTCCTTGTCCTACTAGATGGTCACATCCCTAGGCGCGGCATGCGTCGTACCGGCTAACAGCGGAACCACGGCCTGCCAGATACACGTATGTACCAGCGCTGGCGCCTGCGATGCGTCAATACGTGTGAGATAGGGGAACTGCATCTCCCCAAAAATCGCCGCGACCTGCGTCAAATAGGCGTGGCGCTCAAAATGGCTGCGCCCTCCCCGCTGGCGCACACGCTGCAAGCTTTGCGCCACCGGCACTTCTAAGAGTAAGAGGAGGTCAGGCGGCGGCGCAAACAGCTCATTCCGCGCTTGAATATCCTGGGGAGAGATCCCCAAGGCCCCCTGATACGCCATGGTCGAAAAATAATAGCGGTCGAGCAAGACGATCTGGCAACGTTCCAGAGCCGGAAGAATGGACTGTGCGACATCGTCGCGACGATCCTGGAGAAACCATTCGAGCTCTGTGGCGGGCTCTACCGTTCTGCCATGCGCGGCCAAGTGCCGCAGCTTCTGTCCCCATGGCCCTGTGGTGGGTTCTTTACAACAGACGACCGGATAGCCTTCCTGCTGGAGACGTGTCTCCAGCAAGTGCACCTGGGTCGTTTTGCCGGCACCGTCGATACCTTCAAAAACCAGAAAAAGGCCGCGAGACAGGCGATGCTCTGGGCCAGTCATCGCACAACACGCCACAGCGACAGCACTCTCCCAAGCCGCGTAGAGGCGGGCCATGGTAGCCTACGAGGCCCCACGGCCGACATGGCCACAGCCCTACTGCGACAAATCAAGGTCTTCTCCCGCGACCGCACGCTGATAACGCTCCATGTCTTGTTGTAACACCAGGGCCATCTCGGTATCGCCGTTTTGCCTGGCCAACGTGATGCCTTCCTCCAATGCCGTGATGGCCTGCTGCGCCTGACCCTTGCCCCAGGCAAACCCGGCGCGACGCACAAACGTGGCATAGCGTTTCCCCTGTGCGGTCATAATGCCTGGGCTTTCTTGAGCGTTTCGTTCATGCTTCCAGACCGAAAACCGGCGATGTCGAGCGTCACATAGGTATAGCCAAACGTCTTAAAACGTTCCACTAACTCACTGCGCAACGGTTCGGCCACGAGACGTGACATATCCTCGGGTAAGACTTCGATGCGGGCAATCGTCTCATGATGCCGGACGCGAAACACCCGGAAGTCGTGGTTGCGCAAAAATTGTTCGGCGCGCTCGATCGCGCTGAGTTTCTCCAGCGTCACCAGTTGGCCATACGGAATCCGTGACGAGAGACAGGCAAAGGAGGGTTTACTCCACGTGGGTAAATCCCAACGCCGTGACAACTCACGAATCTCATCTTTACTGAGATCCACCTCATCCAGTGGCGCGCGGACGGCATACTCACGGGCGGCCTGGGCCCCGGGCCGATGGTCACCCCGGTCATCGAGCATGGCACCGTAGACGACGTAACGATACCCTAATTCACGCGCCAACGGATTGAGCTTATCAAACAATTCCGCTTTGCAGAAGTAGCAGCGGTTGGTGGGATTGGCCACGTAGCTCGGATTGTCCATTTCCTCCGTGTGGATCAGCTTATGCTGGATACCAATACGCTGCGCCACTTCCTGGGCCTCGGCGAGTTCCGCTTCGGGCAAGGAAGGCGAGACCGCTGTCACGGCAATGGCCTTGTCGGCGAGGGCTTCGTAGGCGGCTTTGGCCAGCAGTGAACTGTCCACGCCACCCGAAAAGGCCACCACAACACTCTCCATTGAGCGTAAGACGGTGAGCAGACGCTCCAATTTCGCTTCCAACGTCACGGGTGTGGGCATGGCATTACCTCTGCTGTGCAGCTGCCTCTTGGCCTGCCGCATGATAGGAACTGCGCACCAATGGTCCGGCTTCGACATGCAGAAACCCCAGGGCCTCGCCCTGGCGCTTCAGGTCCACAAATTCCTCGGGGTGATAATAGCGTACGACAGGGAGATGCTGCACGGAGGGGCGCAGATATTGCCCGATGGTCAGCAGGTCACACTGCACATCGCGTAGGTCGCGCATCGTTGCAACGATCTCCGCCGTCTCTTCCCCCAATCCCACCATCAAGCCGGATTTGGTGCGCATAGTGTTATCGTATTCTTTCACCCGCTGCAACAATTCTAATGAACGTGTATACCTCGCTTGGGGGCGGACCTGGGAGTAGAGGCGCGCAATACTTTCCATATTATGGTTGAGGACATCCGGGTGCGCCTCCACCACTTCAGCCAGCGCCTCCCAGTTGCCCTTAAAGTCGGGAATGAGCACTTCGACGCGACAGGCGGGACTGTGCCGCCGCACCGCACGAATGGTCTCCGCAAAGATACGACTCCCCCCATCCAGGAGATCATCACGGTTGACAGAGGTCAGCACCGCATAGCGTAGACCCAGGGTGGCGATCGCCTCTGCCACACGCTCCGGTTCCTGTATATCCAACGCGACCGGACGCCCTGTGTGCACGGCGCAGAACCCGCAGCTCCTAGTACACGTATCGCCCAACAGCATAAACGTGGCACTGCGCTGATTCCAGCACTCACCAATGTTTGGACACATGGCTTCTTCACACACCGTGTGCAAACGCTTCTCGTGCACGAGGCGCTTGAGCGCAAAAAAGGTGTCCCCGGCGGGAAGTTTGACACGCAGCCATGGGGGCTTGCGCGGTGGAAGCGTCTCAAGTTGCACGAGAGCCACGGGGTCGTCCTCCAACCGGCCTACGGTACCATCCACACAGAGTCAACGTCGCGCGTCATGGTTAGCGTGACATCGCCGCCGCTTCACGGCGGGTATCATGGCTGCGCTTACGCTGGGTATACTGCACTTTGCCGAGCCGCCGCTCGCGGATGATTTCGGCCATGATACTGATGCAGATCTCTTCGGGTGAATCAGCGCCGATGTTGAGTCCCACGGGCGCGTGGATCTGATCCAGGTAGTGCTTGGCAATGCCTTTGGCTTCCAGGCGCTGCCACATCTTGGCGATTTTGCTTTTGCTGCCGATCATGCCGATATAGCGTGCTTGACAGTCATAGAGTTGTTCCAGAATCTGCTGATCGTGTTGATGCCCACGGGTCACGAGCACGAGATAATCGTCTTGACTAAAATCAAACACCCCACGGAGAGCCTCAAACTCCATCACGACGGTCGCATCAGCCTCGGGAAAACGTTCTTTGTTGGCGAACGCCGGGCGGTCATCAATCACTTTGACGCGAAAACCCGCCAGTTTGGCCGCACGCACGAGGAAAAATGAGACATGCCCACCACCAAACACATACACCGTGGGCGTCGGCAAAATGGGCTCTAAAAACACCTGTAGATCGACGCCATCTTCCGCCCGGTAGGTCTCAATGGCAAAGTTTTCCCCTTGCAAGATCTCCTGTCCGCGCCGCCGCGCAAAGGCTTCTAACACCGCATCACCGAACGAGCCGACCATGTAACCATCGTCACACACAACCACCTTACGCTGGCCTTCGGGGTAACGCGGATGCTCGGTGAGAATGGTCGCCAAGGCCCCACGATGCCCCGTCTCTTTCAGGCGCAATAGGGTGCGGAATAACTCCTGACCATGCGCTGGGAGCGGTTCCGTGAGGATTTCGACAATGCCCCCGCAATTCAAGCCGCTCTCCCCAGCGTATTTTTCCGTGAGGATGAACTGCTGAATGCTACTTTTGCCGGCCTCCATAACGCGTCGGGCTTCGGTCCACACATCGGCTTCCAGGCACCCACCACCGACCGTGCCGATGATCGTGCCTTCGGGCGTGACGAGCATTTTGCTTTTTTCGCTCATCGGTAACGAGCCCTTCGATGAGATAATCGTCGACAGCGCCGCTTGTTCGTGTTTATCGAGAAGATCAATAGCCCTTTGAAAGACTTCTTCTATCACAGCTCCGCCCTCCTTATCCTGCCTCCACGCACTTCCTGGTATATACTACCGCAGCCACCCAGAGCCGTGCAACCTTCCCCTCAGTCTGCAGCCAAAACGGGCAAGGCCAGCGCCCGGTCATGTTCACGGTGCAAGCGTTGTATCTGTCGTGGCGTTTCTAAAAATTCCCATGGGAGGGGCGCCTGTTGCGAGAGGTCGGTGCACACAAACGCCTCCGCAGCAAAACCGATCTGTTGCGCGGCACGAGACCAATTGCCCTGGTGCCGATGCGTGGCGAGGAGGAAGTCACGGAGACGCCGATCCCCACGGGCCAAAATGGCCTCTAAGTAGTCGTGCTTTATGTTGGCCGACTTGAGGCGGATGTGCGATTCATGGCGAATGGCCTGCCGCAACGTCTGGAAGGTCGCTTTGATGGCACGCGGCGTGGTCATGGCACACCACTGCAAGGGCGTCGCCGGTTTGGGTACAAACGGGTTGACGCTCAAGGTCAAGGTGCCGAGGGTGCCTCGGGCCCGCCCGTACTTTTTCATCAGACCCCAGATTTTGAACACCAAGGCCAGGAATTCGCGGACATCCTCATCGGTTTCGGTAGGGAGGCCAATCATGGAGTAGAGTTTCAGGTCACGCATGCCCTTGGCGAGCAGCATCTCGGCTCCGGCCAAAATGACCTCTTCGGTCATCTCTTTACGAATGAGCTGCCGCAGCCGCTCGGAACCCGCTTCCGGGGCCACGGTGCATGACCGCACCCCACTGCGCACCATGCAATCAATGAGCACTTCGGGCATGCGATCCATGCGTAACGACGAAATGCCAATCGCCACGCCCAGATCCACCAAACCCTGCGCCACCAGGGCCAGATCACGATAGTCCCCCGTCGCGGAACTGATCAAGCCGACCTTGCCTACTGGCGTGTGCCCGGCAGCACGATCCCGCGCCTGCTGGGTCTGAATCAGCTCCAGGACCAAGGCCCCCGGCAGTTGACGGAATTTCGGATACACATACCCGACCGTGCAAAAACGGCATTTGAAGGGACAACCGCGCGTGATTTCGACCAACAGCGTGTCACGAAACTCCGTGTCGTTGGTCAGCACCGAGGTATAGGCTGGCCACTGCGCCAGGTTGGTAATTTTGCGTGGCGGGATCGGTGTGCGCTCCGTGGCCTGGTCATGCAGGCTGGGGACATAGAGGCCGGGAATCTCCGCCGCCTGGCGGAGATGCGCCTGGCGTGGCTGACCAATGGTGTCGTGCAGCAGGTCCAGATACTCCTGGATCGTCTCTTCGCCATCGCCGATGACCATCAGATCCACAAAGTCGGCCAGCGGTTCTGGGTTGATGTACGTGACGGCGCCACCCAGCAGCACCAGCGGATAGCGTTCATCGCGCTCTGCGGCTAAGAGGGGGATGCGGGCCCAGGCCAACATCTGCAGCAGATGGAGATAATCGTTCTCATAGGAGACCGAAAAGCCAAGCATATCGCAATCGCTCAAAGGCCGCTGACTTTCCAGCGACCACAGCGGAGTCTGCCCGGTGGTATACCAGTGGCTGGTCTCCGCGTCGGGCAGGAAGACCCGCTCGCATACCGTGTCGGGACGCTGGTTGATGACGCGATACATCGTCTGCAAACCCAGGTTGGACATGCCGACGAAATAGGTATTCGGGTAGGCCAGGACGCAGCGTAGACGCACCTGGCCAGCCTCTTTGATCAGCGTACCACGCTCGGCTTGCAGACGCTGATGGAGTAAACGGCGGACTGCGTGGCTCATAAAGCTACTATCAGGTTCAGAGAAATGTTGGCCATGTGTGTCGCACCCACATGGTACTCTCGACAGAGTATACGGCATTTACCCGGCAGGGTCATCCTACGGCGACCCGACGTGCGGTCTTCCCGACGATATAATCGGCGAGAGCCTCCGTAGCGTTTTCTGCACTGTGGATGCAATCGGGGATGCCCACACCATGGTAGCCATTGCCTGCGAGACAGAGCCCCGGGCACGCCGCCAGCAGCGCGGTGATGGAAGCCACACGCTCGCGATGGCCGACGTGGTATTGCGGCATCGCCTCTGGGTGATGGGTGAGGGACATAGCCAGTGGGGTGCCCCTGAGCCCAAGCAAGGCCCGCAAATCGTCCAGCACGGCCCGTTGGATATTGGCATCAGGACGTGCCAACTGCTCGGGCTGTAAGGCGCCCCCGACAAAGGCACGCAGGAGCACCTGTTCCTGGGGCGCCCGCCCGGCAAACTTGACGCTACTGAAGGAACACGCGATCAACGAGCGCTGTTCCACCGCCGGCACCACAAAGCCCATGCCGTTGAGCGGATGGGCCACCTGGGCCCGGCTGCAGACGAGGTTGACAATCGCCGACGACGCATACGGAATCTCCTGCAAAGCCGTACTGAGGGCCGGTTGCACCCCGCGCAATATGCGACCGGCCTGTGGCGTCGGCAGCGCCAGACACACCGCGGTCGCTGTGACAGGGGGCTGTGTTGCACAATGGATCAGCCAGCGTTGCGTCTCTGGTTGCTGTTGCAGGGCGAGGACCGGAGTGTGCAGACGCACGGAGGCTGGCGGTAGGTGGGCGGCCAAGGTCTCTACCAGGGTCTGCATGCCCCGGCGGAAGGACACGAAGAGCCCATAGCGCGGCCCGCTGGCAGCCTCGGGAGCCGCCTGTCGTTGCTTGTGGAACATGGCACGCATGACGCTGCCGTGCTGGCGCTCCATATCGAGAAACTGTGGCATCGTCGCCTGCATGCTGAGATATTGCGGATCGGCGGTATAAATGCCGCCAATCATCGGCTGTGCCAGGCGTTCCAAGGCTTCACGCCCCAAGCGTCGCGTCACAAACTGGGCCAACGATTCATCCGTGGTGGACGTGCGGCGCGGGAGCACCAGATCCAGCGCCATACGGGCTTTCCCACGCCAGCTAAAGATCGGCGTCGCCAGCAGTGCCCGCCAGGAACCAGGAGCCATCAGATAAAACCCCTGCGGGACGGGTAACAGGCGGCCAGCACGGACGATGAAACTCTGACGGTGCGCAGTGGTGGTACCGATGAGCTCATCGGCTAGCCCCAAGTCTTCACACAGCCGTATGCCCCAGGGTTTCGCCGCCAGGAAACAGTCCGGGCCCTGTTCGAGGAGTAGATCATCCTGGCAATACGTGGCAATCGTACCGCCGAGACGCCCGCTGGCCTCCAGCAGGAGCACCTCTAGAGGCAGTGAGTACGCTTTGGCATGCTGCTGCAGACGGTAGGCGGCTGTCAGCCCGGTAATGCCCCCGCCAATCACGACGATGCGCTGTTGTGCTTCTGCGGCATCCACGCGCTTGCTCCTTTCTCCCTCAACCGTGCTGCAGTCGTGCCGCGAGCAAGGTACTGAGCATATGTAGAAAGGCTGGTTGTGTCCCGACGGTCGCGGCCCTGTTGTACGTCAAGCCACAGGCCAGTGCGGTTGCATGCGTTTGGATGTCCAGATCGTACAGCACCTCAACATGGTCACACAGAAAACCGATAGGGGCGACGATGAGGTCACGATAGCCCTCGGCGTGCACCTGCTGCACCGCGTCGTCCATAGCGGGCTGCAGCCAGGGAAAGGGCGTCCCGGTCGCCTGACTCTGATACGCCAGCCGGTACTGCTGGCGCCCGAGGCGCTGCGCCACGGCCGCCGCCGTCGCGGCAAACTGCTGCGTATACGGTGCCACCGCCGCCATGGAGAGGGGGATGGAATGCGCCGTGTAGAGCAACGCCGCCTCCTGGGCCCGTGCGGCACCAAGCGGTGCGCTCGCCTGGTGGATGGTCTCGGCCACCGCTTCGATAAAGTGCGGATGCAGCGACCAGGGATCCAGATAGGTCACCTGCGGTGCGTCGCTGCCGAGGGCCTCCAGCCCTTGGTGCACCACCTGTTGATAGGCTTCCCAACTCGCTGAACACTGGAATGGCGACAAAATCACCACCAGCAGACGGCGGCGCCCCTCAGTGGCCATGCCACGTAACACGTCCCGGACATACGGCGGCCAATAGCGCATGCCCACCCGCACGGGCACCTGCCAACCCGCCGCCGCGAGCCGCGCCGCCACGGCCCGTATTTGTTGCAGCGTCAGCGCATTGAAGGGCGAAAAGCCTCCCAGATGGGCATAATGCGCCGCCACTTCTGCCAGACGGGCATCTGCCCCGCGGCGCTCGCCGATAATTGCCTTGACGAAGCACAGGGCCTCGGTCCCAGGACAGGGCGCGAAGCGCTCACAGCACCCTGGAGTCGGACCGCCAAACCCCACAAAGAGGATGCCGTCGAAATATGGCGAGGTCATAGGAGGCTCACGCACGATAGGTGTGCACGGCATCAATCAGCGCCAGCACATTATCGACTGGCGTGGTCGGCAAAATGCCATGCCCTAAGTTGAAGATATGGCCGGGTCGGCCGCCCGCCTGCCGCAAAATACGCTGGGCCTGCTGGCAGACGTAGCCACGGTCGGCGTAGAGCACCGCCGGGTCGAGATTCCCCTGAATGCTCACTGCCCCCAGACGTTGCCAGGCGTGATCGAGTTCCACCCTGAAATCTACCCCGATGACATCCCCCCCAGCCTCCTGCATCAGTTCGAGGAGGGCTCCAGTACTTGTGCCAAAATGGATACTGGGGGTGCCAGGGGTAAGCTGGGCAAACACGGCCTGCGAGTGGGGCAAGACGAAGGTGTGGTAATCCCAGGGGGAGAGATGGCCCACCCAGCTATCGAAGAGCTGCACCACTTGGGCGCCTGCGGCAATCTGGGCGTTGAGATAGCGCACCAGGTTGCGACTGAGACAGGCCATGAGCGCATGCCAAACCTCCGGTTGCGTATACATGAACGTCTTGGTACGCAGGTAGTCACGCGAGCCTTTGCCCTCGATCATATACGAAGCGAGGGTAAACGGTGCGCCGGCAAAGCCAATGAGCGGCAGTGCGGGCTGGAGGTGGGCGCGGGTGGTGGTGATGGCTTGCAACACAAACGACAGCGTGTCGGCAGGCTCGACGTCGCGTAAACGCTGCACATCTGCCAAGGTGCGTATCGGGTTGTGGATGACAGGACCGTCCCCGGCACTGAATTCGAGCTGCATGCCCATGGGTTCGAGGATGAGTAAGATGTCGGCAAAGATAATCGCCGCATCGACCCCAAGGCGTTCCGTCGCGGTCACCGTCACTTCAGCGGCCAGGTCCGGCGTCTTACAGAGTTCGAGGAAGGGCACCTTGGCACGGATGGCACGATATTCCGGCATATAGCGCCCGGCCTGGCGCATAAGCCACACCGGCGTATAGGGTGTCGGTTCACGCCGACAGGCACGGAGAAAGGGGGAGTCATACAGAGACGATGCCAACACACCTACGGCCTTTCGGGTAACAGAGTAAGCGCCGTTGCGCCCATGGCTGCACGTACGCGTACCCCCACTGTACAAGAGCCCAGGCGGGCCGTCAAGTTCTAGGCTTCAGGCTTAGCGCGGCGCGGCGCCTAAGATGGCCATGGCCTCAACTTCCACCAGGAGTTCCGGGGCTGCCAACGCTCGGACCTCGACGAGCGTGGAAACCGGGAAGTCGCCCGTAAAAAATTCCCGCCGGGCGCGCCACACTTCTTCCCGCCGGGTGATATCTGTGACAAAAATGGTCACTTTGACGATGTCGTCCATGCAGCCACCAGCCGCAGTCATGCAATGCTGTATTTTGCCAAAGACCGCCTGTGCTTGTGCGTACATACTACCCCCACCGTCGGTCTCGGTCCCTGTGCGGGCGGTCATTCCAGCAACAAAAACCTGATTGCCGACTACCAGGCAGTTTGACCAGGTCTGCGGCGGCGGTTCGGGGACATGTGGGCTGCTCAGGCGTTGCTTGGTTGGCATGGAAGTCTCCTTTAGTGTAAAAACAGACGTAGTCCCGTCATCATCATGGTCATGCCATATTGCTGGGCTGCGGCAATGACCTCCGCATCGCGCAGTCCACCACCCGTCTGGGCAATATAGTGGACATGGCTCCGGTGCGCCCGATCCACATTGTCGCGGAAGGGGATGAAGGCATCGGAGCTGAGGCAGATACCGTCGTACTGCGCCAGCCAGGCAGCCCGCTCCGCACGGTCGAGCGGAACAGGTGGCGTGGTGAAGCTCGATAGCATAGCCGCTTCTTCAAGCGACGAGAGTTGGTCCCACATGAGATATTGATCCACCAGATTCAGCTTGTCGACGCGTTTCACGCCACGCTGATACGGCAGCTCGAGCACGCGCGGATGTTGTTGGAGCAACCACTTGTCGGCCTTCTCGCACGCCAGCCTGGTGCAATGAATGCGCGATTGCTGGCCCGCGCCCATGCCGATTATCTGGCCGTCATAGGCCACGCCTATAGAATTGGACTGCGTATATTTCAGCGCAATAGTCGCGACAATGAGAGTTTCCAGGACATCGTCCGGCACACGTGATGGCGACGTCACGACGTTCCGAAACGTCTCTGTGGTAATCAGCGCGGTGTTGCGCGGCTGTTCCAGGGTGCATCCGAAGAGCATGCGTTGCTCGAGCACCGGGGGCTCGTACGCTGGGTCAATCTGCAACACAAGATAGCCACCGTTCTTCTTGCCTTGCAACAGCGCGAGGGCTGCAGGCTCATAGGCCGGCGCAATGATGAGGTCGGACACCTCGCGTTGCAGGAGTTGCGCCAGCGACACATCCACACAGTCACTCACGGCGACGGCATCGCCATAGGAGCTGACGCGATCGCCGCCGCGGGCGCGTGCATAGGCCGTCGCCACGGGCGAAAGGTCTCCCTTGGGGAGCAAGGAGGCCTGCCGAAACGCCGCAGTGAGCGGCCGCGCAATCGCCGCGCCAGCCGGGCTGGTGTGCTTAAAGGAAGCTGCACTCGGCAGCCCCGTGGCCAGGTGCAGTTCCCGCACCAATTGCCATGCCCCCAACGCATCGAGTAGGTTGATATAGCCTGGACGCCCATTGAGGACACGCAGGGGAACGTGCTCTCCTGGCAGCACCAGCCGTGCCGGGGTTTGATGGGGGTTACAGCCATATCGCAGCGCCATCTCCATACCTACACACCTTTCCGTAGCAAGCACCGTGCTCAACACCCTTAGCATGCGCGTCTCCATGCTGGGGCATCGTAGCATACCTGGTGGACTGCCTCCAGCGACAGCCATGCTCTGCTCCTTTTGGCTATCGCGCTAGCTGTGGCGTCAAGGGCGACCTCGCGGGCATGGCCCGCTCCTACAAGACAGCGGGCGGCTCTAGCCTTCCTGTAGGGCCCAGCGTGCCCTCAAAATCGCGGGGATACCGCCAGCCTACAAGACAGCGTGCGGCTCTGCCTCCCTGTAGGAGCGGGCCATGCCCGCGAGGGGAGGTCCATTACGAGGGATTATGAAAAATGAGCCTTTATACTCCATAGACAACTAGCTTTGCGTTGCGTCATGGAGTGGAGTACAGTAGACAACGCTTGTACTGCGTCTCGTGTCCATAGCCAAGGAGAAACGTCGATGCCAATGGTCGGGGCAACCCCAGTGATCAGTACGGAGGAGGTCGGTGCACGCCTGCGGCAGGCTGTGCATGCGAAGGCGGTGAATTTCCACGCCATGTATTCCAGCGTCTTGGGTGGGATTGTCACCGACCCGGCGTATATGGTGCTGCCACTCGACGACCATATGGTCCATCGTGGTCACGCAGTGTTCGATACAGCGATGATCGTCAATGGCCAGCTCTACCAGGTGGACGCCCACATCGAACGCCTGCTCCGCTCGACGGAAATGGCGCGTCTCCAATTGCCCTACGCCCCGGCGCAACTGCGCCAGATCATTATCGATACCGCCGCCGCCAGCCGGCAGCGCAACGCCTCTGTACGCTACTGGGTCTCTGCCGGGCCTGGAGGGTTTGGGCTGGGGCCCGGGGAGTGCGTCACCAGCAGTTTTTATGTGATGATTTTCACCGCGCCACCCGAGCCAGAGCGTTCGTATGCCGAGGGTCTCAAGGTGATCACCAGTACGATCCCGATCAAGCCGCCGTTTTTCGCCCGAGTCAAATCGACGAATTACCTGCCCAACGTGCTGGTGGTGATGGAGGCCAAAGATCACGGCGCGGATAATGGCGTGTTCATCGACCACCGCGGCCTGGTCGGTGAAAGTTCAAATATGAACGTCGCGTGTGTCACCAAAGATGGCGTGTTGCGGCATCCTGCCTTTGATGCGATCCTCAGCGGGATTACGGTTCAACGGGTGCTGCAACTGGCAGAGCAGCTGGTCGCACAGGGGGACTTGCGCGCCATCCGTGTGGCGGATCTCAGCGTCGCCGAGGCACGTGACGCCGCGGAGATGCTCATCCTCGGCAGCTCGATCAAGGTGGCCCCCATTGTGCAATGGGACGGCCAGCCGATTGGGGATGGGCAACCGGGTCCGATTGCCAGAAAGCTCTTAGCCTTGTGGCGCGCCGACACCACAGCGTCCGACCAGCTCATCCCTGTCCCGTATCCCACGGACTAACATCATTAGCGTCCCACACGTCAGGAGAGGAGGCCTATGCCCCAGACGACCGTTGTACCCCAGACCCTCACCTATACCACGGACACGGGCCTACGCCTTGTGGGCGATGCCTGGGGCACCCCCGGCGCGCCGCCCGTGCTCTTATTGCACGGTGGGGGCCAAACACGTCACGCTTGGGGCGTCACGGCACAAACGCTGGCGGCCCGTGGGTGGTATGCCGTGTCGCTCGACCTACGTGGTCATGGCGAAAGCGACTGGGCTCCCGATGGCGATTACACCATTGATGCCTTTGTCGCGGACCTGCGCAGCGTGATGCGCCACTATACGCAAACACCCGCCCTGATCGGCGCCTCCTTAGGTGGCATGACCTCGCTCCTGACTACTGGGGAGGCCCAGACGGCGGTGAGTCGGGCGCTCGTCCTCGTCGATATTACCCCACGCACGAACCCCGAAGGCACCTCCCGCATTCGCGCCTTTATGACGGCCCGCCCCGACGGCTTTAGCAGCCTCGAGGAAGCCGCAGAGACGATTGCGGCCTATCTCCCGCACCGACCACGCCCTAAAAACCTCAGCGGATTGGCGAAGAATCTCCGCCTGCGTGAGGACGGACGCTATCACTGGCACTGGGATCCGCAGCTCATGCACGCCCCGAATCGCCAGCGGGATCCTGAGCGCTTACTGGCGGCGGCCCGTGCCCTACGCGTCCCGACGTTACTCGTACGCGGCACGCTCAGTGATATTGTCAGTGATACGACGCAAGCCGAATTCCTGGCGGCAGTGCCGCATGCGGAATATGTGGATGTCGCCGGTGCTGCCCACATGGTGGCAGGCGACCAGAATGACACATTCAGCCAGGGTATTCACGATTTCCTCGCCCGCCTCTAAGCTGTCTTGCTGGCGCTCTCGGGTGCCCTGCGCCCGGGAGCCTCTCGCTTCACTTAGATCGTATGCCACATTTTGTGTATGTTCCCTTGCACATATTCTTGGGCATGGAGAGGTTTCCAGATCTGAGCGGAGCCTCATAACCATCAATTTTTTAGTAGGTTAAAGATTGATAATCATATGGCACAATTTTTGCTCATCTATAGAAAACTGCATGGCTTGATAGCAAAGTATTGCTCCAGGAGGACGATATATATGTCACTCAACTGCAAGATGGGGTGATTATGCAGCATATTCGCACCCAGTCGGCTGGTCCCAAAGCATTTCGCCTCTATAGTCTCGTAAGAGATACATATCGTGGTGCGCTCGGCGAACGCGCTTTCACTGTCTACGAAGCGCTTACCTACTACGTCGATTCTAAAACCCTTGTCGGCGCCATCCCTCTCAAATTGCTGGCGCAGACGACACACTACCCTGTCTCAACTGTCAGAGGCGCTCTCAAGCGCCTGTCACAGGAAGGGCTGATCGCCATCACGCCCCAATGGGATGCCTTTGAATGTGTGCCCCAAGCCAACATGTATCGATTACACCCTCTAATCTGCCAATCGCCGTTATCCCAGGAGATGCCCGCCCCCCGACGTGCGACTTCTCGCACGTGAGTGCCAGACTCGAAGGCCGGCACGTGTACGCTTTATGATCGTGGCTGCTTCGTGAGGTTCGCTATGTCCCAGACGCCGCTACCCCCACAGCGGCGTCGGCACCTCGTTCTTGCCTCGATGTGTTTCCCCCGAGTGCTCTCCCCAGGGTAGGGCAGGTGCCCAGCTCGCGATGCCGGCTCTCCCTGAGGAGAGGCCGTGCGACACGATGGCAGCGTGCGACACTTTGTGCCGTGTTGTGCGGCGTCGCAGGCTGTCGCATGCGCCTACTGTCTCCCAGACTTTTTGTCTCTTCTGCAATAAAAGCATTACAATTCAATGATATATATTTGGCACGACTCTTGCTTTCTTATGGAGGCAGAACATGGAACAGCCGACAACGGCACGAAGCGTTGCAGAATGGACGAAGGAGACATCATCATGGCAGAGTGGAATCCCTGGCAGACCCTCGAGACGTTACGGCGTGAGATTGAGCGGGTGTTTGACGAGCCCGAGGCGCGGCGTGAGCCGTCTTTCCGTACGGCATTTTTGCCGGGACGCGCCGCACGGCACTACCCACTGATGAATCTCTACGAAGATAAAGATGCGGTGTATGTGGAAGCCCTGGCACCTGGGGTGGACCCGAGTACGTTAGAGGTCAGCCTCGTTGGCAGCACCTTGAGCGTCGCCGGCGAGAAACGGCGTGTCCCAGGCGACGTCAAACCGGAAGCGTTCCATCGCAGCGAACGGGCTACGGGCAAGTTTGTACGGCATGTGGAACTGCCGGTTGAAGTCACGGACGAGAATGTCAAGGCGGACTATCACGCCGGAATCTTGGTGGTGACATTGCCCAAGACTGAGAAAGCCAAACCGAAACAGATTGCCATACAGGTCAATTAAGCACTGTGTAGACTGATAACGGCGATCACACTGGAGGAGATAACTCATGGCAGAACAAACAGTAGCCACTGCGGCCCCCCAACGGCCTAGCACCACCGAACACACCCGGAATCACGAGCGTTATGTGGCGCCACCGGTCGATATCTATGAAACGCCGGAAGGACTGGTGGTCGTCGCGGATATGCCAGGCGTGACGCAGGAAGAGCTGGATGTCCGCGTGGAAAACAACGTTTTGACGCTGCGGGCCCAGGCACGCCATACGACGCACGGCGACCGTGTACATCACGAATACGACTTGGCGAACTTCTTCCGGCAGTTTGAGTTGCATGAGCAAGTCAATCAGCAGCGTATTACGGCTGATCTAAAAGGCGGTGTCCTGACGCTGCACTTACCAAAGGCTGAGGAGGTCAAGCCGCGTCGGATCGCCGTACATGCCGCCTAGGGCATACCCATGAGGCGTGTGTGGGCATACAATGGTGTCTTGAGCGCCCTCTCCAGGGAGGAGAGGGCGTAGGAACCTTCTGCCCACGGAAGGAGAGGTGAGCAGGTATCGCATGTTATGCCACGTTCAAGCCGTGCCGCGACCACGTAACGGAAAGGGAATTGCGTGACGACTCCGCTAGATACAGCAGGCGGCTTCTAGGGACCGGCACCTGCACGTGTTACCGTACGAGAGGTACGCGACCGGATCTTTTTTACCCTACTACTAAGTAGTAGAAGAACTATTGTAGAGTCCGCCGCATGCTGCAGAACACGGCAAGTCAAGCAGGAAAAAGCTGTGGCCCTCACCGGGCACCCTCGTTTTCCTCTGCCGACTGCAGTTGGCAGTCCCCAACGAGGATTTTCTATGGATCTGAATCGTCTCACGCAGAAATCGCAACAGGCCGTCCAAGAGGCGCAGTCGAAAGCCTCCCGCTATGGCCATGTCGAAATTGATGGCGAGCACCTGTTATTGGCCCTGCTCGAACAGCAGGATGGCCTGCTACCACGCCTGCTTACCCGTATGGAGATACCAGTTGTTGCCTTGAAGAGCGCCGTGGAGCAAGCCGTGGAACGGCGGCCACGCGTGTCTGGCCCAGGGGTTGAGGCTGGGAAAGTGTACGTCACGCCGCGCCTGCAAAAACTGTTTGTGCAGGCCGAAGACGAGGCCAAGCGTCTCAAGGACGACTACATCTCTGTCGAGCACATGGCGCTGGCCTTGATTGACGAGGGCCAAGGGACAGCGTCAGGACGCCTGCTACAACAGTATAAGGTGACACGCGACGCCTTTCTCGTGGCGCTGACCGCAGTGCGTGGCCATCAGCGGGTCACCAGTGCGGATCCCGAGACCTCCTACGAAGCGCTGGAGAAATACGGTGTGGACTTGGTAGCCCAAGCGCGTCAGGGCAAGCTCGATCCGGTCATCGGGCGCGACGCCGAAATCCGGCGGGTGGTACGCATTCTGTCGCGCAAAACCAAAAACAACCCCGTGCTCATTGGCGAACCTGGGGTCGGCAAAACCGCCATTGTCGAGGGCCTCGCGCAGCGTATCGTGCGTGGCGATGTGCCCGAGTGGATGAAAGATCGTGTCCTGTTTGCACTGGACATGGGGGCCTTGCTGGCGGGCGCGAAATATCGTGGCGAGTTTGAAGAGCGCCTCAAAGCCGTGCTGAACGAGATTAAGCAGAGAGAAGGCAAAACCCTGCTGTTCATTGACGAGTTGCACAATATCGTCGGGGCGGGCAAGGCCGAGGGTTCTCCAGATGCCGGCAACATGCTCAAACCCATGCTGGCGCGTGGGGAGTTGCACTGCATTGGCGCCACGACCCTGGATGAATATCGCAAATACATTGAGAA
>SXND01000203.1 GCA_005777235.1 Pseudomonadota bacterium
AAGATGGTGCTGGAGTCGGGGCTGCTCCAGGAGCGAGACGAGCGCTATGCGCTGACCGGGCCCCTGCCCCCGCTGGCCATTCCCGCCACCCTGCACGACGCGCTCATGGCGCGGCTCGACCGCCTCGCGGCGGTGAAGGCCCTGGCCCAACTTGGGGCGACGCTGGGGCGCGAGTTTTCCTACGCGTTGCTGCGTGCCGTGGCCCCATGGGATGAGGGGTTCTTGCACCAGGGACTGCACCAGTTGGTGGCCGCGGAGTTCCTGTACCAGCGGGGAGTGCCGCCGCAGGCCACTTACACGTTCAAGCATGCGCTCATCCAGGACGTGGCGTATCAGTCGTTGTTGCGGAGCACCCGCCAGCAGTACCATCAGCGCATTGCCCAGGCGTTGGAGGCCCAGTTCCCGGAGACCGTCGAGACGCAACCAGAGCTGGTCGCCCAGCACTACACCACCGCTGGCTGCCACGAGCAAGCGGTGGTCTACTGGCAGCGGGCGGGCCAACAAGCCAGTGACCGCTCGGCCAATGTGGAAGCCATCAGCCACTTCACCACCGGGATCGAGCTGCTGAAGGCCCTGCCAGAGACGCCGGATCGTATCCAACAGACATTGGCCCTGCATATCGCCCTCGGCGCGGCACTGCAGATGGCCAAAGGGATCGCCGCACCCGAGGTGGAGCAGGCCTTCACCCAGGCACGCGCGTTGTGTCAGCAGGTGGGCGAGACACCACAGCTGGTCCCGGTGCTGTTTGGTCTGTGGCGATTTTATGTTGTACGGCCACAGTTGCACACGGCACGAGAGATCGCGGAAACCCTGCTGCGCCTGGCGCAACGTGCCCACGACCGCGTGCTCTCTGTCGTTGCCCACTATGCCCTCGGGGCGACGTGGTTCTGGCTTGGCGCGTTGCCGGCTGCCCGCCTGCACCTGGAGGAAGCCATCGCACACTACAGGCCAGACCAGCGCGGTAATCTGGTGTTCCGCATGGGCCAAGATCCAGGTGTTGCCTGTCGAGCCTTCGCCGCGATGACCCTCTGGTTACTGGGGTGCCCGGATCAAGCCCTGACACACATCCAGGAGGCCCTAGCATTGGCGCACGAACTGTCGCACCCCTATAGCCTGGCGTTTGCGCGGTGGGGGGCGGCCATAGTCTCTCAGTTTCGCCGCGACGTGCCGGCCGTGTACGAGCACGCAGAGGCCGCCGTCGCACTCTCGACCGAGCGAGGATTTCCACTCTGGGCGGCCCAGGGAACGAGCTTGCGCGGCTGGGCGCTGGCCATGCAGGGCCAGGCCGAGGAGGGGATGGCCCAGGTCAGCCACGGGATCGCTTCCTCTCGGGCCACCGGGGCAGCGAATGTGGTTCCATATTTGTGCACCGTGCTGGCAGAAGTCTCTGCCCACCTGGGCCACCCGGAAGACGGCATCCAGGCGCTGGCCGAGGCCCACACCCTGGTGGAGCAGCATGAAGAACGCTGGTGGGAAGCGGAAGTCTGGCGCCTTCGGGGCGTCTTGCTCTTGCGGCAGACGGGGACGCCGCAGGCGGAGGCAGAAGCCTGGTTGCAGCGAGCCCTGGACGTGGCGCGCCGCCAGGAGGCGAAAAGCGCTGGAGCTGCGTGCTGCCATGAGCCTCAGCCGCCTCTGGCAGCAGCAGGGCAAGTGGGACGAAGCACGGACGCTACTGGCGCCGATTTACGGCTGGTTCACCGAGGGCTTTGACACCGCCGACTTGCAGGAGGCCAAAGCGCTGTTGGAGGAGTTGGGGTGAGATGGTGAGATAGGGCAAGCGCGGAAGCGAAAGGAGATCATCCCCATGTCCCATCTACGACACACCAGCGACAAGACGTGTAACGTAAAGGCATCGCCGAACAATGGTTTGCAGCCGACTGCCTACAGCGTACGCTCGTTCCTCGCTCCCGCTTTCGGCAGCGGCTGAAACCTGGCGTTCGGCTTCTCAAACTCACTTGACGCCATCGGTCAAAACTGCAATCTTAGAGCGGTGTGATGATCAGGGGCTTGCACTCCACCTGGAAACCCACATCGTCGTGTAGGAGGTCACTACATATAGAGACCAGGATTCATAACCGAGATCACTACATCTAGGGACCTCGGTGGTCCCTAGATGTAGTGACAAGTCCCTAGATGTAGTGACCACGATGTGAAGCCTATATAGCGTTGGCCGGTGCGCACACCGGGAGGTTGCTGGGCAAGTTCCTGCCGGCTGCGGTCGTCCAGACAGGCAGCGCCGTGGCTCCTCGCGTGCGGTTTGGCTCTGCTTGTGGGGCGTGGCCTGGTACTCCACGCGCGTGTTCGCCCCGCCGCTAGGCCGTCCCCCGTGGCGAGCGCTCCGAGGAGCGGGCAGCGGGGCGCGGTCACGGGCCAACTAGGCGCTGGAGGCGACGGGCCACAGCGCAGGCTTTTTGCCCAGTGCCTGTGTCCGTGGGGCTGTGGCCCGCACCTCAGCTTGGGCGTTAGGTGCCGGTCTGTTGCATCGTGATCAGGACTGAGAAAGGACGTTCTGCAACACCTTAATTATAAATCAGTTAGCGCTTGCCGCGCCTTTTCTGCCAAGAACGCCTGGAGCCCCTGTATCATGATTGGCGAGAAAATCGGTGCATGGCTGCAGGTGCGGCCGGCGATTGACAGCCTTGAGCAGGCTGCAGAGGAGCGCTGTGATGCTGGACTATGTGATCCGCAATGTCTCGATTCTTGATGGTACCGGCCGTGATGCGATTCAGGGCGATGTCGGCATCGCTGACGGACGCATTGATCAGATTGGTTCAGTTGCTAATGGTCTTATGGAGCTTGATGGACAGGGGCTCACTCTTGCGCCTGGCTTCATCGACACGCATTCCCATGATGATGGGGCATTCCTGCGGTTTCCCGGTATGATGTTCAAGCTGGCTCAAGGCGTGACCACGGTTGTTGGGGGCAACTGTGGTTTCAGCGCTGTGCCCGCGGATCCTGCGCAGGATGCAGCTGCGGCCAGCGGTGGCATCCTCGCAGGTCTGCGTGGTGACTTCACCGACCTGGAAGGCTACTTTCGTGCGGTGCTGGATGGCCGACCGGCGATTAACAACATGATGCTGGTCGGACATAACACCGTGCGTGTACTGGCGATGGGTATGGAGCAGCGGTCGCCGACCGCAGCAGAATTGGCTGCCATGCAGGGTTATGTTCAACAAGCCCTTGAACAGGGGGCCTGTGGCTTTTCCACGGGGCTGATCTATCGGCCCGGTCGCTATAGCCAGACAGAGGAAGTGATTGCCTTGGCGCGCTGTGCGCAGCCATACGAGGCACTGTACACCACGCATATGCGCGATGAAGGTGACCTGCTGCTGGAAGCAGTGGAGGAAACGTTGACTATTGGTCGACAGAGCGGTGTCCATGTGCACATCTCGCATCACAAGGCCGCAGGCACGCCCAACTGGGGCAAGGTCAAAGCGTCGTTGGCGAAGGTGGATGCGGCTCTGGCGGCCGGTCAGCGGGTCACGCTGGATGTCTATCCCTATACGGCCGGCAGTGGTCGCATGATTGAATACTTCGATCTGGAACACATCAACCGGGAAAAGGCCGAAGTCATCCGGATTGCCAGTTGTCCAGCCTTTCGTGAATTTGAAGGCCGCATGTTGCTGGATATCGCTGCGGAGCGTGGCATGGATGTGACCGAGGCGGTGCGATTGATTCTCACCGCACCCGGAGGTGACCGGACCATCTGTATTCTTTTCATCATTGATGAAGCGGATATCGAGACCAACCTGGCCTATCGTGACATGATGGTGGGATCGGATGGCATTCCGGATCTGCGCGGACGTCCGCACCCGCGGTTGTTTGGCACATTTCCACGGGTGCTGGCGCGCTACGTACGCGAGCGCGGCCTTCTCAGGTTCCCGGAAGCCGTGCGCCGCATGACCTCGCTGGCTGCGGACACGTTTGGCATGGCCGAACGTGGTCGTATCGCGCCGGGTTATCACGCCGATATGGTTCTTTTTGACTCTAAAACCATCGCGGATACCGCGACGTACGACGATCCCAAGCAATATCCGCTGGGGATCGTCGCAGTCTGGGTAAACGGCAAATTGGCGCTGCACGAGGGGAAGCACTGCAATGCGGGCAGTGGCCAGATGTTGCGCTATCGACGCCCGGCCTTCACCGTTTCCCAGTAAAAGCGGGAACCGGGGTCGGAGTCGAAGACTCGTGCGCCATCCCCAAATGCCGCAGGGACCTGGGGAGGCCAAGCGGGAGGTTGTCCCCAAGCGCGCGCCTAACACTTATGAGGCCCCCGGTTGTCAAGGGACAAAAATATCCTGTGAGCGGTTTTTTGCTTTTTTTTCCGCCTGTTTGATTCTGGCAGCGTTGGCAGTCGGTAGCGTGTTCTGACTTCATTTCACATGCTGGCGCTCCAACGTGGCTGCACCAAACACTTATTGAGGTTCTCTCGCCATGTCGATGACGAGTGCAGAAACCAAGAGACCTGTTTTCTGCGACCGAGAAACATATCTGTGTCCTCGTACCGTCCTATGCAAACGACAGGATGAACGTTACACGCTCTCCAGTTAGGTTCAGGCTCGGGGGAGGAGCAGCACACGTCAAGCGTTGACAACTGTTGCCATATGAGGAAGTCTGTCACTACAGGGCATACAAAAGTTGCTGTGTGTGATCCGCGTTATTTTCCCCTTTTATAATGGCGACGTAAAATACGATCAATAGTGCGTCGTGCGGGCACTGGCGCGATACCTTGCTGGATGAGCGCTTGTGCGATGGCAGTGACGCCACCGCCTGTACCGTTGTGGCGCAAGGAGAGGTGCAGCGATACGATGGCCTGTTCGACACTTTCTGGGGTTTGAGTTGGGTGGCTCTTGGGTCTTGTGGACCGTTCCTGGGTCCAAGTGGGATTCTGTGCATCATAGCGCTCTCGCCACTTGTAGAGCCAACTTTTCGAACAGGAGAGTTGCCGACAGATGTCCTCGATCTTGTCCTCGACAAGATATTTGTCCATGGCCTGTTTACGACGTTGTTCTTGGTGTTGGGACATGATGGATGCCTTTAGGAGCTGCTGGGGTCCTTGCCAAGGTCCCATGTGTTCTCGATGTCATGGCACAATCGACGGTATGTGCCATGGTCTATTCGGACGTTGATGAGGGACAGCCTGTGTACGCGTCACACCTGGAGACGCCAGCGTTGGGGCACACAGAAGCAGGAGTCGGTGTCTCATCAAACGTAGGGCTCAGGGATAACGACCTAAACGCTCATGGGCGTTCACAGACGCAATTTTTGGCAGCGTGTCGAGCGTTGCGGATCAGGTTCATCCCATGACTGGCCAGTTAGGCATTGAGCTCACCGGCTCCTCTCCCTCATCCCCGAAGGAAGGTGTCCACATCAAAAGCCGTCTGGCGTTTGAACATGTAGTAAATCGCCCGTGCCAATTTATGTGCGAGGATCGTGAGGGCTTTGCCCTTGCTGTGTTTTTTTTCCAGTCGGGTCAATAATTTCTGACCGGCAGGATTATCCCGTAAGAATAAGACGGCGGCTTCGGAGAAGGCCCACTTGAGATGGGCGTTGCCGATTTTGGCCCCAGACGTTCCCGAGCGTTTCCCCGCCGATTCCCTGGCACACGTGACGAGGCGACAGTACGAGGCAAAATCCTGTACCCGTGGGAAGCGCGCACTATCATGGATTTCATAGAGGAGCACGAGACTAAGGATCTTGCCGATGCCGGGGACCGTTTGGAGCAGATACAGGGTCTGGGCGTCGTGGTGCTTGGCCGTTTTGACGATGGTGAGTTCGACGTCGCGAAGCAACGCATCGTCGTGGCCGATGAGGGCGAAATCGATTTCAATGCTTTTTTGCACGGCCGGATCGGCAAAACGTTCAGCGACCCCGTCGCGATTGGCTTTATAGGCAATCTTTTTACCGATCGCAGGCAGGTTATACTGGCTGTTGGTATTTTGCACGTGCGCCAGGAGTTCCCCGCGTTTGCGTGCCAGGTGCATGCGTCGGCGCAGCAGATCACGGGTTGCGCGCATCTCGGCGGGGTAGACATAGGCTTGCGGGAGCATACCACCACGCAAAAGCACCGCAATTTTATGCGCGTCGATTTTGTCGTTTTTCGCCTTGCCACCGTGGATGGCCTTCATATAGAGGGCATGACCGAGGACAAAAGGGATACCATGTTCCGCACAGAAGTCGGCAAGCTAGTACCAGGTAAACATGCATTCGGCCGCCAGGACGATCTGTTCCCGGTAGGGGGCGATCGCCTTGAGCAGCGCCTCTGGGGTGGCGGTCATATTCCGGTGCACCAGTGTTTCTCCAGCCTGGTCGAGGATACAGACGTCCATGGTACGGGCGTGGAGATCGATGCCGCAGTAAAAAGGGTGCTGTTGGGTGTAGAATCGCATTGAGGTCTCCTCCGTGTTTGTTCTACGGGTTTTGCCACTCTCAGCATACCACGGCGGTATGCTGGGGAGGGGGCCTCAATAAGTATCAATCGCATGCAGGTGACGGGAAATAGCGTCCGCTCGTACCTCGCTCCCGCTATTTCCCGCACCTGATGCGCGGCGTTCGCGTGAGTCGAAGGATTTTTATACCAAGTCTCAAACGGTGCGGTTCTTCGGAACCACATCCTCCCTGTGCGGGTTCGTCCCCGTACAGAAGTCATCGCTCGAACCCTCTTTGAGGGGTACACAGCCAGGGTCGTCCCGTAAGGGCGGCGATGGAGTGGCCAGGCGGTGATACTTCGGGAGGCATCACGATTCGGCCTTGTGTGTGCGTCAAGATCCGAACGCGTCTGAAGCGCTGGGGTTGGGAAACCAACCTTTCTCTGTGGGGTGGACGAGTATCCACGGAGGACATACCGGGTGCATGGTGGGGTCGCCTGGGGAAAATGGGGAGAAAATCTGACCGACGAGGTCCCACGTCGTTCCGTCCTCGTGAGATGACGGATAAGCCTCACTATAAGGCCTTGACCGAAAGGTGCGGTGACGCGGCGGAGAGCGCGGGGCAGTCCTTGGCTCTCGCTCCTTAGGGACTACAGCGTGTCCGGAGGAGGTTCCCTAGTTTTTTTTCTAGGAACCAAAAGGACACACCGACGAGAGTAAGATGGACGAGTCGCATGGCACGGGTCCAGTGAGCCCACGGGTAACGACCGCTTAGGTTCTCCCTGTCCTTTTTTTTGGTGGGGAAGGCCCAGTTGTGTGCTAAGAACAGACTCAAGGTGATGGGACTCCAGCTCTTCGGTTGGCCTGCTCGCAGAGGATCACTTGGACGATGGGCGTGCAAGGCAAGGTGAGGAGGCCGACTCCCCATAAGGGGCACTATCGTTGGGGTCGCCCGGTGCGAGAAATTCGCACGCCGGTAAATATGGGGAATTGCCCCCATTGCGACAACGGGGAGGGGCTGGCATGACCTGTCCTTTACCCACTGGCAGCCGGCTCCAGTTCATTTTTTGCTAAATCCAGGAGGGTGTAGAAACAACGATGCAGCTTCCCAATGGCCTCCAGGCGTACATTCCATCCGAAAAACTGCGCGCCTATTTGCTCTCGGAAACGCATGCCGTTGGGAAAGCTAAAGCCACGTTTTTCCGCGCCCTAGGTTTTGATGAGACCAACATACCTCTCTTGGAGCACGAGTTACTGACCCTTGCTCACAGTGCACCAGTGCAAGACGTGGTGCCATCGCCGCACGGTGTGAAGTATATTATTGAGGGTGTGCTCAAAGCACCACGTGGCACTTCGCCACGCATCCGCACGGTGTGGATTGTCGAAACAGGCGAGACCAACCCGCGCTTTGTGACCGCGTACCCCGATTGAGCTCGCCAGGGGATGTAGAGGAGAAGGACATGATTCGTGAATTGGACACTGTCGTCTTGGTCCACGATCTCACAGCCTATGGCTTAACCCAAGGGGATATTGGCGCCGTGGTCCATTGCTATAAGGACGGAGTGACCTGTGAAGTCGAGTTCGTGACCGGTGAAGGGGCTACGCTTGCCGTGTTAACCCTATCCCAACACGACATTCGGCCCATGCATGCCCGAGAAATTCTGCATGTCCGTGCTCTTGCAGAGACCGAGAGTGCCGACTAAGGCCACTAAAATCTGCGCCGAACCAGGGGGTGCAGGCGACGGCGAACAGCGTCCGCTCCTTCGTCGCTCCCGCTATTCGCCGCGCCTGACCCCTAGCGTTGGGCTTCCAGCCAGAGAAATGGTAAGATAAGTGAAGAGGAGTAGACCCTACGAACAGGTGTGACGATGCGTCTCTATGAAGTGATTTGGAAAGAGGTCTTTGTCGACAAGCTCGAACGTAAACACCGCGTCATGCCTGACGAAGTCGAGCAGGTACTTTTTTCCAAGCCCTTCATCCGTCGCGCAGAAAAAGGGCGCGTGCCGGGCGAAGACATGTATGTCGCCTATGGGCAAACCGCAGCGGGAAGATACCTTGTTGTCTTCTTCATTCTCAAGTACCAGACGGCGGCGTTGCCCATCTCTGCTCGTGACATGATCCAAACAGAACGGAGATATTATGCCCAACAGCGGCAAACGTGTTGATCCTCTTCCAGACGAATTTGCAAGTTATGAAGACGCTGCGGCATTTTGGGACACGCATGATACTACGGATTATCCTGATTCCTTTCAGACCGTTGAAGTCGAAGAGGTTGCCCTGCGACAGCGACGGTATGAGGTGGAAATCGACGAGGACGTTCTCCGCATGCTGCAAGAGCAAGCCCGGCAACGGGATCTCCCTCTCAGCCGCCTGGCAAGCGACCTCTTGCGTCAACAACTCCTCCCCACGTCCACCTCGTCGTCATTGTAGGGGGCGGGAGCACCCCAAAGCAGGGCAATCACTGGCGTTCCCCCAGCCCAACAAGCGCGTGGTGCGACACGAGGTCGCCTATGTATCTGTGGTGCCCGTAGAGGGACACCACCTGCTGTTCTGCCAGCAGTATCCTACCAGCACGTGCGTCACTGGTAACGGGGGGGTGCGAAGCTGCTGGGACAATGTAGCCTCATCCGCAAGGGTGGTCACGAGAGCGTGAGCCGACGTGGCGACTACCAGCACTGAGGTGGTCGGGAGCTAGGATGGCATGGTAAGGTCAACACATGTGAATGGCCGAGAACCGTCGTGATGTTAGACAAGCGTAAAGTGCTTATACGCTTGAACCAAAAAGGCATGGAGTCAGGAACCGGTGCTCACGCGTCACCGGTCGCAGAGGGAGACCCCCGGCGGAGAGGCCAGACCTAACCCGTGCGGGTACAGAGGCGGAACGTGGTAAGCCCGTCGTTCTCCCGGAAGGGAAAGCGAGCCGTAAGGTCAGCCGATAGGACGGCGGGTAAAGGAGGATGGAGCAAGCGAAGGCCGCCTTGTAATAAGGTGGAGAGGGGTTGAGCCGTGAGGCAACATGATCCTCCGCGCAAGCGGGCAGACTTCCATCTGGTGTCTCGGCACGAAAACAACGGAGGAATCGGTACAGAGGGTGTTGCAAATGTCGGTGGCTTTGTTCCACTGGTGCTACCTTCCCCGTAAGGGAATCGACCAAGGTCGAGTATCGTGCAGCCAGCATGTACTGCGAGTGCTGACGGGTCCTTCACACGGCCTTTGAGATGCTTGAGCGGTGTGCGGTGAAAGTCGCACGCACCGTTCTGAGGGGGGGGAAGTGCCGTAAGGCACCTACCTATCCCGACCAAGCGACGGGGAACAAGCTCCGCTCCTGCGTCGCTCCACTTGTTCCCCGCGCCTGACGCGTAGCGTTGGTGCGCCAAGCAAAGCTTGGCGCTTCTTGTGGGGTGCAAGTCCCCACCGAGTAAGGTCTAACCCACCACTCGTACCGAGTGTTGCATGTGTGGAGGAAGTGCCCAACACCGAACAAAACATGTGAAGCGTACACAGGGAACTCTGTAGGCCGGAAGGGTGACCGCACACCCTGAAGTCTGGTACAGCCTCGTCAATGCGATCAATACAGATGGCGACAGTTTTAACGCACTGGAAGCCAATGCAAAAGTCTCGTCATGGTGAGAGACTGGAGGGTCTGTCGGGGTCCTCAGGGCCTGGCATGCAGAGAGAGAAGCGTTGAGAACTTGGGAGACCTCAGACGTTCCTGCGAGTCGGACGTCTCGACGGATGGTAGACAGCTCTTTGGGCCACACAAGGGGAAACCCGGACACAGTGCGATGCTGGAACCTGGACCGTTGAGGCGGAACGCCCGGCAGGGAGGTGGAGAAGTACTGGAATGGGAACGCCCACCGTATGTGTCTGGGGAGTCGGATCACCTCGTAGTACTCCGCGGGCGGGAGAGCCGTCCACATGGGGAAGGGGGTGACAGTGAGACATAGCCTTCAAAGGAAACTTGTCCCGGACATGCAGGGCCGGACAGGCAAGCCAACCTCCCTGAGGGGAATAGCATTCTCCTACCTTGTAGGATTGCGGAAGCGAGTCTCATTGAGGAGCCCGGTGCGGAAAAACCGCACGCCGGGATCTGTGCGGGGGGCGTCGGGTAACTGGCGTTCCTACCGCGACGGCACCAAACATGAAAACCCCAAGAGATGCAGGCAAGTGGTATGCACAGTCCATCGTCGGTACGTACAGCTCATCGTTGGGATTCCGGCATTTCGGGTATTGTCAAACAAACACAGATAGGGCAATTTCTTTGTTGAGCAGTAGTCTTACTGCGGTTTTGAGGGCTTCTATGCTTTTGCTGTAGCAGAGAGTTTTTCGATGCAATCTTGCCAAGTAATGCCGCAATCTGCCATGCC
>SXND01000204.1 GCA_005777235.1 Pseudomonadota bacterium
AGTCTTTTGATATTGAAGGCCGCGTTATGATCTCGGTCGAGAGTCAATCCACAACAGGCACACTGGTGGACACGCTCGACCAGCGTCTTCTTCTGGCGATGGCCACAGCCCGAACAATCCTGGCTGGTGTACGCGGGATTGCAGATCGCCATCATGTGGCCGATGAGGATGTGCTCGAGCGCCTGGGCATCCAGGGCGCGGCTGGCCGTTGCCTCCATGGCCAGAATCTTGTGGGCGACCGGATCACTCAGCAGGCGCTGTTCAATGAAGTCCATCAGCGGCACACGCTCGTCACACTGCTGGCAGTAGATAAAATCCTTCTGCGCCTGGAGGCGCGCCCGCACCGCGTCGAGGTCGATCACCGGCTTGCCGCACTGCTGGCAGATGTAGCGCCGGTCACGCCGAACATCGTAGGCATATTTGGCCAGATGCCGGTGCACGTACTCGATAAAGATCACCTTCAACTCATCCGGCACGTTGACGTCGAAGAACAGGGCGATGGTGGCCTCGCCTTCGCCTTGCCGGTTGGCGATCTTCAGCCCCAGGGTGTGGCGTTTGCTGGTGTCAAATGCTGCCGCGTTGCGCCACAGCTCGTGCTGCTGAAACTCCTGGCTATACCATAGGCGCACCACCAGCGTGGTCCACACGGTCTGCCACTCGCTGCGGAAGGTGTACGACACGAAGATATTTGGCTCATGCGGGATGTCCTTCTCGCGGCGGTATTGCGACGGAAACACCAGGTGCCGGCCCTGGGGCGTATCCTCGGCGATACACAGCGCGTGGTCGAGCAAGGTCTGCACCAGGGCGCGCAGGAGCAGCTCTTCATCCGGGCGATGCTGCAGCCGTTCAACGCCAGTGAAGTCGAAATCGGCGCGGTAAATGTCTGCTTCGAGCACGCAGCCGATCTCGTCCACGTGGGCACGAGCAGCGCGGATAATGGCCCCGGCGTAGCCATTGAGCAAATCCGGGCGCAGCAGCACCAGATCGCCAAATGTGAGCGGACGGGCCAGGCCGTGATTGGCCAGCAGCGTCACCGCGGTGCGCACCTCGGACTCGCCGAATGGTTCGCCTGGCAGGGCCTGCTCCAGGCGCTGCGCCAGCTCGGCAAAGCGCAGCAGCCGGATGTCGGACGTGTCGCGCATGGCCACCACGGCGTTCTTGAGGGCGGCCAGCAGGCGCGGCGTGCTCGTCCAGGGCAGCGTGTCCCACGGGATGCTGGCGGCGATGAGTTGTTTGAGCGTGGAAGGCTGGCCGCCGTTCTCCTGGTCCGCGCAATGCTCGCCCGTCTTGGCGCTGGTCGGCAGCCAATCCGCAAAGCCGTACTGCTGGCGAAAGCGCTCGATCTTGGCGTTACTGAGCTTCATGCCGCCTACGTCGATCTGCGAGAAGATCAGCAGCCGGGCTGCGTCCCGTTGTGCTGCGTGGTTGTGCGCCGCCGTTTTGAGGGCCTTGAGCCAGTCACCGGCCTCGGCAAAGGGGTCGTCTTGCTGCGGGTTGATGAGCAGCAGCGCTCAGGCGGTGTCTTCCAGAAAGAGCTGGTGGATGAGGCGGTAGTCTTCCTGCCCGGCGAGATCCCACAGCAAGGCCTCGCGCTCCAGCGTGGTGTCGGGTGGCAGGGGCAAATCGAGGCGCCAGACGTTCATGCCGTGGGTGCGGTCGCGGACCACGTAGCGATCTTCGACCAGGCGATACGCCAGGGAGGTTTTGCCGATGGTACCTTCGCCGATGAGCACGACTTTGGCATTCATGTAGCGGTGGGTGGCCTCGGCGGCGGTGTGGGGCGGAGGCTGAGGAGGCGGTAGACGTAGATCGTGCCTTCTGCCGTGCCCACCACAAGCCGCGCACCATCGGGGCTGAAGGCGACGGCAATCGGCGACGCGCTCTCCTCGTTCTTGACCACCTGCAAACACGCCCCCGATTGGCGATCCCAGAGTCGGACTGTGTGGTCAGTAAATCCCGTGGAGGCGATCACAGCACCGTTGGGGGAGATGGCGACCGAATGCACCACGTTTTGATGGCCTTCCAACGTCCCGACGCAATGCCTCGTTTCTAGGTCCCAGATTTTGACGGTCTTGTCGTTGGACCCCGAAACGGCAAACCGTCCGTCTGGCGTGATCTGGACGGAGTTCACAAGAGCCGAATGGCCCTGCATCGTCGCCAGGCATGCACCTGTTGCGAGGTTCCAGAGCCGAACCCACCCGTGTGGATGCCCTGACAGCACTTGCCCCCGCGCACGCTCGGCGGAGATGCTGAACACGCGGTCAGCATCTCCCGTCCCGCACTGGATGGTCTTAAGACACGATTGCGATTTGAGATCCCACAGCTTGAGCGTCTTGTCGTCTCCTCCAGCAATTACATGAGTGTTGTCCTGCAATGCGACCACTGACCTTAGACCATCGGTGTGCCCATACAGCTTGGCTAATGCCCGGCCCGAGCTTGCGTCCCAAATGCGGACAGAGTGATCGAATGAAGCCAACAGAATCCGCCTCCCATCTGGCGTAATCGCGACGGATCTCACTTGGTCTATATGTTCCTCCAACGTTGCCAGGCATGCCCCGCTCGCAAGGTCCCAAATCTTGACCGGACAGTCCCTCTGTGTATCAGGGGGCTCTGCCTGCGTACCAGGGGTCCCTGCCCCGGACACCACCCACGTCCCATACGGGCTGACCGCCACGCTGTTGACCCAGCCCGTATGCCCCGTAAGCCGACGCTCTAGCACAGCCAGCAGCGCCGTCTCCTTCCGAGGCTCCTCCTGCGGCTGGGGCGGCGCAATCGGCGGCGGCTTGGCATGCTTACTCCCAGAGAGCCGCGTGCGCCGCGTCCCGCGCGCAGTCTGCGCAGGCGGCGGTGGTGAGACTGCCAGAACTTCATCCGTCGGCACGCGGCATGCCACGATCAGCGCCTCCAGCGCCGCGTCGCTGTCCGCACGGAAATCCACATACTTATAGCGCCGCAGCGTCCCCGGCAGTTCACAGTCAGCCAGCAGCAGCGGGATAAAGCGGCGTCCGGCATTGGTCGGATCACGGAACAGCACCGTGCTGCGCTCCAGCGTCACCCACTCCGATCCCAGGGCCGCCGGCGACACGCATAACACCTGCACCCGCGCTGCTTCGAGCCCGTGCTCAATGGCCAGGTAAATATCGTCGCCAGGCTGGATCATCCATTCATCGAACCACACGCGCAGCCCCGCCGCCTGCAAGCGTTCCGCCAGTCGCCGCACGCGTGGCTTGTCCTGCGCGTTGTGGCTCAGGAACACGTCGTAGGGAAAGGGCCCTCGCTCTGGCATGATCTTCTCCTTCATCCGGTCGATCCGTAGCGCCTCTGCGCGCCGTCAGCCAACGTGCCATGGATAGTACACCAAGGGCCGAGCAACTACCAGAGTTGCCGCAGTCGCACAGGGCGAGCCCCGGCTTGCAGTCGATTCCGTCTCAGGTTGCGGGGGTCGCTCGCGGCGCCGTAGCGCGCTGAAACAGCCGCGCCAACGGCAGGTGGAAACCGGGTAAGAGCTGCGCCTCGGTTAACGTCTCATCCACGGTGAGAATGCGCAGTTGCGTCGGCGAAGTGTAGACATAGACCTGCTGCTCCTCTGGTGACACGACCCACACAACCTGCACGCCATAGTGGAAATACTCGCGCAGCTTGGCCAGCACGTCCTTCATAACATCGTTGGGGCTCAGGACTTCCACGGCGAGGTCAGGCACCACCGCCCAGTCACCCGTCTCGGGTAACGCCTGGAGCAGCGGCCAGCGTGTTGCAGACACAAACGCCATATCTGGCCGACGACGCAGATCACGTTGCGTATCCAGGATGAACAGCATGTCGGTGACTGCGGTACCGAGTGCATGTTCTTCTGCATAAGGCCATAAGAGACCGTGTAGGCGAGAAGCAAGCCACGTGGCATAGGCACTCATGAGTGACATCTCCACACGCTGGCCATCAACGATTTCATAGAGGAGTTCATCCTGCACGGGCAACGCCACGGCGCCAGCAGAGGCACTCGAAGTTAGAGTACGCATCACGCAATCCTCTCCACACAGGCATCAACCAGAAAGCCTTGGGCATACGCTGGCGAGTATACCACGACGCGGTCCCCGGCCAGACGCCGCATTGACTTTGCGGGAGGGGTGACTTAGGCTGATTTTGATCTCTGCACCGAGCTGATGAGCCAGCTGCCCCAATTGATTGACGATCAACGCCGCCTCGGTCGGTCACGTGTTCCGTGGGGGGTGTCGATGGCATGAAGGAGCGCCATGTCCCAGGAGAAGACGACCGCCCTCCACACCCGCCAGCAGACGCCGGTGTTCATTGTCCTGCACGATGCTGCCTTCCGCGTCTTGTGGGGTGTCGGAGGGCTCTCAGAAGTTGCGCGGTGGATGGAGCAACTCGTCCTCAGTTTGCTCATCTGGCATCTCACCCACGCCCCGTTACCTTTAGCCCTCGTGCTCGTATTCAACAACCTGCCACGGCCGTTGTGTGCGCCGTTGGCGGGCTGGCTGGCGGACCGGTGCCCACGCCGGCAGATTCTCGTTGGCGCCCAGATCTTGTCTACGGGCACGGCCCTGGCCGTGTTGGGACTCCTTATGGCCGAGCGCCTGCAGCCCTGGCAGATCTTTCTGGCCGTGGCCTTGCAGGGCGTCGTCAAAGCGTTGGAAGATCCGGCGCGGCGCACGGCTATCCTGGACCTGGTGGGCGCAGAACGCCTGGTGAATGCCATGTCCCTGGATGTGGTGACCAACACGCTGGGCAAAATGCTCGGACCGCTGATCGGGGGGGTGATGATCGAACACATCGGCTTTCCTGCGGCCTACGCCTGGGTCCTGGCCCTGCATATCCTCACGCTGGGGCTGACGACGCGGGTGCAGATTCCCCCGGTGCAGCGCGACCGCACGGCGGGAGATCCACTGTGGCAAGGGCTGGTCATGGCAGTGCGCTACGCCCGGCAGCACGCCATGCTGATGGGGTTGCTCTACGTCACCCTGGTGATGAACGCGCTGGCCTTTCCGGCCCGGCAGTTTATTCCGGCCATCGGCAGCGACCTCTTAGGCGTTGGAGCCGGCCTAGTCGGCTTGCTGGCTGCCGCCGAAAGCGTCGGGCAGTTGGTCAGCGCTGGCCTGATCGCCTGTACGCAGCGGTTGCAGTACCATGGCCGCCTCTTTTTGGGCGGTTCGTTCCTGGTCCTGCTCACCGGCATGCTGTTCGTCTGGTCGCCGTGGTATGCCCTGGCCTTTGCCCTGCTGGCCCTGGGGGGCTGTGGCCAGGCGGGGTTTAGTACCATGCAAAGCACCATCACCATGCTGGCCACGCCACCGGCCATGCGTGGCCGCATGATGGGCCTGGTGAGCGTCTGTATTGGGGTCTCCACCCCCCTGGGCACGCTGGCCATGGGTCTGATGGCCACGACCTACACCATCCCGTATGCCATTGCCCTCAGCGCGCTGGGGGGGCTGATCCTGCTGCTGCCGGCGGCCCTCCTGACACCCCTGCTCTGGCAGCGTCTGATGTCCCCAGCCCTGCGGAGCGCGTAGCTGGGGACCCGTGCCAACGCCGGGGCCGGTCAGGGCGCTAGTTTCACGTATTCCAGATGGGTGAAAAAACCCGTAATCACGCCTGGGAAGATATATTCAGCCACATACTTGGGATTCACCGCGGCCTCCGCATAGAGAAAGAACAGCGGGATGGTGGCAAAATTCTGATAGATGTGATCACCCACCTCGCGCAGGATACGGGCCCGCTCCGCCTTGTCTACGACCTTTCCTAAGAGCTCGAAACGCTCTTCGATGTACGGGTGTTCGTACGAGTACACCACCGAATCTTTGGCCTTGTTATTGATTTTGATGTATTCGAGCGCCCGTAGGGCATTACGCGCTGGAAACAAGGCCCCGTGGATGGTCTTGGTGCGGTATTGCTCGCGCACCCGTGGGAAGTCAATTTCCACCAACTTGGGCTTGAGCCCAATGGCTTGAAAATCCAGCGCCAGGGCTTGGCCAATATCGAGCTGCTCCGGGAGGCCGGGGAGCGTGTAGAGATAGAGGGTGAACTCGAAACCGTCTTTATAGCCGGCCTCGGCCAGGAGCGCTTTGGCCTTGGCAGGATCGTAGCCGTATTGGTCTTCGAAACGGGCATCCCAGTCCGGGTTCCAGATCCCAGGCCAGAAGACCTCGTCGAGCTGCGGATGATACCCAGGAATACGCAGCGGCATGACCCTGCCGCCAAAGAGCGCCTGCGCCAGCGCCGCACGATTCACCGCTTTGTTCATCGCCCGCCGTACGCGCTGGTCCACAAAGGGCAAGCGCTGATCCATTTTCTCCGGGGTGGCAAAATACATGCCGCCAAAATACCACTGATGCTGCATGGCGTGTTTCGTGCTGCTGATCACCTTCATGCCCTTGGCGACGGCGTCCTGCTGCAGCCCCCGGTCCACATCGGAAATGTGCACCTCTTCCGCCAGCAGCGTTGCCAGCCGCGTCACCCCTTCGGGCACCCAGCGAAATTCGAGTTCCTTAAACTCCGGCGTCTTCCGCCAGTGGTTCTCGACCCGTTTGTAGAGCACGTAGGAGCCGACTTTGCGCTCCACGAACTCGAACGGTCCGGTCCCCACCACTTTCTGCCCATACAACTCTTTGCCGCCGGCATCCCAGCGCGCCTTGCTCTCCATCACCAGGTCGGCGTTCGCCGACAGGTTCTCCGGCAGTTCTGGCGCCGCGTACTGCAGGTGGAAGATCACCTGATGCGGATGGACGATCTCTACGCCCGCAGCGATTTTCTGGGCGATGACCTCCGGCGTATCGTTCTTGTTAATTCCCATGATGGTGCGCCAGAAGCCGGTATCGCTCTGGACGGACTCGGCCTGGGTAATCAAGAAGACCGCGTGGCGCACATCGCGTGCGCTAAACTCCCCCCAGGTTTCATGAAAAGGAATGCCTTTGCGCAGCGTAATGGTCCAGTGCTTGCCGTCGGGGCTCATCTCCCACTTTTCGGCCAGTTCAGGCGTGTACGCCCCCGTCTGGCGGTCAATCCCCACCAAAAATTCCAGGGCTGGCCGTTTATCGAGCTGACCACTGCGACTCTGCAACCAGGTAAAGTTGGTGTCCCATCCCAGCGGGGCAATGGCCACCCGCAGCCGCTCCAGCTTGGGTTTGGGCGGCGCCGTGCGGGGCGCCGTTTGTCCCCAGGCCAGTACTGTCATCCCGATCCCTATGCCAATCGATCCCAAGAGGCCACACCACAGCCGTGCCATAGACATCCTCTCCTTGGTCATTCCGCCTCTACACTTGTCCGCCTCCGTATGACGACGTCCCCTCTGCACTGACGCACATGTAGCATAAGACACTGCCCGTAGGCAATGTTGCTCTGCGGGCCCAGGCTCTACGGGTAGGTGCTGGCGGCGTTGGGGCGAAGCATGTGGGATCGTCTCTACTGCGCTAAACGTTCTCCAGATGGCGATGGCCCGCTCCTACCGTTGGAGGAGCGGGCTCTCCCTACAAGAGCGTACGGCTAGAGAATCGGGCCATTTGGCTGATCAAAGACCGTACACTCGATGATGTCGCGATACACCACACGCGTGTCGGTGGCCTCGACCCCGGCCACCAGGTAGCCCTCCTGGTGCTCCTCGACCACGATACGCCCGGCACGAAAGGCGGTCGCGTCAATATGTCCCTTGACCTGGCCGGTGCGATTCGAGAAACCTGGGATGGTCTGCAAGGTCGTCATGCTCGTCAAGACGTCCATGTAGACATCTGGTGCCGCGGCGCCGGAAGCCTGGGGGTCAAAGACGCGACGCTGGAAGCGGGCCGTAGCCGTGGTGAGCCGCTCGGCATTCTGGGGCGACAGCGTCACCGTGACCGTCGTGGGATCGACCCGGCTGGCTTCCAGTGTACGCCCGCGCGCCAACTGCACAAAGTCGGTGAGGACGACGGATGAGGCGCGCCGATCCACGGTATCGGTTGGCTTGGTCACCGTGCCTGGCTGGTAACGCACCAGCGCAAAGCGCACGAAGGGCCAGTCGTGTGCGAACCCGGCGACGAGCTGCTGAGCCAGCTCGATGTCGGCGTACCACAGGCCGCGCGATGCGGAGTATAGGAAAATTAAACGGCCTTTTCCACCAGCTCTGCGGCACCCACCCCCGTGTCGTGCCCCCTGGCTACCTCCCCGCTGGCGCCTCCCCGCTGCTCACCAGCGCCTTCTCCGCGCCACCGGGAGCTCCCCCAGCGCGCTGCGCCGCGGCGGCCGCTGGCCCTACGGGCTGAGGAGGGGGGACGGACCGCCGGCGCGGCTGAGGGTGGG
>SXND01000035.1 GCA_005777235.1 Pseudomonadota bacterium
CCAGAAGGCCACCGACTTCTCCTGCCAGCGGAAACGCACCTGGAACAGCGGGTTCTCCGCGTGGTCAAACAGGTAGTTAAGCACCGCCGTGCTCTCGTCGCGCGGCACCCCCAGTAAGTACGTGGTAAAACCCCGGTTGACGTAGAGGGCTTTGCGACCGGTGACGGGGTGGGTGCGGACCACGGGATGTTCGGCGCGCGGGTAGGCTTTTTTATCTGCTACGCCGAGGTTGCGATACGTACCCCGGTACGCCTCCTCGCCGTCGTGCACCGCGGACATGCCATCGAGATAGGCTTTCATACGATCCGACAGGGCTTCGTAGGCTGCATACATGCTGGCGAACAGCGTGTCACCGCCGTGCGGCGGGCAGGTCGTGATGTACAGGATGCTCCCCATTGGCGGCTCGGGATCGCACGACACATCGGTGTGCCAGCCCTCGCCGTTGGCCCGCGGGCTACTCTCATCGGCGTGGATGATCATCAGCTCCGGATGGTTCGGCGCGTGGGGGGCTGCCGGGTGCAGATGCAGGGCGCCAAAGGCACGCCCAAAGGCCAGATGCTGCTCGGGGGTCAGCTCCTGGTCACGGAAGAAGATCACCAGATGCTCCGCCAACGCCCGCTGCACTTCACCCTGTTGCCGGGCGCTCAGGGGCTGCGACAGATCCACCCCGGCGATTTCGGCGCCAATTATGGGTGTCAGCCGGTCGACCTCGATCGTGTCATACGTGACCGCCTCGTCGTAACGATGCTTATAGCGTGGGCCATTGTTGCCCCGGAGTGAACTCATCCCACCTCTCCTCATGTGTGCGAGTCAGCACGCGCCTGCTTCTGGCGTGCAGCATAGCATGGCGGATCGCTTGCTGTCGATGGCCCACGACGGCTTGACAGCCTGGCGCAGGGCAGGTTAGCATACAATGCTCAAGACTCGGCCACGCCGCTTATCGCCCCAGCCGTTTGTCGACGTCAAGAAGGCCGGCGAAGCGGGCGCGGAAGGCTTCCTATACGTCAAAAATAAGCCAGCTGATCCGCACCTGATGATTATTACCCTGTCGAACCTGTTCACCACGCCTTTGGCTCTCGGGGAGCGGTTTAGCGGGCAGGATTTCACCCCACTCGCCTGCCTGGCGCTAGATGAGTTTATCCTCGCATAAAGAGTGACTGCACGCGGGTGGACTCCTGGCGTAGTAGCACGCTCGTCTCGCGCGGACGCCCATGCGTTGTGCTCAGAGCCTGCTGGCAGCGTGGTCGCAGCCCCTCCGCCGTGTGGATCGTGAATGGAGAGCACCAGTCAGGAGGTTTGCCATGCCACTCAGTGCGCCGTATCTGTTTGTCGCCAGTATGGATGTCGAGCCCGAGAAGGAAGCCGTGTTTCACGACGTCTACGACACGGAACACGTGCCCAACCTGCTCAAGGTACCCGGCGTGCGGGCCGTCACGCGCATGCAGGGGGAGCCATTTGCGGTCAGTATCGGCGGGGCGGAGCAACAGATTGCCCACCAGGGGCCACGCTACAGCGCCCTGTACGAGATCGACGGGCCGCACGTCCTGACCAGCGCGGCCTGGGCGAGTGCGGTGGAACAGGGGCGCTGGCCCAGCGAGGTCCGGCCCTATACACACAATCGGCACCACGCCCTCTACAAGCTGTGCGGAGGCGGTTATGGCCCACACCTTTGATCTGATTATCGTCGGGGCTGGCTCCGGCAATATGATCCCTGGCCCAGACCACGCGGGCTGGAAGATCGCCATCATCGAGAAGGACGCCTTTGGTGGCACCTGCCTGAACCGGGGCTGTATCCCGTCCAAGATGCTCATCCACGCTGCCGATGTGGCGGAGACGATCCACAGTGCTGCCACCTTCGGCCTGACGGCGCGGGTGGAGCAGGTGGATTGGCAGCGCGTCATCAGCCGCGCCTGGCAGCGCATTGACCCGATCGCCGCGGCCGGGGCACAGTGGCGCCAGAGCCAGCCTGACACGACCGTCTTCAGCGGCGAGGCACGGTTTATCGACGCGCAGACGCTGGAGGTCAACGGGGAGCACCTCACGGCCCCGAAGATCGTCCTGGCGGCGGGCTCGCGGCCCGCCATTCCCGCCATTCCGGGGCTGGCACAGGTGCCGTACCATACCTCAGACAGCATCATGCGCCTGCCACACCAGCCGCAGCGCCTGTGATCCTCGGCGGCGGCTATATCGGGGCGGAGCTAGGGCATTTCTTTGCCGCGCTGGGGACCGAGGTCACCCTCATCCACCGCGGCGCCCAGCTCCTCGAACGTGAAGATGCCGAGATCAGCCAGCGTTTTACCGCCCTCTACGCTCAGCACTGCGCCCTGCTCCTGCGCACCCAGGTGCACGGCGTGCAACAACAGGCCGACGGCATCACCCTGACCCTCAGCGGCGCGCACGCCCCCGCGCAGGTCAGCACCGACACCCTGCTCCTGGCCACCGGCCGCCTCCCCAATACCGACCTGCTAGACGTGGCCCGTGCCGGCATTGCGCTCAATGCCCAGGGGCGTATTATCACCAACGCCTACTACGAGACCAGCGTCCCCGGCATCTGGGCCCTGGGCGACATCACCAATCCGCACCAGCTCAAGCACGCCGCCAACGCCGACGCGCGGGTAGTGGCCTACAACGTGGCGTATCCACAGACGCCGCGCCGTGGCAACGCTACGGCGATGCCGCACGCGGTGTTTTCCTCGCCCCAGGTGGCCAGCGTCGGCCTAAGCGAGCGCGAGGTGCAGGCGCAGGGTTGGCCGTATCTCGTCGGCCGGCAGGCAGCGCCCCCGGCAGGCCGCGCGGCCTGCGGCGGCCTGCCGCGGTGCGCGAGCGCGGGGTCGGGGCTGGCAAGCAGCAGGGGGGCAGAGGCGACGCGGGGAGTGGAAAAGGCCGTTTGAATGTCCTATACGTTGCAACGCTGGAGGGGCGGCGGAGGGGCGGCGGCTGAGACGGGTGCACACGCGTGTGAGCATGGAGCACGCCCGGGTTGCTGGCACCGACAAGCCTGCGTGGTCGGGACGTGTCGGCGACCCGCCCGACGCGGTCAGGCAGAGGACCAGGCGAAGGCGTCCTGGCGGAGACGCGCCGGAGCAATCGGGGGTGGGTCCACCGCCAGTTTCAGATGCCGAAGGCTCGTCCGGATCACCTCGCCCTGCGTGATGGCGGCGATGAGGCGCAGCGTCCCCTGCTGGCAGCACGGACAGCGCGCCATAGCAATGACGCCTTTACGGTTCTCAGAATTGGGATTCAGCTCAAGCTTCTCTACATCGCTCGGTGAGACGATGCGAAGCACGGCCTCCTTCAGTGCATTGTAGGCCTCTTTCCCAGGCTCGCTGAGAAACCCTTTCGCGAACGCAACAGCACCCCAACTCAAAGTGGCCACAATGATACTCATGGCTTCATCCTCCCTGAAGTGGTATCAAGAATTACGTTTATCGCGATTTATGGTATATTGTGTCTCTTATCCCTCAATACCTTCGGTGGATAGATACTATGCTTGTCCGCTGATTTCCTCAACGGGCCGCTGTTGGGTAAGCTTCTTTCCATACACCACAACGTTTCACGATGGAGGAGCAAGCCCATGGCCCCCACAGCGAAAGTATAGGCAAAACAAACGGCCTTTTCCACCGCCCGCGCCGCCGCGCTGCCGGGCACGGACAGGGCGGAAGCCAGGGGACGGGCTGCCGGCGCTGCTAGGGCTGCCGGGCTGCGGCTGCCGGGGGCGATGAGTGCGGGGGCCGGGGGACGG
>SXND01000205.1 GCA_005777235.1 Pseudomonadota bacterium
CTCGCCCGCATCCGGAGCGGGCGAGACGCCCGCGCTCCCAGGAAAATTCGGTCTGTGGCTCTCCAAAACTGGACAACTGAATGGCCATGGCTGGGGGCTCTCCGCGCTTGATGGCGCGATGGTCGGCCCCCCGTGGTAGGTCGGCTTGCCACGCGCCCCGGTGTTTCCCTCTACTCCGACAATACGTAAAAATGGCCTCGGCATGGCGTGCGGCAAACGCCACCTGTGTTTTCCTCTACTCCGACAATACCCTGGCGTGCCCCCACGGCGCGCCCAGACCCGGCACGATGCGGAGACGGTCTCTGGCACCGCGCCGCCCCGAGGCCATCCCGCACGCAGCGAGGACACCATAATGCCTGATCGTCTGACCGCCCCCAGTGTTCCGCCGGCCCGCCCGCCCTCGCGCAGACGCCGCCGGCCCTACCGTGCGGCCCGGCGTGTGACGATGGCCGCCGTCCTGCTCGCCGGCGTCTGCAGCGTCTTTGCCAGCGACCCGCCGCAGACCCTGAAGGTCACGACAGTGGGGACCGGCACCCGCACGGTGAGCAGCGCCCCGGCGGGCATTGCCTGTGGCGCCGACTGTACCGAAGCCTACGCCTACAACACGGTGGTGACCCTGACGGCGACGCCAACGGCGGGCGCGGTGTTTGGCGCACGGTACAGGGTGAAAGCCAGGCGCGGGAGGCACAGCTCGGACAGGCGGTCGATGTGAGTGTGGGCATAATGCTCACGTTGCCCTGAGTGGGTATTCGGGGCGGCGGGTGGGGTTGCCCGGGGCCAGAGCTGGCGGCGGCACGACGCTAGATGTCCATTTCGTAAGTCCTGTGCCAGTCGGGGTGCCTCGCGGGCAAGGCCCGCTCCTACAACAGATCTGTGCGACGGAGGGATCCCTGTAGGAGCGGGCCTTGCCCGCGAAGGGGTAAAACTGGCAGTGTATGTATGAAATGGACATCTAGCCGCCCGGATAAAGCATGGGCGACACCTGGCAGGGTGCAACGTCTCTACCGCAGGTGCCAGCATGAAAAACTGTGGCAGCATGGTACGGCACCATGCGTCCTCGTGGGCTTTCTGGTAGACTCCCTGTGACGCGCGACACCTACAACTGAGCCACGTGGACACGAGGAGACATGCCCCATGATGCAACCGGCCAAAGACGCCATTGATCTCGGCATCCTGTGCAGTAATATCCAGGCGAGCCTGCATTTTTATCAGACTTTGCTCGGTCTCGAGAAAGTAGGGGAGCAACCCGCCACCACCGGGACGATGCATCGCCTACGTTTTGGCAACAGCGACATCAAACTGATCGATCCCACCACCCAGCCGGGCGTGGGGCCGATCGGGATCGACCAACAACTGGGTTTGCGCTATTTCACGTTTGTCGTGACCAATCTGGATGCCGTCTGCCAGCACTTAGAAGCGCAGCATGTCGAGTTTACCCGGAGAAAGATGGAGATCAGGCCGGGTACAACGATTGCCATGGTCAAAGACCCCGATGGCAATATCGTCGAATTTGTCGAACGCAGTTAGCGGCCTTACACACCAGACTGGGAGCGGCGCGGGAGCGGATGCCCCACGTCATGGAGAGAGCGTGCGGGCGCCGGGCACCCTCTGGACTGTTGCACACGGGGTGTGATGTCCACACTGCCACCAAGACAGCCGGCAGAAGAAGCGCGGGAGCGGGGCACACACCCGTACGCGTAGGAGGAAACGTCATGATGATCATTGATGCGCAGGTCCACGCCTATGAACGTAATCATCCGGGTCGCCCCTGGGCCGGTACCCTGGTCGGTCCGGAGGAGGTGACGGGCGACGACATGGTGGCCGCCATGGACGCGGTGGGTGTCGCCGGGGCGGTGCTGGTGTCGCCCTTCAGCATGTATCGCTACGACGCTAGCTACGCGCTGGCGGTCCACACACAGCATCCCGGCCGATTTGGGCTGGTGAAGCCGGTCGACGTGACGGATCCAGAGGTGGCGGAGACCATCGCCGACTGGGCCGCCACGCCGGGCACCGTCGGCATCCGGGTCTTCCTGAATCGCGGCGAGCCCACGGACACCGCTGACCCCGGCTTCCAGCGTGCGCTGGCCGCGGCGGCACGGCATGCCCTGCCAGTGAACCTGATGTGCACGGGGCACCTGGAGCAGGCCGCCCAGCTGGCGGCGCGTCACCCCAACACCCAGTTGGTCATCGACCACCTTGGATTACCCCAGCCCCAAGAGCCCCCGGCCCCGGCAGAGCCGTTTGCCGACTTACCCAAACTGCTGGCCCTGGCGGCGTACACCAACGTGGCCGTCAAAATCAGCGGCGCCTGCACGCTGTCGCACGTCCCGTTTCCCTACCAAGACATCTGGGATCCCTTGGCGCGCATCTTCGATGC
The DNA here is from genome assembly GCA_005777235.1 of Pseudomonadota bacterium. GTDB lineage: Bacteria > Tectomicrobia > Entotheonellia > Entotheonellales > Entotheonellaceae > SXND01. Next base: position 2,378 of record SXND01000205.1, read on the forward strand.
CTTCGGCCTGCAGCGCTGCCTGTGGGGCACCGCCTGGACCCGCGCCGTCAACGTGTTGACGTAGAAGGAGGGGGTCGAGGCGTTTCGCGTGACGGATCGTCTGTCCGACAGCGACAAGGCGGTGCTGATGGGCGAGTCGCTCTCACGGGTCTACCACTGGACGCCGTCACCAGCATAACCGACCCAAGGCGGCGTGCCAGGCCGTGTGGTCACGAGGCGCCGCGGTCAGGGGCGCCCGTCCTGTGGCAGACCCGTCATCTGGCGATGGCTGAAATAGGGCTGCAGCACCTTGGTCGCAAACGTGCGGGCGGCCTCGGCGTGCGGATAGCCCGACAAGCAGAACGAGGTGCAGCCCGCCGCGATGAACGCCTCAAGCGTGTCGGCGATCTGCGGCGGCGATCCCACCATGGTGAGGCCCGCCCCAGCCCGGACTGTGGCGATACCGGTCCACAAGTGCGGCGCGAGGCGCATGTCAGCTCCGGACTCATCCAGGAGTCGCCACACCTGTCGGTTGGCCTCGGAGGTGCGGGCAATGGCGGCCACCCCGTCCTTGCCCCAACGCATGTCCGCGAAGTTGGTGAGACGCGGGGCGCCCTGGATCAGATCATGGGCTGCCTGCCAGGCCTCCGCCTCACTGTCGCGACAGATCACGTGCATACGCATACCAAAGCGGATCACCTCAGCGCGGTCGTACTGGGCAGCCAGTGCCCGCAGCGTGGCAATACTTGCCCCGACCGTGCTCGGCGTCTCGCCCCAGAAGAGATGCACCGTACTATGACGGGCCGAGACCGCCGCGGCCTCGGGCGAGCCGCCGCCAAGAAAAAACGGCGGGTGTGGTACCTGCACGGGTTTGGGCTCGATCACCTGATTCACGTGGTAGTGCGTGCCGTGAAAATCAATCGGCGTCTCACTGGCCCACAGCTGCTTCATGATCTCCGCTTCCTCGCCCATCTTGGCGTAGCGTACGTCCTTGTCATCAGGGATGCCATCCGCCAGCGTATCGGCATCGCTGATGCCAGCGATTAAGTTGATGGCAATGCGCCCACCCGTCATGCGATCGAGTGTGGCAAACATCTTGGCAGACTGGGTGGGGTTGACGTAGCCAGCGCGCACCGCGATCAACGGGGCGATCCGCTGCGTACGCGCCGCATAATAGGCACCGAGGGCGCCAGCCTCCCAACACGGCGGCCCCACCGGCAGCAGCAGATAGTTGAAGCCGCCCTCATCCGCCGCCGTCGCAACGGCATCAAACAACGCGTGGCTAGCCGGGATGCGCGCCTGCGGGTTCCCGAAGGCGGTCGTATCCCCAAAAGTCGGTAGAAACCAGCCGAAGCTCAATGTGCGCTTGGTCATGGGCATCCTTTCTGACGGCAGAGCGTACGACGACCACTGATCCCACGTATCTCATGGCAGAGAGCCAGTACGCGTGACCGCCGGTGCGGGAACGTGGCCGCGTCACGTCGACCCCATGCCATGGGAGCGGGCGTGAGCGTCACACCAGCACGGGGCGCGCCGCGCACGTCGGTGTGCGTGCGTACGCTCCAGCGGTCGTGACCGTGTATCTAGCGGTTTTCGCGCCTGATTGCAAGCCGTGTCCCGGCGCCGACCCTGGCGACGCGTGCCACAGCTCCTGCGACTGTCCAGCATTGCCTGCCCCACGCCCCGAGAGCACTGCCCCCTGCGCACCGTGCGTGCCGTCACAGCCACTGAGCCCAATGCCAGAGGATGGGCACACCACACGCCTCCAAGTCTCTGACAGGGTATGGCCGCCCATGCCGTGGCCTTAAAAAGGCGTCGAAGTATTTGTATACGCAAGAGATATGTCTGCTTGTGTCGCAACATTTCGTCGTTGCTATCAGCCAGCCACCTTGGTATGCTGCACCACCTTGGCGTGGTGTCTGCACCAGGTCAGGCGGAAGGGGAGGCCCGTGAGAGGGGCCTCGGGCGCGCTGGGTTTGCGACGGGTGTCGCCGTGACGTGGGGCCTACTCGCCGCCATGGTCGGCAGGGGAACCCGTGATATCGGCGCCATCCCAGCGGCGAAGACGAAGCATGGAGGATGGGTCTATGAAATATGACGTGGTGATCATCGGCGGGGGGGCAGCTGGATCGGTGTTGGCCAGCAGACTGGCGGCAAACGCGCAGACCTCTGTACTGTTGCTGGAAGCGGGGCCGGATTATCCTGATCCAGCTACTCTCCCAGACGAAATAAAATTCGGCCACACACGCTTTGCCGAATCTCCAGACTCGGAACACAACTGGGCCTTGCGAGGCACCATCACCGAGGAGCAAGGGGCCATTCACGTCGCACAGGGCAAGGTGATTGGGGGCGGGTCGTCCATCAACGGGCAGGCCATGCAACGGGGCTTCCCCGAGGATTTTGACTCCTGGGCGGCGCTCGGCAACGATGCATGGTCGTATGACAAGATCCTGCCCTATTTTCGTAAATCGGAGCATGATCTCGACATTGAGGATGATTTCCACGGCTCGGACGGCCCTATGCCCGTTAGGCGCCGTCAGTCCGGTCCCTTGCCTGATATCCAAAAGGCCTTCCATGCCGCCTGTGTGCAGGCGGGGTTTGGCACGACGGCCGATACCAATGGCCAATACCCTGCCGGCCTGGGCGTGTCGCCCTCGAACAACATCGACGGCCTGCGCATGAGCGCGGCGGTCACGCATCTCCAGCCGATGCGCCATCGTCTGAACTTGACGGTGCGGGGCAAGGTGTTCGTCAGGAAGATCCTCTTCAAGGATGGCAAGGCCGTCGGCGTGGAAGCCGAAAGTGGGGGCGAGGTGTTCACTATCGCCGCCGACCGTGTGGTGCTGAGCTCCGGGGCCATCAGATCGCCCCAGTTGCTCATGCTCTCCGGTATCGGCCCCAAAGATCAATTGCAACAATTTGGCATACCCATTGTGCACGAGAGCCCGGGCGTCGGACAGAACCTGTGGAATCATCTCAGCGCCCAGATGACGTTTAAGGTCAAAGACGGCATCTCCCTCCATGCCGGTGTTGATGCCGCACACTTTAGTTTACACTACACCTCCGAAGGGTCCAGCGCCACTAACGACATGCTACTGCGGTGCAGCTCTGTCGTCGACGAACGCGAGGAGCGTGTCCGCGGTGTACGGACCAAGTACCTCACCGGTGACGTGCCACCTGACCAGGCGGCACGCATCTCGTGTACGCTCGGGTTGCCCGACGGGGCCGGATATGTCCAATTGGCTTCAGCAGACCCCGGCGTCCAACCATCCTTTCACTACCGCTATCTCCAGCATCCCAACGACGTGCGACGTGTGCGAGAGGGGCTGCGCTTGGCCCTGAGGCTGCTGGAATCCGACGCCTATAAAGACGTGGTTGATCACCGGATCCTCCCGACGGATGCCACGTTGGCCAACGACGACGCGTTGGATCTCTGGATACGTCAAACCGTGGGCACCGCCCGGCACGTGTCCGGGACCTGTAAGATGGGACCGGATTCGGACCCCATGGCGGTCGTGGATCAATACTGCCGGGTCAAGGGCGTTCAAGGGTTGTGGGTGGTTGATGCGTCGGTGATGCCGCGCATTCCACGCTCAGGTGGGGCCCATGCTACGGTGCTCATGATCGGGGAACGGGTCGCCGACTGGATTGCGGCGGCCTAACCCCGCATGGTCTTGAGCCGTCACGAGCGGCGGTGCACGCGCAGCACGCCATACCCTAGCGGTGTGTGGCGGGAGCGCGGCACCCCGCGCTCGCGGTGCCGGGCACCCCACGGCGCGACTGGGCGGCTACCCCATAGGTCTCAATCATTGAGGAGCATATTGCATGGCAAACAAGATTCGCCTGGGGTTTGTGGGAGCCAACGTGCGCTCGACGTGGGCTGCCCAGTCGCACTTCCCGGCGCTGCTGGCCAGCCCGGATGTGGAACTAACCGCGGTCTGCACGACCAGGCCCGAGAGCGCGGAAGAGGCGCGCAAAGCATTTGGCGCCAAGCTCGCCTTCCACGATTTCCGGGCGATGGTCGCCTCACCGGACATCGACGCGGTGGCCGTGGTGGTGCGAGTGCCGTTGCACTATGAGCCGACCAAGGCTGCTATCGAAGCCGGTAAGCATGTCTACACTGAGTGGCCGCTGGGCCGGACCACCGCCGAAGCTGAAGAGCTGGCAGAACTCGCCCACGTCAAGGGCGTACAGACGGCGGTCGGCCTGCAATCGCGGGTCAGCCCTGCCCTGCTCTATATGAAAGAGCAGATCGAGGCCGGTTATGTCGGCGAGGTGCTGTCGTGCCATGTCACCACGATGCGTGACGGCACCCTGGAGCGCCCTTCCAGCCGCACCTGGCAGCGCGATGCCAGCCTCGGGGCACACACCCTAACGATCGCCAACGGACACGTCATCGACGCCATGCGCTTCGTGGTGGGCAACTTCGCGCGGGTGGCATGCCTGGTCACGACCCAGGCCAAGCAATGGTACGAGACCGACACGCAGCAGCTGGTGGATGTCACCGCGCCAGACAACGTGCTGGTCAGTGGACAGCTCGCGAGCGGTGCCGTGGCGTCGGTCCACGTCGGCGCCGTCCCGTGGGCCGGCAGCGGCTTTCGGATGGAGATCTACGGCCGGAAAGGCACGGTGGTCGCCACCGGGAACGTCTCGTCGCAGCGCGGCGAGATGCTGCGGGTGCAAGGCGCCCAGGGCAGCCACGAGTTGAAAGACCTGACGATACCCGAGCGCTTCGTCTATGTCCCAACCGACTTCCCTCGTGGCGATCCGTTCAACGTCGGACAAATGTATGCCCTGTTCGCCGAGGCGATCCGCACAGGGCAGAACCGCCTGCCGACGTTTGACACGGCGGTGGACCTGCACCACGTCCTCGATACGATCAAGCAGGCGTCGGATATGGGCCGGGAGCTGCCTGTCGCCTGAGGGGTACCCGACTCGCCGCGTGGGTGTGAGTGGGGTCATGCGCAGCATGCGCTAAACTCCCGTATGATACTGACGAAACATCGTCGTGAGCATTGACCCGGAGGAGTTCCTATGTCTGCTGACGGACAATTACAGGACGCGTCTTCTTCCCTCATGCAGGTTTCCGCAGATCCTAATGTGTCCGAGTCATCTTTATCCGCGCTGACCACCTGGGTGACCCCCACGGACCGCTATTTTATCCGTCATCATTTCGCCCAGGTGCCCAGCGGGGAGCGCGCCACCTGGCACCTCACGGTCGACGGTGAGGTCCACCGCCCCTTCACCCTGAGTTTTACTGATCTGCTGGCGCTGCCCAGTCAGGAAGTCGTCGTGACGACGGAATGTGCGGGCAACAGTCGTTCCTATCTCACCCCCCCGGCGGAGGGACTGGCGTTTCGGCATGGGGCCGTGAGTACGGCGCGCTGGAAGGGCGTGCCTCTGCGTATCTTGCTGGAGCAGGCGGGCGTCAAGGACACCGCCGTTGAGGTGCTCTTCGAGGGGGCGGATTCCGGCCGCGAGGAAGAAGATGGCGTGGTCTCCGACCTGTCCTACCGGCGGAGCTTACCGTTGGCCAAGGCGCAGCATCCCGAGACGTTGCTGGCGTACGAGATGAACGGCGTGGCCTTAACGCCCGACCATGGCTTCCCACTGCGCCTGGTGGTGCCGCGCTGGTATGGCATGGCCTCAGTCAAATGGCTGACCCGTATCGAGGTGCTCGCCCAGCCGTTTGAGGGCTTCTTTCAAACGCGGCGCTACGTGATGATCCCCGAAGGGCCAGAGCAGGACTTCGACCGCGTCCCGGTCACCGTGTTACAGGTCAAATCGCTGATGACCAGTCCTCGGCACGGGGAGGTGATTCAGCCGGGCGAATGCACCCTGCAGGGGTTCGCCTGGTCGGGGGCCGGCGAGATTACGCGGGTGGACGTGAGCACGGATGGCGGCCACTCCTGGCAGGAAGCGACCTTGCATGGAGAGGCGGCCCCCAACGCCTGGCGCCAGTGGGCCTACAGGTGGCAGACACCCTCTCCTGGCCATTTTATTTGTATGGTCCGGGCGACTGACTCGGCGGGAAACACCCAACCATCCACCATCCCGTGGAACTTCCGTGGGTATGCCAATAACGCGATCCACACGGTTGCTCTCGAGGTGCCTGCGCGCCTGGCCATCCCTTCCTAGGCAACACGGCCTGCCGCATGCGGGGCTTCCCCCCCCCCCGGCAGGCGACGGGGGGCGGCGCAGGGGCACATATCACGCGGCGGCCGCAATGGCTCTGGTGGCTTGTCGGGTTGTGGGTCAGACCTTGTGGCCTCGCGCTGATCGTCAGCGTTCCTCGCGTTTACGAGCCACCGCGCAGCCGGCGGAGTGTTTCCAGGTGCTCCTGGACGTCAGACGGCACCCGGGTGCCGTGCGATCCTGTGAACTCGGTCAGCAGATACATATTGAGCACATCATACGCCTTGGCAGCCACCGCGGATGTCGGATCAAGGCGTATCGCCGTTTCGAGGAAGAACGGCGTCTCGGAGAGCCAGGAGGTCCGTGAGATATAGGTTTCAGCGATACCGAGGAGGTAGTAGGCCTCCGCCAGCGCACTGGTGTCGGTTGGCTGGGTGGCTAGCCAGCGATGCACGAGGCTCGACGCCACGACAAAGTGCACGAATCCCTGGTGATCCGCTGGGAAGCGATTCCGGTGCTGACCGGTCTCAATCAGCGTACGGGCCCGTGACAGGGCCTGTTCGACGGGCCCATGCGATTGGAGCTCGGTGAGCGCCTGCATCCAACTCCGCAGTTGGTCGCGTAGCACGGCAGGCACATCAGGGCGCTCCAGAAATTGTGTCAGGGCCGTCAGGGCCCGAGGGAAGTCATTACGCACCCGAATGATGATCTTGAGGTAATCCTCGAAGACACCCGTCAGCCAGATATCCGCCGCGCTGCTGTCTGTGGCCCGCAGGAGCGCCTCACACGTGGTGAGCGCCGTGTCAAACTGCCTGGTGGCGACTTCCAGCTTGAAGCGCTGTGGTATGGAAAGGGGCGCGACGTTGGTCTCCGCGAGAAAACGCTGGCCCAGTGCAAAGGGCTGCAGATTTGGGAGCCGCGCGTGACACGCAAAGCAGTTTTCGGTGAGCCCCTGCAGGAGAAAGCGGGCCTGTGGATACTGGCCGGCAGCGTAGCGCTCGGCGGCATCGTGCGCACTCTTGGCCAGCGAGCGACGCAGAAAACCAAAGCTCTGCGGTAGACCCTGACCATGGGTGTGAAGGTGCTCGGCGTGTTGGGCCAGGGATTGGAGCGCCGCATGGATCTGTGGACGATGCTCCGGGGCTTGAAACTGCTGCGCGTCGAGACTCCAGGGAAAGACGCCGGTCAGGGCCAGGAAGAAGGCGTGCATGGTTGTTTGGAGCGGGCGTTGGGGCGTGTTGTCCTCGGCCATGGCACGCCCCTGGAGGCTAAGAGTCAGCAGGACGAGGTATGGTGCTAGAGCCCTCAGATGGTGCTGTGTCTGCATGAGTGATCTCTCCTATGCGACGAGTCATACTGCGTCGGTATCCGTGGTGCCAAACTAGTGCCTTAACCGAGCTGTCGTGCCAGTTGCTGCCCCCTGGGAGCGCCGGGCTCCAGCCCGGCTCCGGCAGCCACGCTGGCGCGTGGCGCTCCCAGGATACTTTTCCAATGAGCTCGGTTGAGGCACTAGTGCTCTCGATTGTGGGGTAGAGGGATTGGTTGATCCCAAGAATCCTGGAATTCCAGACGCAACGCAACCCCTGGTTCTATGACTGACAAAGCACCAGGTTCTCTGACTGCCCGTGTGGGGCTCCCTGCCTGTACAATGCGCTACGCCACAGCCGCCGGTGTGGGCTGACGGGCGACCAAGACGGGGCACGGTGCGAGGCGCACCACCCGTTCCGCCACACTGCCCAGGAGGAGATGCGCGAGACCCGTACGACCGTGCGTACCCATAATGATGAGATCCACCTGGCGCGCCCTAGCCGTGTCGATGATCTCCTGAAAGGGGGCGCCATGCCTCACCACCATCTCCCCCGCCAACCCTGCGCTGGTGACCCGTGCCAGGCAGTCATCGAGATCCCGTGCAACGGCCGCTTCACATTCCTCGAGAAACACCGCCGACGGCCAGACGTCCGCGTCGGCCCCGGCGATGATCGGTGGCTGGATCACGTGCAGCAGGGTCACGCGCGCCTGGAGTGGCGTCGCTAGGGTGATGGCATACTCGAGGGCGTGCACGGCATACGGACTAAAGTCGAGAGGCACGAGGATATGGTGTATGGTCATGCTGCTGTCCTTTCGCGTGCTAGGGTTCTCGCCTCCTCTGGCAGTACAGCCTATTCAATGCACGTATTGAGATGAACGTTGAGTAATCCTCCGTATACGAGTCGAGCTTTTTAGCCTCCCGCCCATGGTGTCAGCCGAACTGTTCCGTCATCATACTTGCGAGAGGAGGTTTTACCGGCGTGTCGCAGGCCCGTGTGCCGTGGGAGGTCTGCCCTCACTGCCCAGCAGACGATCCGTGCGCAGGGACGACGAGGACTGCGCCCGGCGCCTGGCGCAGCACCTGCTCAGCTACGCTGCCCATCAAGACCCGTGACAGGCCGCGGCGTCCGTGGCTTCCCAGAATAATGAGCTGCGCCTGTTTGGCGGCAGCCCAGCTCAGAATCGTCTGGGCAGGGGCGCCAGTGACCACGAGGCTTTCTGGTACGATATCGCTCGCCTGGGCCTCGCGGATAAGCTGACTTAACTGCTGCTCGGCTGCGGTGTAGAGGACATCGGTCAGCGTTTTCGGTGCGATGATGGATTGCAAGTGTTGACAGATACTCGTGAGCAGACGGATGTCTTCTTCTGGCACCACATGGATGAGGAAGAGCTGAGCCTGTAAGGCGTGCGCTAGACGCACGGCGTAGGCAGTGGCTGGTTGCGCCGCCGCAGAAAAATCCGTAGCGGCGATAATAGTACGGATGTCAAGTGGCATGCCGGGTCATCCTCTGTGATCGCAATCGTGCCGTAATCTGGGCCCCCATGCAGCACGCAGAGGGGGCCTATGGCAATGCACCAGGTGGGATCGCACCGCCACCTCACGCCGCCTCGAGCCTACTGAGGTAGCGCAAGAGATCCGTCTTCGTGACCACCCCAACAAGCGTGGTGCCCTCCAGCACCGGCAAGCAGCCAATCCCTTTGGCAATGATCAGGTCCGCTGCGGCCGCCACTGAGGTGTCCGGGGTAATCGTGACCACTGGATAGACCATGACCTCTTTCACCCGCACACTCTGGAGATAGGACTTCTGAGCTTTTTCGCCGTATCGCATGGCGGAGGACATGGTGGCTTTGAACAGGTCGCGTTGCGTCACCATACCGACCACCTCGCCCTCTTCCAGCACGGGGAGGTGACGGAGCTGTTGCGCTGCCATACGCTCTTCGGCAGTCTGCAGGTTGTCATTACGACCAATCACCTCGACGGCTGTTGACATGATCTCTCGGACTTGCATGTCTTGTCCTCCTGCTGTCCTGGGTCTGCGGCGACGCCTACGGTGGCGCGGTGTTCTCTCTCCCTTCAAGCAAAACCTATGCCAGCATCGGGAGAGTGCTGGGGGACCGCCTGCATGTGTCCACACGGTATGAGACCCCGTGCTCCGCAACATGGTGCCCAGCATCTCCCCTGACAGTTTGTCGTGTTCCGCAGACAAAATATCCCCTACCTCCCCTCTGCTCCAGAGAAGCATCCGCGGGCGTGCCACCCGTGACACCGGCGAGAGACGTCGGGCGCACGGCGGCTCGTGTGGGCCGTACCTGTCGTCGCAGCCCCTGAGGTATGTGGCACACGGCTTGCTCCCCTGGAGTCCCAGGGGAGCCGATGCCAGGTGGAGGGTGCAGAGACATCGTATGTCAGAGGCGACGACCCCACGGGTCTATATGCTATGGTGTTAAGGAGAGGTTCTATGCGGTGGTATCGAGGTGCGATGATGAGTGTGGGAGGCTGGCTGCTAGGCGTGGCGGTCGGAGTGGCACAGCCGCTTTCAGGCCTCCCCGGTGCAACGATGAGTGCCGGGCAGCAGTATTTTGGGCGTTATTGTAGCGCCTGCCATGGGATGCAGGGCCGTGGGGATGGTCCCGTTGCCGCCAGCTTGCGCACCCCACCCGCCGATTTAACGCGTATAGCGCAGCGGCGCGGGGGACAGTTCCCGCTGGAAGAGATTGCTGCCCTCGTGGACGGGCGCAGTATGGTGCCCACGCATGGCAGCCGTGAGATGCCCATCTGGGGCGAGCGCTTTGCGGCGATGGGCGGCGGCGGCACGGTGGGTGAGGAGGTCGTCCGCGGCAATCTGCTGGTGCTGCTCGAATATCTCCAGACGCTCCAGCGCGAGTGAGCGCCAAGTCGGGGACGGCGGCATCGGTGAGGGAGGCTCTGCGCTCCCAGGGTGCGGTTGGACTTGCCGCAAGCACGGCGATATCCCCCGCAAGACGCTATGCTATACTCCGCCGCAGTGCGACTCTTGACATGACACTCTGCGAGGGCGTGATGGCTGATCCCCGAATCGACATTCTCGACAAAACTGTGTGCTATGACGGCTTTTTTCGCATCGAGCGCTATCGCCTGCGGCATCACCTGTTTCGCGGCGGTTGGAGCCGCGTGCTCACCCGTGAGCTGTTTGAACGTGGGCATGCCGTTGCCGTGCTGCTCTATGATCCCGAGCGCGACACCGTTGTGTTGATTGAACAATTTCGCGTTGGTGCCGTGGAGGCCCCCGGCGATCCCTGGCTCGTGGAAATCGTCGCCGGTGTGTTCGACCATCCAGGGGAAGCCCCGGAGGATGTGGCACGGCGGGAAGCGCTGGAGGAAGCCAATTGTCAGATCCAGGAGCTGGTGCCGATCTGCGAGTACCTGGTCAGTCCGGGTGGCACGTCCGAACGCATCACGCTGTTTTGCGGCAGAGTCGATACCACGGACGTGGGCGGTCTGCACGGGCTGGCAGAAGAAGCGGAGGACATCCGCGTTAGCGTGGTGCCACGGGTCCAAGCCCTGGAGCAGGTCGAGGACGGGCGCATCCGATGCGCCGCGCCCATCATCGCCTTGCAATGGCTACAATTGCATCACCAGGATCTCCGGGCGCGCTGGGGTGTGAGGCCCTAAACGCGCCGGTCAGGTCGCCTCTACGCTAGCCAGGTCGTACAATGGGTGCGTTGCGCGGTGGTCGCGCCGGGATCGCTTTCCAAGATCCAGCGCCGAGGGGGCTCCGTGCCAAACGTGACGGCCAGACGGACGAGGCGCTCACGACGCGCCACGAGGATGGTGGCGTGATCGCCTGGCTGGTATTGCGTCAGGCGGGCCTCCCACTGCACCGGCAGGACACGATAGTCGTCGATGGCCAGCATCTCATCGTCCACATTGAAGCCATCCTGCCAGCCGGGGGTATGACGATGTACCTGTGATACCAGGAGACGGTTGTGGTCTGTGCGCGTGATCAGGCCGAGCCAGGCTTTCTCCGGCGTCGGACTTGGGGCAGGCCGGAAACGCAGTCCCAACCAATCAAGGGCCTCGGTGTAGTCGAGTTCCTCGGTGGTTTCCAAGACGCTGATAAACCAGGGGCGCAGATCAATGCCGGCGACTGAAGACGCCAGGGCGCGGAATTCCTCACGCGTAAAGCCCTGCTCCCCGGCGTAATAGGTGTACGCCAGGCGCATCACATCGTCGAGGCGTTTCGTCCCCGCCGTGGCGGACTGGATTTTGACATCGAGCAGGAAGGCTACGACCGCGCCTTTGGTGTAGTAGCTGATGGTGGTGTTGGCGGAGTTCTCGTCAGTGCGGTAGAACTTAATCCAGGCGTCATACGAGGCCATTTCCAGCGGGTGCACGAGCCGCCCCGGCGTGGTCTGCAAGCGCTCAATCATGCTGGACAGACGTTCCAGTAATTCGTCGTCCGTGCACAAGTTGGCCCGGCGTACACCCAAGTCTGTGTAATAGGAGGTGATGCCTTCCGCGGTCCACAGGTTCTTGGTATACACCTCGTTTTCGTAGTCGAACGGACCCAGCTCCACCGGCCGCAGGCGTTTCACATTCCACACGTGGAAGAACTCGTGGCTCGCCAGACCGAGCCAGGCCAGATAATCCTTGCGCACCCGCGCGTGCCAGCGGCTGGTCATGAGTACGGTGGAATTTTTGTGTTCCAACCCACCGCCGGATTCAGTAATCATGTTGAAAAATACGTACTTAGTGTACGGTAAAGAGCCCCACATGTCGCGATGCGCTCGCACCAGCTTTGCCACGTCCTGCGCCGCACGCGGCCCATCCCACATGCCGCCCTCGCCTTCGTTGACCAGATAGTGCGGGATGCCATCGACCTCGAATGGGTAGATGGCCGGATTCCCTGCCAGGATGGGCGAGTCCACCAGCGTGTCAAAATCCGCGGCGCGATAGTGATGCGGTGCTCCGCCAGGGACTGCGGGCAGGCCGGTGATCGACGTGTGCCAGGACGCTGGCAGCACCAGCTGGATGTCATGCGGCCGTGGGGCATCATCGGCCAGGGTGAGAAACGTTGGCGCCCCGTTGAGCAGCGCAAAGCCCGCGTCAATCCAATTGGTGCGCACCGACATCTCACGGCAGTAGACGCGATACGTCACCGTGATGTCTGGGGCGTCGTTGGTCGCAATGCGCCAGCGATTCTTGCGCGATTTGTCGAGGCGCAGCCCCTGACCATCGGGGGTGGATGCGGTCACGCCTTCGACATGGCGGGCATATTCGCGCACCAGGTACGAGCCGGGAGTCCAGACCGCCATGGCCAGTTCGACCACGGGCTTTTGCCCTGTCGGGACGGTGGCTTCGACCTCAACGTAGTGGGTGTGGGGCGCCGGAAAACGCAGGGTATAGCGTAGAGGGGCACGTGATTCAGCCATGCAGCAACTCCAAACACTAAGAGGTCGTCGACATCGCCCGTGAGGGTCGGCATCGTAGCAAATCGGCGTGAGAGGGGCAAGCAGGTACGCGCTGGCGGCGGATTGGTGCGGCGGATGGATCATGCTATACTCTGCCCAGATGGAGCCTAGATGTCTGTTTCATCAATACGCTGCCAGTTCTCCAGGGTTTTCCCTGGGACCGCCACGCTCCAGCGTGGCTTCCGGAGCCGGGCTGGAGCCCGGCGGTCCCAGGCGGGCACTGGCGTAGGACTGACGACATGGACATCTAGAGTGCTGCGGTTTCCGTGGTGACTATGAGGAGAGGGCATGCAACATCATGAGTGAGCCATCTGTCGCGGTGGCCCAGCCACCTGTGTCGTCCCAAGCAGTGCGAGCCGATGACCTGCCCGGCCATTGGCCGCGCGATATTCTCGAAGCGTATGCACGCTATCAAGGCCCGTATACTATTGACAATGTCGAGACCATCTTAGAGGAGGAGCCCGTTGAACTCTATAATGGCTGGCTGGTGTGGCAAGAGATGACCGATTTCACCGAGCGCTGCGTTGTCGCCACCTTACAAACGATGCTCGACCTGTCGGCGCGCAAGGCCGGTTTTGGCCAGATGTTGCCGGACCAACTGGAATGCCTGCTCAGTGACGGCAGCGTGGTCAAACCCGATGCCAGTCTGCTGTCGTGGGCGCGTATGCAGCAGCAGGTCCAACCGCAGGGCCCTCGACAGCGTACCATCTTGATGGGGGGTCCGGAATTGGTGGTCGAGGTGCGCTCGCCTTCCAATCGGCGGGCGCAAGAGCGTTTCAAACGCCAACTGTATTTTGCCAATAACGTGCAAATCGTATGGGATGTGGATGACGTCCGCCAGCTCATCTGGGTCTATCGCGCCACAGCGCCGACGGCTCCGACGGAGTATGGCGTGGCGGATGAGATCGACTGCGAGCTGCTTTTGCCAGGTTGGCGGCGGCGTGTGGCCGACATATTCGCGGAGCAGGCCTCGGCCGAAGTCGTTGCTGGCGAAGTTGCCGAGGCGTGGCGGGCCGAGGGGCGCACGGCAGGCCATGCGGAAGGGCATGCGGAAGGGCATGCGGAAGGGCATGCGGAAGGGCATGCGGAAGGGCATGCGGAAGGGCATGCGGAAGGGCATGCGGAAGGAGCTATCAGCACCCTGCGGAGCGTGTTGCCAATGCTGGTGCGGATGCGCTTTGGCCCGTCAACGCCAGATGACCTCCAGGCCCGTCTGAGCCGTTGCACTCTCGCAGACTTACAGCGCTTGCAGGCCGCGGTCGAGACCTGTGCAAGCCTGGATGCCTGGCTACGGGGCTTGGATTGAGCGCTGGAGGCCGGGCTGGCGCCCGACTCAGCCCTCCGTAGCGCGTGGAATCCACGGCGCCACCCACAGGACAATCAGCAGCCCGATGACGGCACAAATGATCGTCGTCATCGGCACCCCGATACTCGTCGTCGCCGCGCCGGCCACAGTGCCGCCGAGAAAGAGTGGGGCCACGGCCAGCGAGCGCAGCCCCATGACCCGCCCGCGCATCTCGCTGCTGGCCGTCCCCAGGAGCAGCACCGTCATATTGGTCAGCGACAACGTCTGGGCCATGCCCATCAGCACCAGCACGCCCAGGGCAATCTCAAAAGATGGCATGAGCGAGAACACGATCAACAGCATCAACCAACCCGTGGTGCCGAGCAGCATCAAGCGCCCGGCGCGTGGTACCGAGCCAATAAACGCCATAAGAAACGAGCCCAGCAACGAGCCCAGACCCAGCGCCGAACCCAGCAAGCCGAGGCCCGCAGCGCCGACGCTGAACACATCGCGGGCAAAAATCGGCAGCAGGCCAAATTGCAATGGGAAAGCCACCAGATTGACCATCCCAGCCAGCACGAGGGCCGTCCACAGACCCGGATGGCTGCAGCTATAGCGCATCCCCGCCACCAGGTTCTGCCACACGGAGGTCCGTGCCGCTGTTGGCGGACGTTGCACCAGACGCAGGGACAGGTAATTCCACAGCTGCACCGCATGCAACGCCAACAGCACCAGGTACGCCCACTGCACCCCTGCGACAGCGCCCGCCGCTTTGAGCCCCCGCAGCATGGCTTCAGGAAGCACCAGCGGTATGGGCGACCAGCTCATGCCGCGGTCACGGCTTGCCACCACCTGCCCGCTGTCCGAGGCGGCGTAGAAGCGCCCAGCTGTGTAGTCCTCTTTATTCAGCGCCAGCAGCATATCGTCCTCCGACCATTCCCACACCTGCGAGGCTGGACCACAGCACTCAATCAGGGTGCCGGCCAACGCCGGGCCGAGAATCGCCATACAGTTCATCGCCGTGTTCATCAGGGCAATACCCTGCACCAACTCGCGCCCGCTGACAATATCCGCCTGGATCGTCTGCTGGGCTGGCTGGTGGATGGCCGACAACACGCCCCAAATGGTGGTGGCAATAAACAGAGACCAGACATCCAGGCGACGCACGGCGAGGAGACAGAGGAGAACCACGACGACGGCGGCCATGGCCAGCATGGACGCCAGGAGCACACGCCGCCGGTCACAGCGATCAGCCACCACGCCGGTGAGTGGCCCCAGCATCGCACCCAGGAAACGCATGGAGCCAACCAGGCCAACCATGAAGGCGGAGTCCGTGAGTTCCAGCACCAGCCAACCGAGGATCACGCCATCCATACGCTGCGCCAGGCTCGCAGCAGTAAAGGCGTACCACAGCGCCCGAAAATTGCGGTGGCGTAGGGCTCCCAGGCGGTGGTGTGATGCCTCGGGTGGCGTAGAGATGGTCGCGGGCTGGCTGCGTGAGCGCATGGTACCTATCAGTCTTTCAGCGGGAAAAGTTAGGTGCCACAGTGGCAGAGACGCGCAGAGGAGCCAGTCTCATTCGGTGCCGTGTCCCCACGCTACAGCCCCAACAATCTCTCCAGATTCTTCCACAAAATGGCCTCTTTCTCCGCCTGCGTCAGGTGCTTCAGACTCAGAATCCACGACACCGGCCAGTCAAACACCATGTCATACGGCCAGTCCGTACCGAAGACCACGCGGTCAATGCCCACGGTATCAATGAGATAGCGCAGTGCCTCCTCGGTGTACACGATGCAATCATAATAAAAGCGCCGCAGGTAGGTGCTCGGCGGGTTGGGCAACAGTTGCCGCGCTTCCGGGCGCACTTCCCAGCCCCGGTCCATGCGGCCAATGCCGTAGCAGGTGTAGCCGCCGCCGTGACACAGGCAGATCTGCAGATCAGGGCAGGCATCCATCACGCCGCCAAACACCAGCGCCGCATACGTCACAGTGCGCTCGGCCAGGTTGCCGATGGTATTGGGCAAGTGGTAGCGCGGGTTGCGTGGCGACACCATGGTTTCGCCGCCCTGGTGGAACATAATGAGCGCCCCCATCTGTTCCGCCGCTTTCCAGAAGGGCAGAAACTCGGGCTCGTCAAAGGTGCGCCCATTGACGTGATCGTTAATCATGGCGCCTTTGAAGCCGAGCTGCGTCATGACGCGCTCCAGTTCGGCAATGGCCGCTGGCACGTCTTGCATGGGCAGGGTGGCCAGCCCGGCAAAGCGCTCGGGCCGAGCGCTGATCATATCGCGGATCTCGTTATTGGAGTCGCGGGAGGTGGCAATGGCGACGCTGGGATCGAGGTCGTAGTTATAAAAGCCCGAGTAGGGGGACAGGACGTGCACATCCACCCCTAACGAGTCCATGTCCGCCAGCCGTTCTTCCGGCGTCCAACGCGCCTTGGGCGGGAGCTGCTGCCGGTGGCCACCGACCACGGCATATTCGCGGCCCTGGGCGTCTTGCTCGCGCCGCAAGGTGTGCCAGGTGCCACTGCCTTGGGTGGCACGCCAGAAACACTGCGGGGTGAGATGGGCATGGATGTCAATGCTACGCATATATCCTCCGATACAGGGTGGTTTTTCCTGGGAGCGCGGGCGTCTCGCCCGCTCCCACAGCGGCTACAGGGGGCTGGCAGCCCGTGGGAGACCGGCTGAGGCCGCAATGACAAACCACCTGTGTCCTACGTTCGTCATGACGCTTTCGGCAGGGCGTTGGATGCCCGCGGTCCCAGCAGGATACGGGACTTTCCGCTGGGTCTCAACCGCAGAAACGGGTATCCTCACCTGAACAGGGCGCCAGCACCATTGCCAGGCGTCAGGAATGTTGAGGCCCCACAACAAGGAGCAACATCCATGGCCATTTTAGTCATTGGCGGCACAGGGTTTATCGGCACACGGGTGATTCGGCGTCTGACGGGTCGCGGCGAGGCAGTCGTGTGCATGGATATCAACCCCGGCGCCGCCTCGTTTGACGACCTGGGGAAGCAGGTGCGCGTCATGCGCGGCGATGTGACGCAGTTTGACGACGTGATGAACGCCATGCTCAGCGCCAAGCCGTCGCGGGTCATTCACTTGTCGTCTTTCCTTGGCAGCGAGCCCGCCCCGCATGTGGCCACCAAGCTGAACAGTGTGGGCATGGACAACTGCTTTGCAGCCGCCCGCCTGTGCCAGGTGCAGCGGGTGGTCTATGCCAGTTCCATTGCCGTCAGCGGCCAGCAAAAGGACTACGGCGGTCTGCGGTGCTACGGGCGCGGGGCTGGAGCGCTAGGCGGCGGTGCTGAGGTGTAGGACGAGAGAGGTGTCCTGGTCCATGGTCGTGGCTCCTGGCTCAGGCAAGCAGCCGCTGCACGAGCTGGCGTACCAGCGCAGCGGGCCCCGCATCCAGGCCGGCGGTCAAGGCTGCGGCGTCACGTTCACCAGTCCACAGGCGCTGCACCGGCTGCCGAACCATCCAGCCGTTCTCCTCCAGCTCGGCCAGGACTGGCGCCAGGGCCTGGCGCTGGCTCGCATCGCTGGCGGCGGCAATGATCGCCTGCAGCAGCGGCTCGGCCTGGTGCAGCGTTCGCTCCCACTCGGCCTGCCGCCGTTGTTGCTCGGCCTGCACCAGGGACCACACCGCGTCAATGGCAGCATCGCCGTCCGGGAGAGTACGAGGCAGACTGTCGAACAAGGCCCGGAAGCGCGCGCCGGCCATAGCCTCGACGCCCTCGACCACCGCAGCGAAGGCCGGCGGCGTGGGCGGCAGGCCGGCGATCGCCAGGTTACGCACGATGCTGGGCAGTGCGCCGGACTGTGTCTGCAGTCCGATAGTGGCTGCGGCCAGGCGCTGGGCCAGGACGGTCGCCGCGTCGGCGCCCTGGCGTTCCAGGTAGCTGGCCAGGTTGTGGTGGCTGATGGCGCAGGGCTCGGGGGCACCGGCCTGATACTTGTAGCCCAGGGCAACTTCCTCGAAGCGCACGGCCGCGGCCCGGTCGCCGCTCTTGTCCTCCAGGTCGGCCAGGGCACTGTACACGGCGCCAAGCTCGCGGACAGCCCGCTCCGCCTCGAAGACGGCCCGGCAGTCCCGCAGCAGGGTGCGGGCCGCGTCGTCGCGGCGCAGGCGCAGCAGGGGACCGTAATCGTTGAAGCGGTTGCCGGCCACCTCCAGAGCGCTAGCACCGCGCACCTGTTTGGCCTCGACGATCTCGGCGTTAAGCGCCAGGGCTGTCTCCCAGCGCTGGCTGTGCATGGCAGCCGAGCGGCCAATGTCCAGCAGGGGCTCGCGCACGTTCCAGGGGTGCACTGCCTCCTCGGCCTCCCCCAGCAGCGGCAGCGCCTGCATCTGCGGGCGCAGTGCCTCGACCGCGTCCAGCACCTCGTCGTCATGACCCATGGCCGCCAGCACCCGCAGGCGCCTGGTTTCATCGCCCAATTGCGTCCACGGTCCCAGCCCGGCCTGCCGCGTGTAGCCGGCCATCTCCTCGGCCAGCGCCAGCGCCTCGGTCAGGCGGCCGCGGCTCCTGAGCAGGGCGAGCAGGGCGCCAGCCGTGCCAGACGCCAGTCGGTAGTCACCCTGGGCGGCGCTGCGCGTGATGACGTCGCGCAGCAGCGGCTCCGCCTCCGCGCTGCGGCCAGCGTCCACCAGCGTCGTGGCCAGGACGCTAGCGTCGCTCAACCCACCCTCGGTGCCGACCGTGGCCGCGGCGATGCGGCGCAGCAGCGGCAGGGCAAAGGCCAGGCTCTCGGGGCTGCTGTCGCGCAGCAGCATCTGCTCCAGCAAGGTAGATGCCTCATCCCAGCGCGCCTGGCGCAGCAGGTAGGGCACGGCGCAGCGGGCGCTCTGCACCACCGTGCGGCTGCCGCCGGTCATCTCCTGCTGCAAGCCCCGCCGGACCACCGCAATGTGGTAGTGCCCCACTTCGACATCGACCGCGTCGAGCAGCGCTGGCTCGGTCGTGGCCCGCGCTGCCTCCGCCACGCCGGGGTGGATGGTGTAGGTCGTCGCCCGGGCCTCCAGCGCCGCCAGCAGGGTGGCTGACTCCCAGCCGTCGGGCAGATTCCCGGCGCTGGTCAGTACTGCTATCTGCGCCTGCCAGGCTTGCCGCTGCGCCGTGTCGGGGCCTTGCACTGCCACCAGGCCAGCGGCGGCCAGTGCCGCCAGCGCCGGCGCGACCCCCTGCTCTGGCTCGGCGAGAGCGGCCACGGCTACGGCGTGCTCCCCGCCCAGCCGCGTCAAGACGTCCCGCCAGTTCGCCGCCACGATGTCCTGGCGGCGGTCCTCCGGCTCCAGGCGGCACAGGCAGGCGAACAGCAGCCTGGCCGTGGACGACAGGTGCTGCATGACGCCCACGGTCCAGCCCCGCAGCACCGGCGCGAAGTCAGCCTCGGTCTGTTGCGTCTCACCGACCCGCGCGCCGCCAGCGGCGAGGAAGGCGTCCAGCACGGTGGCGCGATCCGCCAGCTCACCAGCCGCCGCGGCCAGGCGTGTGGCCAGGGCGGCACGGTCAACAGCCAGGCCGTCGGCCAGCTCCAGCAGCTTGGGGTGGCCCTGCGCCAGCCGCAGCGTCTGGCGCAGCAGTTCCTGCCCCGCCTCATCGGCGAACAGGCCTCCGAGTTGGCGCAGTTCTCGGGCCAGCAGCACGCTCTCGGCAAAGCTCAGGGCGTGGATGGCCTCGGCCTGCAGGCGTGGGTGGTTGGCCAGGTCGGCTGGCGGCACCCGCGAGGTGAGCACCAGGCGCGACGGGCCGTCGTGGGCCAGCAGCGCGGCGATCAGCTCGCCCCACAGCGGGTCACGCCAGCCGGCACTGGCGGTGAGCAGCGTTTCCAGGTTGTCGAGCACCAGCAGCAGCGAGCTATCCTGTAACAGGGCACGCAGGCGCGGCAGGGTAAAATGGCGGAAGTACGCTGGATCGTCCAAGGCCGTGGTCAGCCCCAGCTCAGGGGCGTTCAACTGGCTCTGGATATCTTGCATGAGGTTGAACATGGCGCTGGCGATGTCGCTACCCGCCTGCGGCGCCTGGTACCACACATAGCCCTGGAAGCGCGCCTGCTCGTGGCGGTAGGCCAGCTCCAGGGCGCAGGCGGTCTTGCCGCCACCGGGCATGCCATAGAACAGCACGCCGCGCCGGGCGCTGTGCCGGGCCAGGGCCTGGCTGGCGCGCAACATGGGCTGCAGGCGACCCACAAAGCGCGCTGGCTCAGGCGGAAAGGCCAGGCTCAGCCCAACCGCCGATAAGGTGAACCCCTGCGGCGGCTGCGCCGGTGGCCGCAGGTGCAGCTCCGCCGCCCGTGGGCCGACCAGGATAGGCGTGATGGCGGACAGGGCTGGTGCGGTACTGGCAGCGGTCAGGGTCTCACGCAGCGCCAGGTGCAGAGCCGCTGGCAGGGGTTGGCGCCGCTCCAGCAACTTCGCGTAGAGCGCCAGCATCAGGTCGGTGACAAAGGCATCGCCCACCGGATAGCGCATGGCCAGGGCCGCGCAGTCGAGCTGCTGCGCCAGTACCATGCCCAGGCTGGGCAGCACCGTGGCGCTGGTGTCGGCGGTGCCCTCCTGGCGCGTGGGCCCCGGATCGAGACCCACCTGGACCCTGGCGGCGGCGTGTCCCAGGGCGCCACTGGAGCAGGCAGCCAGGATCAACAGCTTGAGGCGGTCCCGGGCCGGTTGCAGCAGCTCGCCCAGGGCCTCGGCGTCAATGCGGTCATCGCCCCCGGCCTCATCCTCCAGCAACAACTCGCCACGCTCGCCGTGGCTGGACAGGTGGATGATGTCCCAGCCCTCGGCCTCTTCCAGGGCGTCCTGCAAGGTGGCACGGGTGGCGCCGTACTGCAACACCCGCAGCTCGACCGCCAGCCCCTGCGTGCGGCTGAGGTCGCGTACCAGGCGCTGCAAGCCGTAGCGTTCACGGCGGAGATTGAGGGGATTGGCCCGCACGGGCAAACTAAAGGCGGCCAGGATGCGCAGGGCCGGCGCCACGGGTGCCTTGGCCGTGTCTGGGTCTGGGGTACCTTCCATCTGGTACACGAAGCGCACCCCAGCGGTCGTAAAAGGGGTGCCATCGGCGAAGCAGGCCAGCTCCAACGGGCGCCCGAGCAGCTCCTGGGCCGGCGCGGGCACCTGCACCTGTACCGCCACGGCTGGGGTGGCCCGCCGCTGCCACAGGACGGCGCGCAGCCCCCCGAAGACGTGCGCGCCGATCCACTGCCCGAGCTCGGCGAGCTGCATGGCGGGCGTGACGATGGGCTGGTGGTAGTCCAGGTAAGCGCGCAAGTCAAGCCAGCCAGCGTAGGCGCGGCTCGTCGGGTCCAGATGCACCGGATGATCGGCCAGGAAACGACCGCGACTGTCGCTGAGCACCCAGCGCCAGCGCGTGGCATCGAGGTAGTCGGTGAGGGTCAGACGGAGGGGGGGCGGCATGGCGGTACTCCAGCAGGCAATGGGCTCACACGCTTGGGGCCGGCAGGCTGGAGCACGACCCGCGTACCGGCTGTGGTGGTGAGTGTATCAGAGTTTCTCCAGGAAGACACCCTGCGCTCGGGTGGGCCGAGGCCAGGGGAGCCAGGCCGTCCTGCTCCCGCAGGACGCGCATGCCTCTGCCAGATCAAGAAGGCAGTCCCCTCGCAAGGATTTCTATAGGGCTCAAGCGTAGAAACAGGTATCCTCACCTGCACACCGGCCTTGGCGGTAGCGCCAGGCACGACGCGGGGAAACACCACAGCAGGAGGGACATCCATGGCCATCTTAGTGATTGGCGGTACAGGGTTTATCGGCACACGCGTGATTCGGCGCCTGAGCGGGCGCGGCGAGGAAGTGGTCTGCATGGACATCAACCCCGGCGCCGCCTCGTTTGACGACCTGGGGAAGCAGGTGCGCGTCATGCGCGGCGATGTGACGCAGTTTGACGATGTCATGAACGCCATGCTCAGCGCCAAGCCGTCGCGCGTGATCAACCTGTCGTATTTCCTTGGGAGCGAGCATGCCCCGCATGTAGCCACCAAGCTGAACATCGTGGGTATGGACAACTGCTTTGAAGCCGCACGCCTGTGCAACGTGCAGCGCGTGGTTTATGCCAGCTCCATCGCCGTGAGCGGCCAGCAGAAGCACTACGGCGAGCGTACCATCAACGAAGACGAGCCGCAGCATGGGGATAACCAGTATGCCATGCACAAGATGTTTAACGAGTGGCAAGCGCAGGACTACCGCGACAAGTATGGCCTGTCGATTACTGGCGTGCGTCCGGCCAATGTTACTGGCCCGGACAAGGTGCGCGGCTCGGTGGATCACGTGCAGTGCATCACGCAACCGGCGCGCGGCAAGCCGATCACATTTACGTATAAGGACTACATGCGCGTGCCGGTGCATGTGGACGACATTGCCGAGATCTTCGTGCGCGTGCTGCTGGCCGACGCGCCGCGCTATCCGGTGTACAATTCCGGCGGCATCACCATCAGCCTGGGCGAGATTGCCGACATCGTGCGCGGCTTTTTACCTGAGGCGCAGGTGAGCTTTGAGCACGCGACCGGCGGCAAGGAGCGCTCGGGCAATTATCTGGTGGACAACAGCCGTTTGTTGCGCGAGTTTGAGATCGAGTACCCGCCGTTCCCACAGCGTGTGCTGCAGATCATCAATGACATCCGGCGCGAGGAGGGCCTGCCGCTGGTGCAGGGGTAGTGCCTATCCCAGTAGGGGGCGACTGGCCGGTCGCCCCCTACAACGCAGACGGGCTTCTAGAAAGCTTACCGGGATAGGCTCTGAGGGCCATGCCTGGGAGCGCGGGCTTCCAGCCCGCTTGGGAAGCGGCCAGGATGGCCGCGCTCCCAGGGGAAAAACGTTGGGCTTCTGCCCGACCAGACACAGACAGGAAGGACACCCTATGCCCACTGCCCTGCTCACGCTCAGCCTCCTGCTCGGGCTCTGGAGCCTGGCGCAGGCCCAGGAGCCCTGTTTCTGCCTACGCGACGTCAACGATAACTGGCTGCGCGGCTGTGAGCGCCGCGAGGCGCCGGTGACACGCCAGCCGGAAGTGTTTTGTAAGACGAAGGCCGACGATGTGCCCACCAAAGTCACCGTGTTCAAAGCCTGGACCGAGGTCAAAGACGGCGACGATGGCTGCAAGCCGTGCGCTCCACTCCCCGATCCTGTGCCGGGGAAGATACGCGGTGGTGAGGAGAAGAGACCATGAGCACGCCACCATCCGGCACGTCTACGCCGCGTCTGGCCCTGGATCTGGTCACGCTGGTCGGGCTCGTCGCTGCCCTGGTTTACATTGCGGGCTGGTCGTATGCCGAGCGCTATTTTGCCCATTTCCAGGTCGGGCTCTTGGCCCTGGAAGTGCCGGCGGAATACTATTTCGTCTACGGCTCCTGGGTTCTGGGGCACTGGTGGTGGCTCGTGCTGCTCGGTGTGATCCTCGGCTGGCTGGGGCTGGGGCTGGTGCCGCCAGCGGCCTGGCGGACGCGCTGGCTGCGCGCCCTGGCCCTGCTGCTGATCCTGGCGCTGTTTCTGGGCCTGCGCTGGCTCGGGGGGACGACCGGGAGCCAGGACTACCGCGCGCAACAGGCCACCGACTTTGGTGCCAGCCCGCGGGTGCGGGTGTGGCTGAAGCCCAACAGCACGCCGCCCGTGCCGGAGGACGCCAGTCTCACGGACCTGACTACGGCGCTGCCGCAGGGCTGTCAGCGGCTGCTGGTACAGAATCGCAGCACGCTGTGGCTGTTCCGCCCGCGCCAGGGCGCCCCACAGACCCAGGTGGCGGTGCTGGCCTTGCCGATGGCGGAGGTGCGAGCCCTACGCTTGTTGCCACAATTTACCAGTTGTGAGGAGTGAGCTATGCGTCTCAGTCAAGGTATTGTGCTGGGTATGGTGGGTATGGGGCTGCTCTTGAGTGTGGTGCAGGCCCAGGATGAGCGCACCAAAGCGCTGGTGCAGTGGGTGCAGGAGCATCTGCAGGCTGGCGATCTGATACCCGCCGTGACGGCCAGGCTACGCGGGAACAAGCCAACTGACCCGGAGCCCGCCAGCGTGGTGGACGCACTGACCCGGCTGACTGCTGGCATGTATCAGATAGGCGAGTACCGCGCTGGCCTGGAGCTGGCCCAGCAGACCCTGGCGTATGCCGAGCGCGTGCTGGGGGCCGAGCATCCCGACACCCTCGCCAGCGTCAATAACCTCGCCTTCTTGTATCAGGCACAGGGGCGCTATGGCGAGGCCGACCCGCTCTTCCAGCGCGCCCTCGCCGCGAACGAGCGCGTGCTGGGGGCCGACCATCCCAATACCCTCACTAGCGTCAATAACCTCGCCGCCTTGTATCAGGCCCAGGGGCGCTACGGCGAGGCCGAACCGCTGTCCCAGCGGGCTCTCGCTGCGCGCGAGCGCGTGCTGGGGGCCGAGCATCCCGCCACCCTCACCAGCGTCAATAACCTCGCCGGCTTGTATGAATCGCAGGGGCGCTACGGCGAGGCTGAACCGTTGTACCAGCGGGCCCTCGCGGCGAGTGAGCGCGTGCTGGGGGCCGAGCATCCCGACACCCTCACCAGCGTCAATAAACCCGACGCGAAGCCAAAGAAGCTGTTCCGCGAGACGACGAAGGCGTGGGTAGACGACCCCGGCGAACCGCACTTCCTCCCCGACGGCACGTTCCTGTTCCTCAGCGAGCGCAGCGGGTGGAAGCAC
>SXND01000206.1 GCA_005777235.1 Pseudomonadota bacterium
GCGCCTGACGCGCAGCGTTCGGCCGCACGTCGGACGAGGCCCTTGGTTCTTGACGATCCTTCACCGTTTCCTATTGTCCATGGGAGGTATCCAAATGACGAACCTGCTAGCATCCAAGACAGTGCAAACCCTGCTTGACCGTGCCAGCGGCATTAGCGAAGCTGGCGGCAATGCCCGTCTGAAGGCGATCATGCGTGACCTTCTCGAAAGCACCATGGCGCTTATCGAAAAGCATGACATCAGCGAGAGCGAATTCTGGCAGGTGATCCACTATCTGCAGACTGGCGCGCCGGAATTTGGACTCATCGTCCCAGGTGTTGGCCTCGAACATTTTCTCGATCTGCATATGGATGCAAAGGACGCGGCTGCAGGCCTGTCGGGTGGCACACCGCGAACGATCGAGGGGCCGCTCTACGTTGCCGGCGCACCGCTTGTCGCAAGCGGCGCACACCTCACCGATGAGGCGGACGAGGGTGCAGTGTTGACCGTGTCGGGCGCGGTGCGCGGCCCTGACGGTGAGGCCGTGCCGAACGCGATCCTCCATGTCTGGCATGCCAATTCAAAGGGCTTTTACTCGCATTTTGATCCGACGGGCGCGCAGGCCACATTCAACAACCGCCGCCGCCTCAAGCTCGACGCCGAGGGCCGCTACAGGTTCAGTTCGATCATGCCGCGCGGCTACAGCGTACCGCCGGGCGGCGCGACCGACGTCCTGATGCAGGCGCGCGGCCGCCATGGCAACCGTCCGGCGCACGTGCATTTCCTCATCGAGGCGCCAGGCTATCGCACGCTGACCACGCAGATCAATTTCGGTGACGACCCGTTGGCGCGCGACGACTTCGCCTTCGGTACGCGCGAAGGGCTGCTGCCGACGCCCGACCGCAGCCGCGGCGATGCGCAGATCACCTTCGATTTCGCGCTCGTCAGGGCGCGGTCGAAGGCCGACGCCGGCTTTTCGACGCGTCCACGCGCCTCGGCATGAGCAAGGTGTATGCAACGGCTGCGGGAGGCCGTCCATAAGGGGGGCGGTACGCTGGCAGGGCCTAACAAAGCGCTGCACCTGACTGCCTACAGCGTCCGCTCCTGCGTCGCTCCCGCTTCCG
Source organism: Pseudomonadota bacterium (assembly GCA_005777235.1). Classification (GTDB taxonomy): domain Bacteria; phylum Tectomicrobia; class Entotheonellia; order Entotheonellales; family Entotheonellaceae; genus SXND01. Next base: position 1,104 of record SXND01000206.1, read on the forward strand.
GCAGCCGCTCACCGCCGGCGTTCGGCTCAAAGTTTGAAGCGGATCGCCCAATCACAAAGGCAATGAACGCAGAGAAGCGCTGGACAAGAAAGTGGGTCATCACATCTGGGCTGGAGAAGGGCGTTGAAAATTGCTGGATATGAACGCTGCGTATCCACGGGTTCCTTTCATAAGTCACTCACTCCGAGAAGGAGAGTATTCCCATGACTACCCAGCATCTGCACACCTATTGTGCCATGTGCGTGTCGCGCTGTGGTGTCGTGGCCACAGTCGAAGACGGTCGCTTTACGAAGGTCAACGCTGACCCGGCGCACCCGAATGGGTGTATCTGTGTGAAGGGGACCGCTGCCCCCGAGATAGTCTACTCCCCTGACCGCCTCCAATACCCCATGCGGCGTACCCGGCCTAAAGGGGAGGCAGACCCTGGCTGGGTCCGTATCTCGTGGGACGAGGCGCTGACGCTCGCGGCCTCCCGCCTCCTGGACATCAAGGCCAGATATGGGCCTGAGGCGGTGGTGTTTGGGCGGGCGACCCCTGGCGCCAGCGCCAGCGCCGATTTCGAGCCCTGGCTGTCCCGCTTGCTCCATGCCTTTGGCAGCCCCAATCTGATGAGCAGCTTCCATCTCTGTAATTGGCACCAGGTCACGGGCTCGCAATATACCTACGGCGTGGGCATGCCCTCGCCAGACTATGAGCACACCCGCTGCGTGCTCCTCTGGGGCTACAATCCTGAGGCGTCCTCGCCCACGGCCGCCCTGCGCATCAGCCGGGCCAGAGCGCGAGGCGCCAGGCTCATTGTCATTGATCCGCGCCCGACGAACCTGGCCCAGAAGGCGGATTGCTGGCTGCAGGTTCGGCCCGGCAGTGACGGCGCGCTCGCTCTGAGCATGCTCCATGTCCTGCTGGAGGAAGCGCTCTACGACGCCCCCTTCGTCCGCGCCTGGACGAACGGCCCCTTCCTCGTGCGGACGGACACCCAACACCTGCTCACGGCACGGGATCTTGCTTCGGCAGGAGACCCTGCAACCTGCATCGTCTGGGATAGCAGGACAGCTGGCCTCGTCGGCTATCACCCTGAGACCGGATACCAACAGGACGGTGTAGAGCCCGCGCTCGCTGGCACCTTTGCCTGCACGCTGACCGATGGCAGCGTGGTCGCCTGTCGGCCAGCCTTCCAGCTCCTCACCGCGTTGGCCGCCCAATATGCCCCGGAGCAGTCGGAAGCACTGACCTCTGGGTCCCCGCCAGCGCTGTGCGCCAGGCCGTCCGCCTGTTCGCCACGCAGACACCCTCCTGCTACCATAGCTGGGTGGGACTCGAAGAGCACGCCAACGCCATGCAGATCAACCGGGCGGTGTGTTGCTTTTATGCTCTCACGGGGCAATTCGATCAGTGCGGGAGCAATGTGCTCTCCGCGAGCACTCCCACGCAGCCCATTATGGGACGGGAATTGCTTCCCAAAGCGCAAGTATCGCGACGGCTCGGCTATGCCGAGCGCCCCCTTGGGCCACCGGTCGACCCGGGCCATGTGCAAGCCTACAACGTGTATCACGCCATCCTAACGGGGCAACCGTATCCTGTAAAGGCCATGCTCCTGTTTGGCAGCGATCCGCTCCTGGGCAACGGGGACACGTTGCGGGGCAAGGCGGCGCTGGAGGCCCTGGACTTCTATGTGCACGTGGACATGTTTGCTAATCCCAGCGCCGCCTTCGCTGACCTGTTGCTGCCCGCCTGTACCTCCTGGGAGCGCGAGGCCCTCATGCCCACGTTCAGCACGGCGGAGGACACCACGCCCTGGATACAGTTCAGGCAGTCCGTGGTGCAACCCTTACACGAGTCGCGGCCTGACGTGGAGATCATCTTTGACCTGGCCACGCGCTTGGGCCTGGGCGCCCACTTCTTTGACGGCAACATCGAGGCCGCCATGAACTATCACCTGACGCCCTCCGGCCTGACCGTGCGGCAGTTGCGTGCGCACCCGGTGGGCCTGCGCGCTGCGGCCCGCACGCGCTACCAAAAGTACGCCGAGATCAATCCGCAGACGGGCCAGCCCCGCGGCTTCCAGACCCCCACCCGCAAGGTGGAGATCTATGCGACGCGTTTTGCCGGAGCCGGCTACGCTCCGCTGCCGATGTTCCAGGAGCCGATCGCGAGTCCTGCCTCTCCCCCAGACATGCCTCAGGAATATCCTCTGCTGCTCACCTTCTTCCGTGTCGTCCAGTTCTGCGATGAGCAACACCGCCACAGTCCGCGGCTGCGGCGCCAGGTGCCGCAGCCGTTTCTGGAGATGCACTCGACGACGGCGACAACATGCGGCATTCAGGATGGAGACGGCATTGACAAATAAACACAGATAATATACATTACCTCCCATAATTTGTCCATTATGGAGGTTTTTAGATGGATTCTTGCAAATTTTGTAGCTCAACTCGGCTTGGAAAGAACGGAAAACCGAAGGGCAAGCAGCGATAGGCCTGCAAAGATTGTGGCAAGGAGCAGGTTGCGGGTGATGCGCGTCGCATTTACGAAAATAACATCCGAAAAGCCGCTCTGGTTCTCTAGTTGGAGGGGAACGGATTGCGTGGAACCGCTCGCTGTTTGAGCAAGATTTTTGGCATCAAGATCAATGTTCAA
>SXND01000007.1 GCA_005777235.1 Pseudomonadota bacterium
ACCGTCGATCCACACGGTGTCCTCCCCGGCCAGCAAATAGCGTCCGACCAGATCACTAGCGCTCAGATCCTCATGACAGGCGACGGTGATCAGCGGCGTGGTCACTGCCAGACGCTCAGCGGTAGCGGAGGCCGGCTGGCGGTACAGCCTATAGGCCATGTATTCCACAAAGCGCGTTTTGCCGCAGCCGGTCGGCCCTTTGAGCAACACGGGCAAGCGCGCCGCATAGGCGGCGAGGAAGACGTCGACTTCATCGGCAATGGGCAGATAGTACGGGGCGTGCTGCAAGGTCTGCGTTTCTGCAGTAGGTGCTGCGAGGGCGGTGGCAGTCTGCGTCATACTGGCCATCCTGCCAGATCCTGAAATTTTGCCGCCTGAGCGCTCGACTCGTAGTACATGCCAGTCTCGGTGCGCTGCAACACCACAGCCCGGCAGCGCCGCTGTTTCATGGCAGCGATCACGTCAGCTTCGGTGCGAATGGGGTCGTCGAACTGCGTAGCATAGCAGCCAATGCCCAGTTCGGAGTGCGCGTCACTCCCACCAGTCGCGGCCAGGCCGCGGACGGCGCACACTTCCATGGCCAACTTGTTTTCGCGGTCGGCACTGCCACCGTTACACACTTCTATACCGTCCAGGAGATCGAAGATGGGGCGCTGCGCGGCCGCGATCAGGTTTTGCGGCATCGGCTCTTTGCCGTGGCGAAAATCGGCCGTAAAGGCACGTCGGAATGGGTGGGCAGCAATCATAATCCCCCCGGCATCGTCGACTACCTGCCGCAGTTTTTCGGCGCGCTGAATGCCGGAGACGTATTCTTCCAGGCCGTAGACCAGGATATGCCCGAGGTCGGTGCTGACTTCCATGCCACGCAGGAATACAAACTCGTGCGCTTCGGCCAGCTCGCGGGCCCGCAAGCGGTCCCAGCCGTAATCATGTTCCGTCACCACCACGCCGTTGAGTCCGAGGCGCCGGGCTTCCTGGATGAGATCCAGGGGACTGAGGTTGCTATCGGACGAGTGCCAACTCGTGTGGAGGTGAAGATCCAAGATCATGCCGTGTTGCCTCTCCATCCGGCGCAGTCGTTGCGGGGTGTGTTGCCATAGGGGCTGGTGTATAGCATCAGTGGCGCGATGGTGTCAAACGATTTCTCGGTCTGCCTGACGGCGTGCATGGGTGGTCTGCGGGCTCGCGCCGTGCGAGCACTCGCCACGGCTGTGCAGCTGAGGTACGCTGCGGACCCGTACACACACGGCGTGTGCCCGGACACCAACTTGTCATGAACACACAGCAAGCCTGTCTCGTAGTATAAGCCAACAAATGGATAGCGGATGGAAGTCAGGTTACTCTAGAGATTTCTAGGGCTACACTCGCAGTATGGAACGCAAACGCTACCCCAGTGATGGGAGCGATGATGCATGGGCCTTGGGAGCCCCCTATCTGACCCTCATAACCGAAGAGGCCCCCCAGGGCGTGCAGAGCCTGCGGGAAGTCTTCCACGGCCTGCGTTGGCTGGTCCGCGCGGGCGCGGCATGGCGGGCGTCCAGGTCTAGCACGCCACCAGGGTGCAGGGCTGGTCCGCGCGAGCGCGGCGTGGCGTCTGAGGCCCCACGACCTGACGCCGTGGCACACGGTGTCCCAGCCTTGAGCCAGCGCTGGCTCAAGGCTGGCGTCTGTGTAGCCATGGTCCATCACCTCCGCGCCGTCCTGCGGGTGGCATAGGGGCGGCAGGCGCAACCCTCGGCGGCTCTTTGTGCGAGCCGTACGGTGCCATCCTCCCCCACACGCGGCACCCGTGCTGGCTCTGACGGGGCCACACGCCGCCGGGGCTCAAAGGTCCATAGCGCCGTCGCTAATGTGGGCCATGTGCTGGCGGCGCATGGCACGGCGGCCAACGCGCAAGACCGCAGCCCGGTCAGTCCCTTGGCGGCAAACGTCCCAGAGGGCACCGGCGACGCGGGTGGCACGCGCCTCTGTGGACCAAGGGTCTACGGGAGCGCAAGCCGCCCAGGATGCCGAGGCCCACCACAGGCACCTCGCAGTGGTCCAATGGTTTGAGGCCAAGCCAGGCTGTGTGCTGCTGCCCAAGCGCTGGGTGGTGGAGCGCAGCCATGCGTGGGCCGCGCGCTTGCATCGCCTAGCCCGGGATGATGCACAATGGGCAGAAACGCTGCAAGGCTTACATGGTGCGGCCTGTGCCATCCTGATACGGCAGCGTGTGGTGGACCTTGTAGTTTAAAGTGCATAACACGCTCTAGGAGGCCACAAGGGTGGCACAATGGGGTGATCATCCGCACACCTCGTGCTTGGCAAAAGTCGAGTGGAGACACTGTTGCTCAAGGTGAGCAAAGTGGTATAATACCCTACCGCGGTTGGGAGCGGGGGGGAGTCGGAGCAATGCTGAGATCCCATCTATTGACAGTTCTTGGATATAGAGATTAAACCATGTATTGAAGGCAGTGATCAAGGCGTATTTACAACAAGCTAAGCTATGTTGTAAGAAGTTCTGCATACCTAAGTGTAGTTCTATGAAGATATTTTCTAGAGGAATATTATTTGTGAGGCATACCTAAATCGTGGAACATACCAACATCATGAAAAGCATAGAAGAGACACAAGCCCATACACAATACAGAATATGCAGTCGCTGTGTGATGGATACCAGCGACTGTGAGATTGTTTTTGACGCCAACGGTGTGTGCAATCATTGCAGGCGCGCTGAGGATTTAATCACCACACGTCTCTCCTTGTACAAGAGTGGCGGGGCTTATCAAATTGATCAAGTCGCCGCACGGATGAAAGCCAGCGGCAAGGGGAAAGCCTATGATTGTATCATCGGTGTGAGTGGAGGCGTGGACAGTACGTATGCCGCCTATATGTTGAAAAAACTTGGCTTGCGTCCCTTAGCCGTCCATTTCGACAATGGGTGGAATTCCGAATTAGCCGTCAAAAATATTGAGGTGACTCTCAAAACACTCGGCATTGACCTGCATACACATGTGGTGGATTGGGAGGAGTTCCGCAGTTTGCAGTTGAGCTTCTTGAAGGCGTCTGTGCCAGATGCAGAGATTCCCACCGACCATGCCATCTGGGCACTGCTGTATCAGACCGCCACACGCTTCGGTCTGCAATATATCATTTCCGGGACGAATATCAGCACAGAGTCTATCCTGCCACAGTCATGGACGTACGGGGTTTCAGATTGGACCTACATCAAGAATATCCATCGCACGTACAGTGCAAAGACTCTCGGGTCATACCCGCACGCCAGCCTAGGGAAATTCATCTACTACGTGATGATACGAGGTATAAAAACTTTTAGTATTCTTAATACAATAGATTATAACAAAGACCAAGCGATTGAGGTACTAGAACGTGAGCTCGGATGGACAAACTACGGCGGCAAGCATCATGAATCTATCTATACTCGATTTTTTCAGTCTTACATTCTTCCCGTCAAGTTTGGCATCGACAAAAGGCGGGCGCATTTTTCCTCGCTGATCATAGCAGGGACTATGACGCGTGCGGAAGCGTTATGTAAGCTCGAGACCTCCATTGCGGATACGGGGCTGGTGCAGGAAGATTTACAATATGTCTCGAAGAAGCTTGATATGAGCCTCGCGGATTTTGAAAAACTGATGGAAGCACCGGTGAAGTCATACACCGATTTTAAGAGTAACGCTGAGCTCTATAGAAAGCTCAAACGCCTGATGAATGTTGGGAAAAGATGGGGCCTCCTCCCGGCGCAGATGGGTTTGTAATCTTGATGGCTTGCTCCTGCTTGCTAAAACTCCGGCACGGTGACGTCCGCCAGGGTTCCATCATGTAAGGCTTGGCGTATCTGGGCCATCAGGCGCAGGTAATACGTGACATTGTGTAAGGTATTGAGGTGCAAGCCGAGGATTTCCCCGGCGATGAACAAATGACGCAGATAGGCCCGTGAGTGATGTTGGCACGTATAACAATCGCACGCGGCGTCCAGCGGGCGTTCATCAGTACGATACTGCGCATTTTTGATCACGACCCGTCCTGTCGACGTAAATAAAAATCCATTGCGGGCATTGCGCGTGGGCAGCACACAGTCAAACATATCCACCCCCGCCCGCACACAGGCCAACAAGTCGTGCGGTTTGCCCACGCCCATGAGATAGCGCGGCTGGTGCGCGGGCAGTTGCGCCGCGGTATGGCCCGCCAGATCGTACATGACGTCACGTGGCTCCCCGACCCCTAGGCCGCCAATAGCGTAGCCGTCAAAACCTCCGTCACGCAGGCTCTCCACACAGCGATCCCGCAGGGATTTCTCCATACTGCCTTGTACGATGGCAAAAAGTCCTGTCGTGCGCGTCTGCGCCGTTTCCTGGCAGCGTGCGGCCCAGCGGCAGGTCATTTCCATGGACAAGCGAGCCGTGTCATAGGTAGCGGGATAGGACGTACATTCATCCAGGACCATCATGATATCCGACCCGAGTGCTATCTGGATCTCCATCGCCCGCTCGGGAGTGATGAGATGGCGCGAACCATCCAGATGGGACTGGAAGCGTACGCCTTCCTCGCTCACACGTACCAGTGGGCCCAAGCTCATGACCTGGAACCCACCGCTGTCCGTGAGGATAGAGCCGGGCCAGTCCATGAAGGTGTGGAGGCCGCCAAACTGACGCACCAGCTCATGGCCGGGGCGGAGATAGAGATGATAGGCATTCCCCAGGATCATCCGTGCGCCACAGGTAAGCAGGTCACTGGTACGCAGGGTTTTGACGGTGGCCTGTGTGCCAATGGGCATGAACACTGGTGTGTCAAACGTGCCGTGCGGCGTGTGCACTTGCCCGAGACGTGCCTGACTATGGGGATCGGTCTTGAGCAGGTCAAAAGTTACTGACATGGCTGGAGTTCCATCGTAAGGTAGCGTCGTGGTACGCGCTGACTAATACCACACAGGATTTCATAGGGAATCGTGCCGCACTGCACCGCGAGGTCCGCAGCGGTGATGTGGGCCTCGCCCTGCGCACCAATGAGCATGACCTCATCACCCATCTGCGCAGTCGGGAGGTCGGTGAGATCGACCATGCACATATCCATGCAGATCTGGCCGACCACCGGGACACGTTGCCCGCGGATCAACACCTGTCCGACGTTGGACAGATGGCGATTAAAACCGTCGGCGTAGCCGACAGGCAGCGTGCCGATCACACTCGCCCGGCGCGTGATAAACGTGTGACCGTACCCAATCCCAGTGCTGGCCGGCACGGCCTGCACCCGGGCTAGGTGCGTTTTCCAGGCCAAGACAGGACGCAAGAGTTCAATCGCTGGGGCAGTAAACGTTGCGGCCCCATACAGCACGATCCCGGCGCGGGCTAAGGTGCCGTGACTCTCGGGATAGCGGTACAGCCCGGCACTATTGGCGGCGTGGACGTACGGTGGTGTGACCCCGCGCGCGGCGCATTGCTGACATACCTCCTGGAACTGAGCAAGTTGGCCCTGCACACTCGCCACGTCCGGGGTATCAGCACAGGCCAGATGCGTCATGAGCCCTTCGAGACGTAAATGGGTACAGGCGGCGAGGTGGTCGAGCAGCGCCATGAGCTGTGTCGGCATCGTCCCGAAGCGGCCCATGCCGGTATCAATTTTGACATGGACAGGCGAGAGGGTGCCACGTCGCTGGGCAGCCCGTTGTAGGTGCGTTGCGTCTTCTGGAGAGCCGATCACGGGTGTGAGACGATGCGTGAGCAGGGCAGCAAGTTCGTCAGGCCACGTGGTGCCTAACACCAGAATGGGCGCCGTGATCCCCTCCTGGCGCAGGGTCAGACCTTCCTCGCAGCGTGCCACACCCAGCCAGGTCGCGCCGTGCTGCAACGCCACCCGCGCCAGAGGTGCCACCCCATGGCCATAGGCATTGGCTTTCACCACAGCCATGAGTTGACAGCCGACAGCAAGGCGTTGACGGACCGCGCGGAGATTGTGCGCAAAGACTCCAAGGTCAATTTCTGCGACGGTTGGCAGCCACCCAGCAGAAGGTGCCATCACACATGACGCTCCTCACGATTGTCGAAACGCGTGAATTCACCACGAAAGAGCAGTTTTACAGTCCCTGTTGGACCATTGCGCTGTTTCGCAATGTTAATCTCGGCTACGCCTTTTTCCTGGCTGTCCTCGTGGTACACGTCATCACGGTAGATGAGTGCCACGACGTCGGCGTCCTGTTCAATGGCGCCAGATTCGCGCAAATCCGAGAGCTGTGGTTTCGGAGGCTTCCGCTGTTCCACCGCCCGACTCAACTGTGACAAGGCAATGACCGGCACGTTGAGCTCTTTCGCCAGGGCCTTCAAGGAGCGCGTAATCCCAGAAATTTCCTGCTGGCGGCTCTCCGTGCGGCCACGGGTCTCCATCAGCTGGAGATAATCGACGATGATCAACGACAGGTCACCTAACTCCGCCTGGAGACGACGTGATTTGGCGCGAATATCGAGGGCGGATTGCGCGGGGATATCGTCAATGTAGATCGGCGCTCCGGCCAGGACGGCGGCAGCATCTGTCAGAGTAGACCAGTCACCTTGACCCAAATACCCGGTGCGCAGCTTGGCGGAATCCACCCGAGCTTTGGAACAGAGGAAGCGCACGACGAGTTGTTCTTTGGACATTTCGAGGCTAAAAATAGCCACTGGGCGCTTGACGAGCACCCCCACATGCTCGGCAATGTTGAGGCAAAACGCCGTCTTCCCCATGCCAGGGCGTCCAGCAATAATAATCAAGTCAGACGGCTGTAAGCCCGCCGTCTGCCGATCAAAATCCGTGAAACCCGTCGGCAGCCCTGTGACGAGTTCCTTACGCTCCGAAAGTTGTTCGAGACGCTTAAAACTGCCTTTGAGAATGGCATTAATATGCACAAAACCGACCGTGGTTTTGCGCTGGCCGATCTGCAAGATAGCCTGCTCGGCCCGATCCACCAGCGTATCCGCGTCTTCGGCGTCTTCATAACTGTCCGTAATAATCGTGGTGCCCGTGTGAATCAAAGCCCGCAAGATCGCTTTTTCCCGTACGATCTGCGCATGATGGAGGACATGCGCCGCTGTGGGCACCGCATTGACTAACTCGGCCAGATAGGGCGGCCCACCAGATGACTCATAGCGCCCTTTCCGGCGCAACCGGTCACCCACCGTCAGGAGATCAATGGGTGCGTTGGCCTGGAACAGATCAATCATCGCCTGAAAGATCCAGCGGTGTGCCTCTTGGTAAAAATCGCGCTCTTGCAAGAGGTCCAACACGCGCACTAGCGCTTGATTATCTTGCAAAATCGCCCCAAGGACACTCTGTTCCATCTCCACGCTTTGCGGCGGGAGCTTGCGAAGCACGTCGAGCTGCCCATTGAATGCCATGGCGCTACCTCCGACTTATTCGGCAGTCACGCTCACCTTGAGCAGCGCCGACGTGGCCGCCGGTAAACGGACGGGCACCGTAAATTCGCCCACGCTCTTGATCGGTTGGTCGAGCTGGATGGCACGACGATCGACCTCGAAGCCGGCGGCTTTGAGGGCATCGGCAATGTCCATGTTTGTCACCGAGCCGAAGAGTCTGCCGTCATCCCCAGCCTTGCGGGCAAAACGGTATGCCCCGGCTTGCAGTTGCCCAGCGAGCGCTTGGGCATCCTTACGGGCGCGGACAATGCGGTGCTCCCGCAGGCGTTGTTCATGTTCCATCTCACGCTTATTCTTGGCCGTAGCAGCGACGGCGAGACCGCGGGGGATGAGGAAATTGCGGCCATAGCCATCAGCCACGTCGACAATGTCTCCTACATCACCGACATGTTCAACATCGCGCATTAAAATGATTTTCATCACGCCTCTCCTTTCCAACTGCTCGCTTAGGGCAGCATGGAATGCCGCCGCTGCCGGCGAAAATCCACCCACAGATCAAAGAGACCAGCGGCGGTGCAAATGATAACACAGAAAGGGCCCGCGACTAGGAAGAGCAACGCGAGCAGAAAACACTGTACGCCGAGGGGCACGGGCAGCCGTCGGCCCCAAAAGAGTACAATCGCCACGCCCTGTAAGAAATACAGCGCCAGGGTGATGAGCAAGAGATTTACGCCAATCGTTCCAACAACATCCGAAGGCACGAAGAGCGACGCACCACTCGCGAGAAACACCCATACCAGATATTCCGACGCTTTCCAGCCGGCCAAGTCGTCGGGCGGCAGTGCCAGGGGTGGTTGACTGCGCTGGCAATAGCGTCGTGCCAGGAGGTAGTTGAGGAGATTGAGGCACAAGTGGCCGATCACAATCAGCGCTGGCAGTACAATCAATAATAATTGTGGCAACGCCTCAATGAGGACTGCCCATTGCTCCGCGTCACCTTCCTGGAACTGTTCGAGGGTCCGTACATACTCCTGCGAGGCATCCACGATTTTCTGCACGTAACGCATCACGAGTGCGTCGAGTGGGAGCTGCATGAGGAGACTATACGCCACCGCCACGAGCATTCCCACCACACACGGCACCGCAATACTACAGAGCAACGTCTGGGAGATCGACCAACGGCGTCGGGTAGCCCAGGAGATCCCCCAGGCTATCAGCGCGCATTGACCGAGAAACACCAGCGGCTGTAGACGTCCATCCAGGAGGATCACGCCGCTTTCGAGGCCCAGCACACTCACGACATACTGCCAGGGATACTTGCTGGCGAGCACAATGAACGGAAACGGCGCGAGCGCTGTCAACAAGCCTCCGCCCAGAGGAACAAAGATCGGCAGGAGTGTCAACACCCCAGACAGCAGTGCGAGATACAATACCTCGGCATGGCCCACGACAACTTTCATGATCCACTCTGGCGGTACATCCCTGCCGGGCACCGCACCCAAGGGTCATTCAACGGTAAACGGCATCAAGGCGAGGTGTCGGGACCGTTTGATCGCCGTGGTGAGCTGGCGTTGGTGCCCAGCACAGTTCCCTGAGATACGACGCGGGATAATTTTTCCACGCTCCGTGATGAGGTTCCGGAGACGCCGGACATCTTTATAGTCGATCAGCGTCAGTTTATCGGCGCAAAATCGACAAATTTTCTTGCGCAAAAAGCGCCGGCGTTTGCGAGCCGCCGCTTTCTTTTTCGAGGACATCATCGCCATATGTGCTTTCCTCTGTGCCCCAAAGTCTAAAAAGGAATATCATCATCTTCAAATGCTGGAGGAAGATCCATGTCGCTGCCGGCCCGTGCTGGCCCTGGACGTGAGCGTTCCATGCCTGGGCCTGGGTTCGAGCGCCCCATGCCGGCACCTGAGGCCGGACGTTCCGTACCGGTGCCGGGACTCATGCGCTCCATGCCATCCTCACGCCCGCGTGACAGAAATTGAACCCGTTCGCCAAGGATCTCGTGTTTGCTGCGTTTCTGGCCATCCTGGCCCTCCCAACTGCGCCACTGCAAACGGCCTTCAATAAGCACCTGACGCCCCTTGCTGAGGTATTCACTCGCGACTTCGGCCTGCCGACCGAAGACCACGACATCAACAAAGCACACTTCCTCTTTGCGCTCTTCACCTTGTCCGGGGCGTTGGGTATTCACCGCCAGACCAAAGGTCGTCACGGGAGTGCCGTTTGGGGCATAGCGTAGTTCAGGATCACGGGTCAAATTACCCATCAAAATTACTTTATTGAGGCTTGCCATCTGAAGAGCCTCCTCACCGCAGACAAGTCGCGATGCTTAGTCGTTATCGTCATCGTTATCGTCAAGACCGCCGTCACCACCAAAACGTGGACCATCACCGTGCATCGGACCATCGTCCGACATGCCCCGCCGTGGGTAACGGCCTTCCCCACGGCCCTGGAATCCTCCGTCGCCGCGGAAATCCCCACGACGTCCACTCCGGCGCCGGTCATCACGGTCGTCGTCACGGCCATCATCGTCCGGCACACGCGTGAAGCCCGTGAGATGCTCTTCTTTCTCAAAACGTACGGTGAGATACCGCAGGACACGCTCATTGAGCCGATACATGCGTTCGAGTTCGAGGAGGGGCTCGGGAGTCGTCCGAAAATGGATCAGCGTATAGTAACCGTAGCGCTGTTTCCGTATCACGTAGGCCAGCCGGCGTTTGCCACCACGGTCGACACGAATAATTTCTACGCCTTTGCCTTCAAGGAGTTGGACCGTGTTTTGGATACCAGCCTCGGCCTCTTCATCGGTCATCTCTGGGTGTAAGACGAACACCGTTTCGTACAAATTCTTGATCACGTTGCTACAAGCTCCTTATGGATTCTAGCCCGCCAAGCGAGCAAGGAGAGCACCCTAGACGCCGCGGACGCCACGTGCGTTAGCGCGGTGCCTCTATGAGGGCTATCACGTGGGTGACAGCCTGCGCGATCATCCGGTCGCGCACGTCGGCCTCCTGGGCCGGAAACGGGGCCAGGACATACTCCACCACTTCATCTTTGTGCGTGGGCTTCCCCACACCGAGACGAATACGCACGAAGACATTGTCCTGCAGGCACGCAATAATGGAGCGGATGCCAAGATGCCCAGCATCCCCCCCCTGGTATTTGAGCTTGGTTGTCCCTACGGGGAGGTCAATATCGTCATGCACGACGATCAGCAGCTCTCCCTGGCGTCGATGTCGCCGCACTAACGGCGCGACACTGCGGCCACTGGCATTCATGTACGTTTGCGGTTTCACGCAGAGGACCGCATGGTCACCAATACGCCCGGTCCCACACAACGCCTCGGCCTCCCGCTGCCGCATGGGAATATGACAGCGCTCTCCTAGGGCGTCAAGGACGTCGAACCCCAGGTTGTGACGGGTATGGCGATAGCGCTGCCCAGGGTTACCTAACCCGACAATCATGTCCACAGAAGCCTCATAGTGACGCTGGCCCTCGGTCTGAGGCGCTGCTTAGGCGCTCGCTTCTGCTGTCGCACTGGCCGCGGCCGCGGCGTCAATATGCGCGGCGACCAGCGCTTCTTCGGCATCTGTCACTAACGTCGCGCCTGCCGGGAGCACCAGTGACCCAGCTTTCAGCATGCTACCAGGCTGGATATCCGACAGATCAACGGCAAGCTCATCAGGAATATCGCCTGGCAAGCATGCCAGCTCGACCTCACGCCGGAGATATGTCAGCGAGGCCTTCAGACTCTGCAGACGGCTGATAGGCTCATTGATAAAGAGCAGCGGAATGGAGACCAAGAGCGTCTTTTGCATATCCACCCGGTAGAAATCCGCATGGATGATCCGGCGCGAAATCGCGTGGATCTGCACCTCGCGCAGAATGGCCTGACAGCTTTCCGGCCTGTCGCCGTCTATGAGCACATCGAGAATCGTGTTGTCACCGGACTCAGACTGCTGAATGGTGAGGAGATCTTTCTCGACCACCGCAATGGGCACCGCCGTCCCGTTGCCATACACCACCGCTGGCAACTGACCGGCACGGCGGAGCTGACGGGATATGCCCTTTCCGGCCCGGTCGCGCCGTTGCACGACAAGCTTCACACTCTCCATACTGCGCTCCTCATTTTCCCTAATCGAACAGTGAGCTCACTGAATCGTCACAGTGGATCCGTTTGATGGCTTCCCCCAGCAGTGGGGCGACCGACAAGACGGTAATGCGCTCCCAGGCCTGCGCCTTTGCGCCGAGAGGAATCGTATCCGTAATCACCAACTCTTCCAGATCGGATGCCGCTAAACGTTGCATCGCCGGCCCAGACAGGACGCCATGCGTTGCACCGGCATACACCCGACGTGCCCCCGCCTGGCGGAGTGCCGTGGCGGCTTCAAGCAGGGTACCCGCGGTATCGACCATATCGTCCACCACGAGGACATCGCGATCGTCCACATCGCCCAGAATGTGCATGACTTTGGCGACGTTTTTCTTCTCCCGATCCCGGCGTTTATCAATGATACCGAGCGACACATCCAAGCGCTTGGCGAAGGCCCCAGCCCGCTCCACCCCACCCGCATCCGGCGAGATCACACTCAAGTTACGATAGGAACGACGCTGAAAGTAGTCAGTTAAGACAGGAGCCGCAAAGAGGTGGTCTACCGGGATATTGAAATAGCCTTGCAGTTGTCCGGCGTGCAAATCGAGCGTCAACACCCGATTCACCCCTGCCGCGGTAATCAAGTCAGCCACGAGTTTCGCCGTGATCGGCACGCGTGGCTTGTCCTTCCGATCCTGCCGCCCATACCCAAAATAGGGTAACACCGCGGTAATCCGCGCTGCTGAGGCCCGGCGACAGGCGTCGGTCATGATCAGCAACTCCATGAGGTGCTGATTCACGGGATGGCAGGTGGATTGGACTAAAAACACATCTTTGCCACGGACGTTCTCACGAATCTGGACAAAAATCTCCCCGTCACTAAAGTCGGAGACATCAATGCACCCCAGCCCAATGTCTAGATACTTGCAGATCCCCTGGGCTAGTTGAGGATTCGCACGCCCTGTGAAGAGTCGCAAGTCCCTCATGATTCACTACCTTACATGCTTGAAGCTGTTGATGTCTCTGAAGCCACCATATTGGGACAGCAAGGCTGGGAAGAGCGATACAGAGCTGGGGCGGGAGGATTCGAACCTCCGAATGCAGGTTCCAAAGACCTGTGTCTTACCGCTTGACGACGCCCCAGTGACGACCATAGCGTAGGAAGCACTGAGAAGGCAGTTGCTCAATGCCTGACTCGTGGCACGCACGACTCCCCACAAGGACAGCATCGCTCAGACTGGTTCTGTGGGAGGGGACTGCCAGGAGCGACATACCCATACACCCCACCCTCTCGGTTGTATTGCTGCAGCCACCTCATGGGCGATGTCCTCCGACCGACAGAGCGCATACACGGTCGGTCCGCTCCCCGACATACAGACACCGTATACCCCCGGCTGCCTCAACGCCTGTTTCACGTCTTGTACGACAGGGAAGTGCCTTAGAACAACAGCTTCGAGATCGTTAAAGCATGTCGCTCCTAGACCCTCAATATCTCCAGATTCAAGGCATTGTTTGAGGATGGTAGTATCCTTCGGTGGCGCTGTCAACTCAAATCTCAGCCGCTGGTACACCCACGCGGTGGACACCGCAATCGGCGGTTTGACGAGCACAAGGGCCAAGGAGCGCGGGCACGCTACATGCGCTAGCTCGTCTCCACGGCCATACCCCATCGCCGCCACTGTCGGCGAGAGAAACAGTGGGACGTCCGCTCCCAGGCGTGCAGCATAGGGGTGTAAGGCGGGCTCCGAGAGCCTTAAGTGCCACAACGTATTGAGACCAAGGAGGGTGGCTGCCGCATCACTACTCCCTCCACCCAGGCCCGCGGCCACTGGGATGTGTTTGTGCAGCGTAATCTGGACCCCTTGCGTCGGGGCCAGTGGTTGCAACGCCGCGGCGGCGCGATAGGCCAGATTCCGCGCATCGTTGGGCACCTCCGGATGTGCCCCGTCGACGCTAATGGCATGGGGCTGGGCGGTGAGGCACACGGTGTCTGCCAGCGAGACTTTGAGAAAGAGCGTGGCAATGTCATGATAGCCATCGGCACGACGGCCATGGACCGCTAAGCCAAGATTGATTTTGGCTGGAGCCTGTCGCGTGAGTACCGTCATACGCCTTCACCAGATCCGGGGGAGTCGGTCCGCTTCGGGTTCGAGCAGGCTCTCTACCTCGACCTGCGTCGTCCCAGCCGGTACACGCATGTGAAACAGCGCCGGAAGCACCTGACCGTTGAGTTCGACCTCGCGATATTCCCAGACAACCTGCCGCCCGACGATCGGCTGCACGAGGGTAATACGATACGGCACTCGGAATCCTTGGACACGCCGGAAATCCTCGTACCATATCTGCAGCAGAAGCCGGCCTTCGATGTCATCGGCCTCAAAGCGGATAGGATGCAAGTCATAGGGCTCAAACCACATCCGATACGTGAGCGGTTGACCCGGCACCTGGCCTTGCCAGAAATAGAGATTCTCACGCTGCTGATAGGCAAACGTCCCGACTGTCGGAAAGGCGCGCAGCGGGATATCGCCAGCCAACACATACTGTAATGCGCATGGGGTCATGGCAATGCCAAAGAGGCGGGTCATATTTTCGGCAGACGCCTCCCCACTCAGGAGACGCCGCTCTTGTGGCGCGTAGAGCGCTAAGCGCTGCGTGTCAGCAATAAGTAAAAACAGCGGCTGGTTGAGCGGCCCTAAACCCTCCAGGCGCAGGGACTCAAAGCGTTGCAGCACGATCACGGCTTCTTCCAGGGTGGCGTCTCGTGTAGACACTTGCAACCGTGCCCGTGCCAAGCCGCGCAAGTTGTCCAAGGCCTGACGACGCGTCTGGAGGTGCTCCCAGACAGGCGCGACGCTGGTGAGTGGGCTCGGCGGCGGCGGCAAACTGGCCCACGGGTTGATGGGCAGGCTCTGGCAGCCCGTGAGGCACAGGAGGAGGACACTCCAGCTAAGGACGCTGCGGCTCAGGCGCACCATGCAGCGCTTCCTCCATCCGAGAACGCACATCTCGTAGCTTTTGTTCTATGGCGGGATTGTCCGGTTTGAGGCTGAGGGATTTTTCCCAGGCTTGGCGTGCTTCCGGCAGACGCTGCATCTGGAGGTAGGCATCCCCCAGGTGTTCTTGCATGGTCGGATCATCTGGGATGGCGGCTACGGCTTTTTCAAGCTCAAAAAGGGCTTTTTCATACCAACCTTTCTTGAAGAAGGCCCAGCCCAGACTGTCAATGAAATAACCGTTGCCGGGTTCGAGTATGAGGGCCTGCTGGATAATCTCTACCGATTCGTCGAGGCGAATACCGCGCTCAGCATACATATAGCCGAGATAATTGAGGGCGCTGGCGTGTTTGGCATCCAGTGCAATGGTGCGTTGCATGTGCGCCACGGAGGCATCGAATTCCCCCAGCTTTTCATACACCACACCCAGATTGAAATGGTACGTCGCGTTATTGGCTTCCAGCTCGACAGCGCGCCGCAGACTCGTAATGGCCTCGGCATACGCCTTCTGTTCCGCTTGCGCCAACCCGAGGTAGAAGTGCGCCCCAGGATGGGCAGGATCGAGGGCGACCGCCTGGCTCAGGGCCGCCACCGCTTGTGGCAGATTGCCGAGACGTTCGTACACATGCCCCAGATGTAACTGCATTTCGAGGGACGTGGGTTGCAAAGCCAGGCCGCGCTGAATCACGGGCAAGGCCTCGTCGTAGCGCTTCATGTCTTCGTAGACTAGCGCCAGATAGTAGTGCGCATCGGCGTTGTTGGGCTCATCCGCGATGACGCCCTGTAACAGGGGAAGGGCTTTCTCCCCCTCGCGTTGTTCCAGATAAATCTGCCCTAAGCGTAAACGCAACCGCACGTTATTGGGATCGACGTGGCGCAGCTCTTCGTACGTGCTGGATGCCTCCGCCAGGTTGTTCTGCTGCAGATACACTTCACCCAGCCGTTGATGGATCATATGGTTCTGCGGATTCAGGGTCAGCACGCGGCGATAGAGGTCAAGGGCCTCCTCGTAGCGCTTCTGCACTTCGTAGACGGTGCCCAACACCCCAAGCGCCCGCTCAAAGGACGGTTGCTGCGCAATGACGCGCTTGAGGAGCTCTTCAGCTTGCGCATAGTCACCCTTTTCGGCATATAAACGCCCCAGCTCATACAGCCCCTTGATGGATGTCGGATGGCGTTGGAGCAACTCTTGAAAGACGGTGATCGCCTCGGTAGATTGGTTGGTCGCCAAGAAAAAAACCCCCAGATAAATGTAGCCTTCTTCCTCACTGGGGTCGAGCGCAATGGCTTTCCGAAAGGCCGTCTGTGCCTGGGTCTTGTGTTGTAAATTGGCACGAATCTGTCCCAACAAGATATAGGCGTGGGCTGCATCAGGCTCACGCTGCAGCGCCTGTTCGCAGGACTGCAAGGCGGCCTGCATATCCCCGCGCCGCATCTGTAAACGCGCTAACTCCAGATATAAGAAGGCCGTCTGTGGCTGCACGGCGAGCGCTTGTCGGAGTTCCGTGATGGCTTCGTCCAGCGCGACCTCCGCGGCATGCCCGCGCAAGGCCGCGTGGCTCAGCATGAAATGGTAGTAGCCCGCGCTCCGCCGCATGATCTCATCACTAGTGAGGACGGTGCGGTCCTGCGTCGGTGCCGGGTCAACCCCCGGCTCCGACTGCGCCATGTACGCTACCGCACAACTACTACACAGCAGCAGCAAGCTGACCCCACTGAGCCAGACGCCATACCGCAACCATAGCCGACAACGTATGGCCACTCTCTTCCTCCCTGCCTTCATGACCTTACCCTTCTTGTTTGCCATCCCTGCTTCCAGGCGCGCCGCACGGCCTCTCGCAGCTCTTCGTCAGCAATGATGGCGGTGTTGTCCTCCACATATTGCTCTTCGACGGCGGTCAGTGGTGCGGACACCAGCACTACCGTGGGCCGGGGAGGCAGGGGTTGCCGGAAAGCAGATTGCGCCAAGACGAAATGGAGTTTCGTGACGGGTACGTCCCCAAGAGTCTGGCGAATCTTCGTGAGCAACAAGGCTTGGTAGAACAGTAGATTGTGCATCCACAGGGAGTCGCGGACGGCGATAAATAACACCCGTCCCCGGATGCGCTCAGGCCGCGTCACCCCCACCAACATGGGACCAGCGATCGTCGGCCAGGCGCGCAGCATCTGGCTGATCACCACGATATTCCCCAAACCACGTTTCCGTAGCGTCTCTGCCAAGATCACGCCAAGGACTTGGAAGGTGCCAGCCTGCGAGGGAAGTTCCTCTTCCATGCGTATCGTGTCCATCGAGGATTGTCTGCCTTCTTGCCTGTCTCACTCTGGCAACGCCAGTGCCAATTGTGACGCAATGGCCTGCATCACCTCTTCGACAATGGCCACAGAGGTTGCTTTGCTATCCGGCTGCGTATAATACCCCTGCACGTCAAGCGGCGGTCCATACCGTATGGACACAGGGGCACGGCCACGGAAGGGACGTTTGAGATGGGCCAGAATACGATCTGTCCCGACAATCGCGGTAGGAATCACCACAGGCTGCGCCGCATAAATGAGCTTCCCAACTGTGCGGTTCCCCTCTTGTAAGCGACCATCGCGACTCCGTGTCCCTTCTGGAAAGAGCATCATGGTGTCGGTGCGCATGTGGTGTATCATACGGCGCATCGCCCAGCGGTCATGCTGTCCACGGCGGACAGGAAACACCCCTAAGGGCGTCAGGAAAGCGCTCATCCAACGCGAGCCAAAGAGTTCGGCTTTGGCTGGAGCCCACACGATCGTGGCCCTGTGCGTGGCAAGGATGGTATATGGCAGTAAAATAGTGTCAAAGGCTGAGATATGATTGCTCACAAACACCACACCGCCCTGGCGTGGGATGTGCTCGATGCCCGTCATCTGCACGCGACAGCACAGCGCGAAAAACCACCGCGTTGCCGTATACGCGATGAGAAACCATAGATATCCTATCCAGGACTTATGGGCGACAGGGTGTGACGATGGTGGGCGATGCTCATTCACTATAAGTCTATGTAACGCAAGATGTTGTACGAGAGAATACCCTCTGCGAATCTCGCTGTGAGTATAGCCTTGACAGGCAAGATATGCAATCCTAAGAAAGCACCCAGCAGACCTTGTGCCTGCAAACCTCGTGATGTGAGAGTAACCCCATGGATATGACGTCTCTCTATGCAGTCGTGCTGGCCGGTGGCAGCGGTACACGATTTTGGCCCGTCAGCCGGGCTCATCTCCCGAAGCAATTTCTGACCTTGGAAGGCACACAGTCGCTCTTGCAAGCGACGGTGAGTCGCATTGCGCCACTCATCGCGCCACAGCGTACCTATGTCGTCACTGCCGCGCCCTTGCAGCCCCAAACCGTGGCCCAGTTGCCCGCCGTGCCCATCGCCAATATCCTCAGTGAGCCGATGGGGCGCAATACGGCCGCGGCGATCGGCTTGGCCGCCTGGCATCTCCAGAACCTGGACCCAGCAGCCCTGATGGTGGTCTTACCCGCCGATCATGCGATTGCGGATGGGACCGCGTTTTGTGACAGTGTGCAGCAAGCCGCCGCCACCGTGCTGCAGACCGACAGGCTGATGACTTTTGGTGTACAACCGACCTATCCCGCAACCGGCTACGGGTATATTGAAGTGGGGGCCGAGCTGGGCATCTCTGAAGCACCGCGTGCCGCCGAGGTCACCCGGTTCCAGGAAAAACCAACCGCCGAGGTTGCCGCCCAGTTGATGGCCTCACAACGCTATCTGTGGAATTGCGGTATTTTTCTGTGGCGCGCGGCGACCATTGCACGCGAACTACGCACCCATATGCCGGCGCTGGCGCACCAGCTCGATGTCTATATGGCCGCGCTCCAGGCTGGCGCTGCTCCAGAGGTACTGCAGACGCTCTATCAACAACTGCCGAGTCTACCCATCGACATCGGTGTCCTCGAACCATCCTCCTGTGTCGGGGTACTCCCAGTAACGTGGGCCTGGAGCGATGTCGGCAGCTGGGGGGCTTTGCGGGATCTCCACCCGGCAGACGCCGCGGGAAATGTGGCGGTGGGGCACCATATCGGCCACGGGACGACCAACGCCGTGGTCTATAGCCCGCACCGCCTGGTGGTCACGATTGGAGTGTCGGATGTGATTATTGTGCAGACGGATGATGTCCTGTTGGTCTGTCATAAAGATCAGGATCAAGCGGTGCGTGAGGTCGTGCAGTTGTTACAGCAACGCGGTGAGACCACCTATCTCTAATACCCTGAGGCTTTCAGGCTGTCACCCTGTCTGCTGGGTGAGCCAGTGGCAGGCGGCCTGGAGCGCGAGGCTGTAACCGTGATGGCCAAAACCAATGACCTGGCCGAGGGCGATATCGGCGAGATACGAGTGATGCCGAAAGGGCTCACGCTGGTGCACGTTGGAGAGATGGACTTCGATGGTCGGCAACCCGACGCCGAGGATGGCATCGCGCAACGCCACGCTGGTATGCGTGTACGCCCCAGGGTTGATGATGAGGAGCGCCGCACCGACACCGTGCTGCTGAATATACTCGACGAGCGCGCCCTCATGATTGGATTGAAAGGTGTCGAGGACATGCCCCGCGGCGGCGGCGAGCGGTACAAGCGCCTGATGAATGTCCGTCAGCGACATAGAGCCATACAGTCCAGGCTCACGGGTGCCCAGTAGATTGAGATTGGGACCATGCAACACCAGAATCCGTGCCATCAGCTCTCCCCCTGGTGCGCCTGCGGCCGCCTCGTAGGCTGCAGAGACGGTGTTTGGAGGTACTGCAGCCAACGTTCGAGGTGCGTCAGCACGTACTGGTGCGTCGTAGGCCCGGGACTGCTGTGCGGGGTCAGAGGCATCGCAGATACGCTGGCCTGCCCGCCGGCCTCCTGGCCCAGGAGGCCGAGGGCGATCTCTTGCTCCACGCTCTGTAGACGAGCTTGCAGGGCGTGATTCCCTGGTTGCTCCTGTGCCACACGGCGATAGATCACCAGGGCGTGCTCGATAAAACCTTGTTTGAGATACAAGCGCGCCAGCGTTTCTGTATAGATACCGGTTGCCAGCGTACGGACTGCAGACGTCTCGCCTGCTATCTCAGCCATGGGGCTCCCTCCCTACTCCCCCGCAGGTCGCACGGCGCACCATGTGGACCTTAGGCATACTCCGCCAGCAGGGGCTGTAACACTTCAACGGGCACTTGCTGGTGGAACGCGACATCACCGATGTCTTTCAAGAGTATAAAGCGCACCACGCCATTGAGGGATTTCTTGTCATGCGTCATAATCTCCAGCAGGCGCTGCGGGGGCACACCGGTATAGGTGGTAGGTAAACCCAGGGCTTCAATCAGCGCACACAGACGCGAACGTGTGGCGGGGGTGCAATAGCCGAGCCGCTCGGAGAGGATGGACACCAACGCCATACCGACCGCCACGGCTTCTCCATGGGAGTAAGCGCTGTAGACGGTGGCCGCTTCTAAGGCATGCCCCAGCGTATGGCCAAAATTGAGAATAGCCCGCACACCCTTCTCATACGGATCTTCTTGGACAACGCGGACTTTCACCGCAATCGCCCGTTCGATGAGCGTGGTCAGCACGGCATCCTCACGCTGCCGTATCGCCTCAATATGCTGTTCGATAAATTGGAAGAGTTCCACGTCGCCAATGGCACCGGCTTTGACGATCTCACTCAGGCCACAGAGGTATTCCCTTTCAGGCAGCGACTGCAGCAGGGTAGTATCAGTAAAGACAGCGCGCGGCGGATAGAACGCGCCGATGAGATTTTTCCCGAGTTTGTGATCGACCGCAGTTTTCCCACCCACGCTGCTATCGACCATGGCGAGCAACGAGGTGGGCATCTGCACCAAAGGGATGCCACGCATATACGTCGCCGCCACAAAACCAGCCAGATCCCCAATCACCCCCCCACCGAGGGCGCACATCACGCTGTGCCGGTCGGCCCCGCCACGCGCTAAGCGCGTAAAGAGACGTGAGGCACTGAGCAGGGTCTTACTCCGCTCACCCTCAGGCACCAGGCAGGCTTCTACCGCAAACCCTGCCGCCCGGAGACTCTCCTCGACGGGCGCACCATACAGTTTGTAGAGGGAGGGATGTGACAGGAGGAAGGCTTTCCGCCCTGCGGTCAAGGCTTGGATCTTCTCACCAACCTGGTGTAATACCCCAGGGCCGAGATGAATGTCGTATTGCTCTGTGGCAGAGCGCACGGCGATGCAATGATAACGTGTTGCGGACATAAAGCTCTCTCCCTCTGCTTGTGACGCACCTCTCTCAGTACGACAGGGTGGCGCGACGTTTACCTGTCGATTCATCTTGCCGTATGATACGTGGCGTCAGAAAAATGAGCAATTCATCACTTTCGTCCTGCTCTTGATCCTTACGGAAGAGCCAACCGAGCACAGGGAGACTCGATAATCCTGGAATGCCAGCACGGTTGGATTGGATGGTGCGGCGGTAGAGACCACCGATCACGACCGTATCGCCGTCTTTAACCAACATGTCGGTATTGGCTTCACGGGTGGTAATCGTCGGAATCCCGTTGACGACACGGGAGAAATCCGCCTCGTTCTTGGTCGCGGTGATTTTCATCCCGATGAAGTCATTGGGGGTGACATGTGGCGTGACTTTCAAGGTAATACTTGCATCCACAAAGTCCGTCCGGGTGCCTTCAGCGGAAGTCGTCTGGACCGGGATCTTCCGTCCGCTCTGGATCTGCGCTTCCGTGTTATCTAACGTGGCAATTTTCGGGCTGGAAATAATCTTGCCACGCCCTGACGATTCAAGCGCTGACAATTGGGCATCAAGCACCGAGCCACCGATACTCGCCAGGGAAAAGCCAATGGCGCCGCCTGCACCGGTCGCAACGGCGGCGGGGAGATCCAGCAAGAAATTCGCCGGAGCCGCCGGTCTCGCCAGCCCACCACCACCGCTACCGGCCGGACCGCCCCCACGGACGTCAATGCGATTTGGGAAGGCTCGGTCGGTGATTTGCGAATGCGCCAACCCCAGTTGAATGCCCAGTTCACGTAAGAAGGTGCGCGTGGATTCGACAATACGCGCTTCGATCATCACCTGGGGCGTCGGTCGATCCAGCTTTTCGATGAGGGACAGCGCTTCAGCCAGACTTTTCTGTGTGTCCGTAATAATCATCGTATTGGTGCGGACATCAATAATGATCGTGCCACGTTTACTCAAGATCTTTTCGAGATTAGGACGCAGCTCCTTGGCACTCGCATAATTGGCCGGCACGATGCGGGTGAGTAACGGTTCTGCCGCCACTTCGGTAATCTGGGCCTTCAAGCGCTCCTGACGTTCCGCCGTAAATTTTTCCAGAGGTGCGACCCGGATGATGTTACCGCCACGTTCTTGTGCCAACCCGTTAATTTTGAGAATGACATCGAGCGCTTGATCCCAGGGCACATCCACCATACGGGTCGTGACTTTTCCCTGCACATCGCCCCCTGCAATAATGTTGACCTTCCCCACCTCCGCAATGAGACGTAAAATATCGTTGATATCTGCATCTTGAAAATCGAGGGAGACTTTCTCGCCTTTGTACACAGGCCCATCCGTACTGCTACTCGTAGAGATGCCCTCGCTGCGCTCCGCCACTGGCGCGCTGTCGGTACGGACGGCTGGAGCGGCAGAGGCGCCTCGGCGGACTAGAGGGGCAATTTGGGCCACGCGCGGCATGACCGGCGTCCGCGCGGCGGTGGAGGAGACACGTGTAGACGGGACAGCAGCGAGGGCCGCCGCAGGCAGTGGGCCTGGGGCACTTGCTGCTTCCACCGCCAGGGTGGGGGCTGGTTTGCTCAGGGTGAGCCGAATCGTCGTCGTATCCTGCTGCACTTCAAACGTGGCGGTAGTCTGCAAATAGACCGTGACTTTGACAGAGGGTATCGGCGTATCGGTCACGGGCAGCGCTTCCACATGTGTGACCACGCCCGCGGGATCCTGGACGGCAAGCGTTTTGTGCTGTAGAGGATCAAGAGAGGCTGGACGAATGTCGAGCGCGAGCCGTGGGGGATTGGACTGCTGTCGTACCTGGACTTGTGGGGGAGCGCCAGTGGTGACGAGGGAAAGCAGCCCACGTTGCTCGTGGGTTTCAAACGCCATCCCCGTAATGCGCGTGCCGGCAGAGGCGGCAGAGGCGGGGACAGAGTCCTCCTGGCCCGCAGGAGTTGGCACACGCGGGAGCCCAGGCGGTGGGGTCTCCACCACGTGGTTCCCAGTATCCGCCAACGTAATGTGCAGCTGACGGCCTTGGAGTTCAACCGTATGTGTGGTCATGGCCTGCAACGCAATTTCCAAGCGGACGGCCTGTTCCTCGGGTACAAGCACAGGTTCAATATGCTGCACGATCCCAGCCACCGGCAGCGGCTGGGGTAAGGGGCCGAAAGTTGCTCGAGGGAACGTGAGGACCAGACGGGGGGGGTAGGGAAGGCCACTGCTGTATATTCCACCACGGCGGTAGCTTGGACGACAATACGCACGTGGTCGGGCAACGTCTCCGTCGTAATTCCCGTAATCATGGCCGGGCTTCCAGGCCGCTGCACTCCTACGGCTGGCACCTGGGGCCGTGCAGGGCTACAGCCCCCACATACCAAGGTCATGGCGAGGAGTCCTATGCACACACCGACAAGACGGTGGGAGAGGTTCACGGGCTTATCCTTCCTTCTTGTCCTTGCGCCGAAGCGGAATCGTCAGCGTTTTAGGGACGACCTTGTTTTCCGCGTTGATGTACTCTTCCTCGATGATCAGATGATCGCTCTCAATGGCAATAACTTTCCCACCATATTTCCCCATATACGTCTCAAGAAGCGCAAAATAACTCTTGCCGTCAGGCCCTTTAATCAGCCCGGTGCGTTTTTGCACCTCGCTGACAATCCCAACGAGCTTCAGGGCCGCGAGATCAAAACGTTCCAGAGGCCCGAGCGGACGATCCTGATTACGTGGTCTGGGCTGCAAGGTATCCGGTGGCAAATCCACCAGCAACGGTGCGAGAGGATCCCGCCGGGCCTGCGCGGAATAGCGGTAGGCATCCACGCCAGGAGACTTCTCGACCGGCGGCGGTGGTGCCGTCGGACGTCCTCGCCTCGCTCCCGGTGGCGCCTGGCTCTCGACCCCCGGTCCAGGCATCCCTAAGACCACGCCGCACGCCAGAAGGCACACAGCAGACCATGGAGTCACCCACTGAGACCGTCGCTGCTTACTTTTTTGCACCCTTTTTCGTTGCGGCAGCCACTTCATTCGTTTCGGCCTCGTCAAGAAAGCGGAACGTAGTCGCCAAGCACTGCGTTTCCTGGTTCGTTGCCTCAATCTGAATGCCATCTAGGCTGATAATGCGCTCGAGATGCGCCAGATCGTCCAAAAATTGTCCAACAGCGTGATACGGACCCTTGACACGTATTTGAATGGGAATCTCGGCGTAAAATTCTTTGCGTTGCTCTAGTTGCGGCTTGATAAGATTGATCTGCAGCCCCGTGCGGACCCCGACATCGGAAATGCGCCGGATCATGCCGGGAATCTCACGGCTTTCTGGCAATTCGCGCAGCAGAACTTTCAGCCGGCTTTCCAGCGCGGCCACCTCCGTGCGGAAGATATCCAGCTGGGCGGCGATTGTCTGATATTTCTCGATGGTTTGTAGCTTTGTGTCAATAGTCTCTTGGAGTGCCGTCATCTCTTCAGAGAATGGCTGATAGAAAAAATTCCAATACAGTGCTCCAAGGAGCAGCACCACTCCAGGGATCATCAACCAACGGTAATGGGCCGGAATCGCTTCAAACCGTTCCATAGAATTCCTTGCCTCCCTCGAGATCCTAAGAGGCTGCCTCTTTTTTCTTTTCTCCGATATGAGCCACTACTGTAAAAGCGACCACGGAGCGCCCTTTTAAGAGTTCGGTCTTCGATTCGACCAGTTCCACAGCCCGAAAGGACGGCGCGCGTTCCAGGTTTTCCATGAACGCCGCAATGCCCACATTATCAAAAGACTTGCCGGTGATTTGTAAGCCCGCACCAGCATCTTTAATGGTCAACAGCCATATTTGCTCCGGGAGACTGGCGCTGATTTCATCAAGGAGACGAGCCGGCCGGCGCTGCTTCAGCTTGAGATCTTCAATGGCGGCGACTTTACGCACCATCAGCGCCTTACTCGTTTCGAATTTCCGCACCTCTTTGATGATTTCTTCGAGGCGTTTCAGCTCCGCGTTGAGCCTCGCTAACTCTGCTTGCCGTGCTTCGAGCGCGTCATTCTGTGCAAAGTAGCCCCAGATGCCTCCCCCGAGAGTCAGGCTCAGAGCCAGCACGGCCACTTGCACTTGGCGGCGGACTTCCACACGCCGCTGCGCTTCACGGGCGGGTAGGAGATTGATACGAATCATCGGTCGTGCATCCTTCGCAAGGCCAGCCCGACGCTGACGGCGGCCATAGGTGCCATATCGTGGAGATATTCCGGATCAAAAAACTTCTCGCTGTAGTAGAGACCTCGGAACGGATCGGCGACGCTGACAGGTAAACCTAAACGGTTACTCAAAAAACGGTCTAAACCGCGAATTTTGGCGCATCCCCCACTGATCACCATCCGATCAATGACCTCGTCGGCCGCGGTCGTGCGAAAAAATTCAAAGGAGCGTTGAATTTCCTCGCCAATTTCTTCGCTGACACCCGCCATCAGGCTGAGGACCTCATCTTGCGTGCGCTTCTCACTCAGCCCACACCCCATCTTCAGCGCTTCGGCTTCCTGATAGTCGACATTCAGTGCTTTCTGAATCGCCGTCGTATAGCGATGGCCCCCAATAGCAATGTCGCGCTGAAACAGGGTGGAACCGGCTTTCAGGATGTTGATGTTCATCGTGGTGGCCCCAATGTCTACCAACGCCACGACGCCGAGATCATCACTCGCCGTCGTGACTTCGTGCTCATTTTCGAGGGCAAACACATCGATATCCACTATGACCGGATTGAGGCCTGCCGCCGTCAGGATATTCGAGTAATCGCGCACTTTGGTCTTCCGAGCCGCCACCAACAGCACGTCCATCTGGTTGTCCGCACGTTCGCCCTCATCAAGGAAAGTCGGTAAAATTTGGAAATCAATGTGGACATCAGAAATTTCAAAGGGGATATGCTGCTCCGCTTCGCCGGGAATGGCCTCGGTGAGTTCTTGTTCGGTCATCCGGGGGACACGAATGCGTTTGACAATGACCGATTGCCCTGAAATCGCCGTCGCGACATCTTTCGATTTAATTTTTTCCATGCGTATGAGGTTTCGAATCGCCTCAACGATGGCTTCTGCCTCGGCGATGTTGCCATCCACCACGGCCTCATGGCGCAGAGGCATGATCCCAAAGTTGAGGAGTTGATACCCTTTCCCTTTGGGTTTGAGATATGCCAACTTGATCGAATGTGTGCCAATATCGACACCTACCAAGAGCTTCTTGCGCATTGCAAACATAGGCATATTTCCTTACTGAGACCGCGTATATATTGCAAGGATATTACTAAATCTTCAAGCATTTTCTTAAAAATTATCTTGACACGCGTTCAGAGCAGCCCCCGTTGCACGCCGATGGAACCAGCCAAGCTGCGTAAAAGTATCATAGCATATCCTGCATGCCGAAGTGGCGACGATGATCCGTCTCCAAGGCGTGAGGACGACTTTGCAAGCCTCACGTTGCCTGTTACACTCTGTGGCACTTTCCTGCGATGAGCACAAAAGAGGCCAACATATATGCAGATTATAGCCTTTGGAGACATTCACGAGTACGTCCATCCTTTGCCCGCGCTCGCTGTCCCACTCCGCCAGGCAGATCTCGTCATTGTGACGGGGGATATGACGCGCTGGCGTGGGGCGGAGACGGCGCAGAAGGTGCTGCAGGCGATCTGGCACTATAATCCGTACGTGCTGGCACAAGTCGGCAATACCGATACCTGGGAGGTGCATGGCTACCTCGAACACTGTGGGATCAATTTGCATGGCCAGGGGCATCGCTTCGGGGAGGTCGGGATCTTTGGTGTAGGTGGTTCGACCTACACCCCCTTTGCTTCGCCTACCGAATTCAGTGAGGAAGAAATCGCCGCGACCTTGCTCGCCGGGTATGCCATGGTGCACGACCTGCGCTACACCATCCTCGTGGCGCATTGCCCACCCTATCACACCGCCGTTGATCGCTTGTCTTCAGGAGTCCATGTCGGAAGCCACAGTGTGCGGCGCTTTATCGAAACCTATCAGCCCGATTTGTGTATTTCCGGCCATATCCACGAAGCGCCGGGAGAAGACATTCTTGGGCGGACTCTGCTAATCAATCCTGGCATGTTGGCCCACGGAGGTTATGTCTCGGTCACCTGTACGCCAGAAGCCCTCACGGCGCAGCGTGTGCCAGGACACCAGAATCGCCACTACAGTACCAGTCCCTTCATTCCTTCGTCCTTTTAACAACGGCTGCGTCAGCGCGGCGTCTGGAGAAGTGGATGACTCAGGCCATAGATGTCCGCCTCCTGCTACCGAAGATCGCGTGGAACATGCAAGCGCCGTGGCATTTGCGGCAGCCACCGCCTGGGCCCACCCTCTCCGTGCCCGAGACCGTGCGTGGCCTGCAACGGGCGCTCCTCGCGGAGCACGGAGCGCTGTTACAGCAGACCCTGCAGCACGCCTGTGGCCACCCTGTACCCCTGATGGCCCTGGCACACTTGGACATTGTCCTGTATCAGGAGGGTCGTGACCAACGCGTCTGGCGTGCCCAGGCGCGCCTTATGGATGGGACGGCGTGCAGTTTTGGGATCATTGTGGCGCGGGCACCTGGGGCCAGTCATGTCGTCACCCAGCGTGATGGGGCCCACTTACACACGCTGCATCAGCAACACCCTGGGGGGTGTGTGACGCCGTATGTGACGGGGACAGCCCCGGTGGCTGGGGGCCTGGCTTTCTATACCGTCGAGTGGCTAGACGACTATAAAGAGTTAGTGTTTGAAATCACCCTGGATGGCGGGGTGTTTCTGGTCAATGCCCACGGAGCCCAGCGTTGTTTCAGCCCCCAGGAGTCGCGGCAGATCTGGCGCCGTATGGTCGAAATTTTCTGGTGGTACCCGCAGCTCCGTGGTGTCAATATCCAGGCCGGTGATTTTGTCGTACAGGTGCAGGACGACGGCCAGATGGCCGTGAAACTGACGACGGCCCGGGAGCTCGTCTCCGCGGACTGGGCGCCCGCGCACCTGCACGCGCTCCTCGGCTCGTTGATTACCGCCAGTGGCTATCTCAGCGACGGCCAGCGTCCCTTCGCACGCCAGATGGCCCACGCGGCCTTTATGGCGCGGATGCTGGCAGTCTTACAGCGGCGCTTCGGTGCACGAGCTCCCATGATGGCTGAGAAGCACTGGGCGTTCTTGCAAGCCGGCATGTTGGCGCAACAGGAAGA
This sequence comes from Pseudomonadota bacterium, assembly GCA_005777235.1. Lineage (GTDB taxonomy): Bacteria > Tectomicrobia > Entotheonellia > Entotheonellales > Entotheonellaceae > SXND01. The sequence goes on from SXND01000007.1 coordinate 27,858, forward strand.
TTGGCTGAAAGCAGATTGTATGCTGGGCACGTATGCGCGCTTCCGGGTGGAGGCACCCGCCACGCGTGCCTGGGAGGAGACCTGTACGCGCTGGCTGGCCTACGCTACAGCCGTGCAGGCGGGACAACTGCCCGCTTCCTGGTGGTTTCCCGCCACGGAGATTGCGCCATTACTCGACCAGCTCTGTCCCGACGTGTTATCCACACTTACTGTAAAGGTCAAGCACGATGCCGTATGACGCGATCCGCTACGCTGTCCACCAGGGCATTGCCACGATTACTCTGAACCGCCCTGAAGCCTACAATGCCCTGGATATGACGATGGCCACGGAACTGCATGATGCGGTGGTCACGTGCAGCGCAGATGACACGGTGCGCGCCGTCGTGCTCACTGGCAGCGGACGGGCCTTCTGTGCTGGGGGCGATGTCAAAGGTTTTCGCGCGCACCTCGACACGATTGGTCCGCACCTCACGTTGCTCACTGCGGCGTTTCATGCGGCGGTGTCACGGTTGGTGCGCATGCCCAAGCCCACGATCACGGCCGTGAATGGCATTGCCGCCGGAGGTGGGATGAGTCTCTCCCTGGTGGGCGATCTGATTGTCGCCACGGAGTCGGCGCGTTTTACCATGGCCTATACGCAGATTGGCGCCTCGCCTGATGGCAGCGCGAGTTTCTTTCTGCCACGTCTGGTGGGCGTGAAACGGGCGCTGGAACTCACCTTGCTCAATCGTACGCTGAGTGCCCGCGAGGCCATGGAGTGGGGTATCGTCAATCAGGTGTGGCCCGATGCGCAATTTCACGACGGCGTGCAGGCCCTGGCCACGCAACTGGCGCAGGGGCCAACGCAGGCCTATGGACGGGCGAAAGCGCTGTTCTACAACAGTGGGAGCGCGACGCTGGAAACCCAGATGGAACACGAAGCGCAACTCATCGCCGCGAGTGGCTTGACGGCGGATTTCCGCGAGGGCGTTACCGCATTTACTGCCAAGCGTCCGGCAGTGTTTCAGGGACGTTAAGCGCCTATGGCGACGGAACCTCGTGTACTCACTTTTGAGATGTTCGACGCGCTCGAATCCGTACGACGTAGCGTGTTGCGCCTGTTGATCGCCTTTGCGGTCGCCAGTGCTGTCGCCTACCCGCTGGCGCCCCACCTTATGCACTTCCTGGTCCGTCCTTTAGGGTCAGGGGTGTCGCTGGTCATGTACGATCCCCTGGAAGGGTTTCGCGGCTATGTCACCGTGTCGATGACCGCGAGCCTTGTCCTGCTCGCGCCCCTGGTGCTCTATGAGGTGCACCGCCTGCTGCGCTACGCCTGTGGGCTCACGCCGCGCCTGGCCCTGTGGAGCACCACGGCGACTGGAGGCTTGTTCCTGCTCGGCGCCGTGTTTTGTCATCGATTCATCCTGCCAGTGACGCTGAGTTTCTTGATGGGTTTTGGTGGAGAAGGCATTGCCACCGGCCTTTCGGTGAACCGCTATCTCTCCATGACCCTCGGCCTCTCTGCCGCCTGTGGGCTCACGTTTGAGTTGCCTCTCGTGGCGCTCCTCCTGCACGCCATGGGGCTCCTCTCGGCCACATTTTTGGCGACGCACCGACGCTATGCGATCCTGCTTGGCGCCATTTTTACAGCCATTATCACCCCCACGCCGGATGCCTTTACCATGGGGGCACTGCTGTTACCGCTTCTGGCGCTCTATGAGATCAGTATTCTGCTCATGCGTTTAGCTGATCGTCGTCGAGCCACCCACGTTTCTTAGATGAAAGGCGCCTGTATGAGCACTACGGTACAGCAACATTGGAATCCTGCGCAGTATGACGCACATGCACGCTTCGTCTCGGATCTGGCGCTACCTGTGGTCGAGCTGCTCGCACCGCGCCCGGAGGAGCGCCTCTTGGACTTAGGCTGTGGGGATGGCGTGTTGACGCAGAAACTGATGGAGCTGGGGTGCCAGGTCATCGGCGTCGATGCCAGTCCAGCCATGATTGCCGCCGCGTGCGCCCTGGGGGTGGATGCCCGGGTCATGGATGGCCAGGCCCTGCCGTTTGAGGCGGCCTTTGATGCGGTGTTTTCGAATGCCGCACTGCATTGGATGCCGCAACTAGAGGTGGTGATCGCCGGTGTATGGCGCGCCCTCGTGCCTGGGGGCCGCTTTGTCGGTGAGTGCGGCGGCGTGGGCAACGCTGCGACGGTGGTGCAGGCCCTCACCCAGGCCCTGGATCGGCGTGGCATTGATGCCCAGCTGGTCATGCCGTGGCGCTTTCTGACGGTCGAGGCGTTTCGCACGCTCCTGGAGACGCAGGGTTTTCTGGTGCACACGCTGGACTTGCTCCCACGCCCGACGCGGCTCCTGGGCAGTCTCGAGGGCTGGTTGGAGACGTTTGCCCAGAGCTTTTTGGCGTCGGTACCTGACGCCGAGCGTCCGGCCATGCTGGCGGAAGTGGCGTCCATGTGCCGTCCGACGCTCTGTGATGCGCAGGGCCAGTGGACGGTCGATTATGTGCGCTTGCGCTTTGCGGCCACGCGGCCCATGCCGTGTGCCTAGGGCCACGGCGCCACACGCTCACGGCTGTACGGGTCTATGGTGTGTGCGAGGATTGGTGATTGCTGAGTGCCTCCAACTCGTGACGCAACGCCTCGGCTAGCTGTGTCAGGCTGTTCCGGGTGTGCGGGCGGGCGTAACGTGTCTTGTTCTGACGGATAAAGGTAATAGCTTCGTCCCGACTGCGGTTATAGAGTCGGAAGACTTCCTCGCGAAAGGCCGTAAAATCCGGCACCCGCGCCTCAGTGCGCGGGTCAAAGGGCGTCACAAAGCCAGCCTCAAAATTGATCTCTGAGTACATGGCATAGGTGTAGCGTTCGAGATTATATTCATCATGCCGCAGATAATCACGGCCCCCAAGGTAGGTGGCAACGCAACGATGATGCCCATCGCGAATCATCTGACGGCCATCGGGAAAACACGCAATGGCAATCGGACGTGGCGCAGGCGCGTTGTGGAGGGCCGCATGCGCCTGGAGGACATCGCGCGTCCAGAACACGCCCGCGCGGACACGCCAGGACATCTCCACGACTTGCCGTTTATAGCGGATCTCGTCGTGCATAACCCCAAGAATGTCCAGGGATAAGCGTTTGTTCATAGCGTCCTGTTCTGCCCGTGCTCTCCAGCAGAGCGCACGACATGCTCCCTCGACGTGGCTATGCCCGTCCACGGCGAGCCGGTCGTCCTCTGGTACGGCGGCTGGTGTCCTCTACGCCAACACCATAGGGTGATGGTCCTCCCCCACCGCCTGCCTGCGGTGTGGCACTACCGTGGCGGAGGCGGGGTCAAGCGTTGCACACCCCTATCGTAGCATAGAGTTGCGCGCAGGCCTAGAAGGCGACCCAGGTGGAGCGATTCTCCACCGCCGTGCACACGACCCATGCTACACTGGGTGCCTACGGTATCCATATGTTCCCGGGATGGACAATCGGCTTGGAGTTCCTCTGAGTCCCGCGCTTGTGAGGAGAGACCTATGGCACGGCTGACAGGGAAAATCGCTGTCATTACTGGTGGCGCTGGTGGTATTGGGGCTGCCACGGCACAACTCTTGACGGACGAGGGGGCGCGGGTCTTGCTCGTGGACCGCCATGAGGCACCTCTGCAACGCGTCGTGGAGACGCTCGGCCCGGCCGTGGCAAGCTATGTGGTGGCGGATGTGACGCAGCCTGCCGCCGTCGAGCACTACGTGCAGACCGCGGTAGAGCGCTACCAGGGTATCGACATTTATCTGGCAAACGCCGGCATCGAAGGCGTCGTGCAACCAATCCCTGACTATCCTATTGAGGTCTTCGATGAGGTCATGGCCGTCAATGTCCGCGGGGTCTGGCTTGGACTCAAGTACGTCATCCCCATCATGCGGGCCCGGGGTGGAGGCAGCATTGTGATCACGTCCTCCACCGCCGGGATTCGTGGCTCGGTGGGTCTCTCCCCCTACACCACCAGTAAACATGCCGTCATCGGGCTGATGCGGACCGCGGCGTTGGAGTGCGCCCGCTGGAACATCCGGGTCAATACGGTCAACCCAGCGCCGATTGAGACCCGCATGATGCGCTCCCTGGAAGAGATGCGCACGTCGGTGAGTGGTGGCAGCGCCACGGTCGAACGTACCAAGGAAACGATTGCGGCCCGCCTGCCGCTCAAACGCTACGGCACCCCGGAAGAAGTCGGACGCCTGATGCTCTTTCTGGCCAGCGATGAGAGCAGTTTTTGCACCGGTGGCGTGTATATGGTGGACGGCGGGACGTCCGCTGGCGGGTATTGAACGTGGCCGCCAGCACCTTGCCCTGCACTAGCGACTCTTTACTCTGATGGTGAGGACATCCATGGCACACAGCGTTTCCCTGGCTGAGGTCGAAGCGGCCCGGCAGTATATCTATCCGCATATGCGACCCACCCCGCTCATCCAGTACCCCCTCCTGTCGCAGGAGATGGGTTTTCACGCCTACGTGAAGCACGAAAACCATACCCCGATTGGCGCGTTTAAGATTCGCGGCGGCCTCAATCTGATGGCGCATCTTGCCCAGCAGCATGTCCCGGGGGTGATTACCGTGACCCGCGGCAACCACGGCCAGTCGATTGCGCTGGCGGCCCGTTTGTACGACCTGCCAGCCACCGTGGTCGTGCCGGTGGGCAATAACCCGGAAAAAAATGCCCTGATGCGGGCGCAGGGGGCCGATTTGCTCGAACAGGGGCACGATTTCGATGCGGCGCGTGCGGTGGCCGAAACCCTGCAGCACGAACGTGGCCTGTATTACGTGCATCCGGCCAATGAGCCCTTGCTAGTGAATGGTGTGGGCACGTACTGGCTCGAAGTGTTCGAGGATTTGCCTGATCTCGATGTCGCCCTGGTGCCGGTAGGCGGTGGCAGTGGAGTCAGCGCCGCCATCACCGTGCTCAAAGCGGTACGACCGGCGGTGCGGATTATCGGCGTGCAGGCAGCACAGGCGCCAGCCGTATTTAACTCGTGGTCAAGCGGCACGCTCTGTGAGACCGCCAGTGCCGAGACCTTTGCGGATGGTTTGGCCACGAGGGTAGCGTTTGCGATGCCCTTGCGCATCATGCGGGATGGGCTGGATGCCATGGTGCTGGTCAGTGAGGAGGAGATACGGCAGGCCATTCTCCGCCTGTTCCGTACGACCCACAACTTGGCCGAAGGGGCGGGCGCGGCGGCGTTAGCGGGCGCCTGGCAGCTCCGTGAGTCGCTGGCTGGCCAGAAAGTGGTCATCGTCCTCAGCGGTGGCAACATCGACCTGGACACCTTCCGCTGGGTGCTACGGCAGGACGGTACGGCGCTCTGAGCAGCCCAACGCCCGCGGTGGCAACCGTAGGGACGACCGGCTGGTGGTCCCTACGGCGCGGACGGACATTGAGGATGGGCTGGCCTGTGGAGAGCCTCCTGGGAGAGGCACTTAACGTTTCTGCACGACCTTTTTGTAGACGGCCTCGACATTCACGCCCACCCGGTCGCGATACTGGCCGGAAGGATACCTCGACATGCCCTGCTCGTACTTCCCGGCCAGCTGATCGCCAACGGTTTTTTGCATCTCGGGCAGGGCCGCCCCAGCCGCCGCGGCTTGCTTCACTGCCGCAATCAGATCGGCTAAATAGCTGCGGAAAAACGCTAACTGCTCGCGGGGAGCCACGCTCCCGTGCCCCGGGATAATATGCGCAAAGTCAAATTTTTCGAGCGCCGTTAACGTCTGCACCCAGTCCTCGGGATAGCCGTCATTCAAAAAGGGCATCCAATCGACTAGGGCATCGCCGGTGGCGACGACTTTTTCCTTGGGGAGATAGATATACACGTCGCCATCCGTATGCCCACGCCCCAGCAGGAGAATCTGGATCTCGCGCCCGCCTTCGTTGAGGGTCATCGAACTGGTCAGCGTCCGCGTCGGCAGCGCCGGCTTGAACGTTTGGAGTTCTGCAAGATACGACTCTGCTTGCTGCAGATTGGCTTCGAGACGTGCCTTGTGCTCTGGGCTGCTCGCCTTGAGGATGTCGCTCTTCAGCGTGTCGATTTCCTTGGGCACAGCCGTGAGCTGCTTCTCAATATACGACAGACCACCCACCCCAGCGTCCGGCCTGGTTAAATTCTCCTTGGTGCGCTCGGAGGTAATGATTTCCAGGCCGGGGGAGTGCATGGCATAGGTTTGATTCCCCTGCCAGTGATCCCAATGAAAATGCGTATTGATGATTGTGCGGATCGGCTGCTTGGTCAGGCTCTGAATCTCGTTGTACAGCGTATGGGCGGCAGAGGGTTTGGAGTACGAATCGACCACTACCACGCCGTCATTAGTCAGAATCACGGCGGCGTTCGAATTGACTTTGTAGCGTGGCGCGGCGATAGCGGCCTAGACGCCATCGGCGACTTGCTTCAGCACAAACAATTCTTTGGAGGCGGTTTGGGCGTCGGCGGGGACCACACAGCACGGGCTGAGAGATCCAAACGTCGGAATCGTCGCGGCAGCAACACCAACGCGGCTCAAAAACTGTCGGCGGGTCCAGTGCAGACTCATAGGATACCTCCTGGTGAGCATGGCGATGCTTGCGAAGCCTGTGTCCCAAAGACGATTGTGCCATAGGCTGTAGGGCCTGTCACGCGCAGCGTGCAGTGTACGCTTGAAAAGGACAGGCGAAATGCCTATCCTTGCGCGCAGGATGTTCGGCAGCAGCAGGCGCTGGCTCCCGTAGCGGGTCAGCACGCGACACAGGAGGGCCGTATGCCACAGATTACGCGTTTAGGTCACGTCGGTCTCTATTGTGATGACTTGTTAAAGATGCGCGACTTTTATGCACGGGTGATGGGCCTGGCGATTACAGATGAAGACCTCGACCGGGGGATCTGTTTCTTCAGCGCTGACCCTGAAGCCGAGCACCATGAGCTGGCGCTCGCCCAGGCCAAAGAACCGGGACAAAAAACCCAGAGCGTGCAACAGGTCTCGTTCAAGGTCGGGAGCCTGGACGATGTCCGCAGCTTTTACCACCGTCTCCAGGACGAGGGCCTGAAGATTGACCGCACAGTGACCCACGGCATTGCGTGTAGCGTGTATTTTTACGACCCAGAAGACAATCGCGTGGAACTGTATTACACTACACCCTATAACGTGCGGCAACCCCTGGGGCAACACATCGATCTCGATGCCCCCGACGCCGAGTTATTGGCCTTCGCGCAGTCGTTTGAAGCCAGTATGGGACCAGCACGTGGCCCGCAGCAATCTGTCGGATAAGTCGCCTGACAGGCGGACACGATTGACGCCGGCCTTGTTCGCAGGCGGAGCCCATCGTGTCCGTACACGCGGGGCCCACATCACGCACAATCATACCTAGATCTACGTACTCATGAGGAGATGCCATGTACGCCATTTTTGTGACCATTAAAGTGAAGCCCGGGTTTGCTGAGCAGTTTAAGGCGGCGAGTCTTGGCGATGCCCAGGGCTCCGTGCGGGACGAGCCGGGCTGTGTCCGGTTTGATATGCATCAGAGCACCACTGATCCCCATACCTTCCATCTCTACGAAGTCTACGAAAATCAAGACGCGCATATGAACGCGCACCGCAATGCTCCGCACTATCAGCAGTGGCGGGCGACGGTGCAAGATTGGTTTGATGGCGAACCGCAGCGGGTCGCGATGACCTCGGTGTTCCCGTCCGATGCTGGCTGGCGGGCGCAGAAACCTGGGCTGCTCAACTGGTAAGGTTAGAAGGAAATACAGCGTCATGAGTGAGGCAACAGAGCGTGGTGTGCTCGTAGTAGACCTGGATGGCACGATCTGTGAGCATCGCTATCCCGCCTTTGGCGAACCGATTGCCGGAGCCAAAGAAGCCCTGCAACGTCTCAAAGCCGCTGGATTTCGGATTATTATCCATACGGTGCGCACCTCGGGCTCATTCCAGCCGCCGGAGGACGCGGTACCCGAGATCAACAGCCCCGAGGCGGTGCATGCCTTTTTGCAGCGTCACGCCATCCCCTATGACGAACTCTGGATGCACGATAAGCCACTCGCGGTGGCCTATATTGACGACCGCGGGCTGCGTCTGACCGGCAACCGCATGACCAGTAACTGGCACGAGGTCGCCGATGCCTTACTGCCGTGGGAAGTCCGCCCAACCGTGCTTCCCAAATGGCTCCTATGGTTGGTCAAAAAATGTACGGCGTGGAGTTAGAGGGACAGAGAGGGAGCCTATGGCCATGTTTACTTTGGATGAAGCACGCGCCTTACTCCCGCGTGTGCGGGAAATGACCCAGCATTCGTATGAACTCGTGGAAGAACTGCAAGCGCAATTGGGGGCCACGGAGCATCCGCGTGCAGTGCGACAACTGGAAGCCCGCGTGAACGAAGTCCTGCAAACATGGGCCGCCGCGGTGAAAGAGCTGGGCGTGGACGTCAAAGGGCTGTGGCTGGCAGATTTTGACTCGGGGGATGGGTATTACTACTGCTGGCAATTGGGCGAAGAGGACATCGAGCATTTCCATCGCTATGAAACAGGCTTTGCCGGGCGTCGTCCAATTACGCTCCTCGACTAGGCCATGAGACACGCCCTGGCACCCCTCAGGTGGCTACGATATTTCGTGCGTTGCGGTGTCCTGGGATGCTACCTCGTGACCTGCAGCGGGTGCGGGGTGGGCTATCTCTGGCATGTGACCGTGGGACAAGCGATGTTGTTTGCACGCCAGCGCCCGGTGGAGGACGTGCTGCGCGCAGGCCAATTGTCGCTACAGGAGCAGCAGAAACTCCACCTGATCCAGGCCGTACGCCAGTTCGCCATCACCGACTTGGGCTTGTATGACAGCGCCAGCTACACGACGTTTGTGCAGCTGGATCGCCCCTACGTCAGCTATAACTTGTCGGCGGCACCTGCGGATGCTCTCACCCCATATGTCTGGCGTTTTCCTCTCCTGGGTACTCTGCCCTACAAAGGCTTTTTTGACCACGAGTATGCCCAACGTGAGCAACATCTCCTCGACGAGCAGGGCTATGACACCTATCTGCGTGGTGTCCGTGCGTATAGCACGCTCGGCTATTTTGATGATCCAATTCTCTCAAGTATGCTGGCCTACGATGACGCCTGGTTAATCAATACCATCATCCATGAAATGCTGCACCAGACCGTCTGGATCAAAGGCAGTGTCAGTTTTAACGAAAGTTTGGCCAGTTTTATCGGGGAACATGGGGCCGTACGCTATCTGACGCAGCGGGATGGGGCCGACAGTGCTGTAGTGCAGCAGTACCGGGCCGTCCAGGCCGATGCCTTGGTGTTTGCCGAGTATATGCGCGGACTCATCGAACGCCTCGAAGCGATGTATGCGGAACCGCTATCGCGTGAGGACAAGCTGCGCCGCAAGGCGGACATCTTGGCGGCAGCGGTGGCCGAGTATCCCCAGGTGTTTCCACGTCTGCAGACCATGAGCTACCGGCAGTTTTTCGAGCGCCAGCCCTTAAATAATGCGGTACTGCTGGCGTTCCGCGTGTATCATCGGGATACGACGTATTTTGAGCGCCTCTTCGCCGAACACGGCGGCGATGTACGACGCCTGATTGCCTATTTCAAGACCGTGCGTGCCGAGGAGATCCCGGCGCAGTTTCGCACACGCTAGGGGCCACTCCCAGACGTCAAGCGTCAGCTGGACTGGGGGCGCAGGGGGCGTGGCAGTTTTCCACACAGGAGTATGAGATTGCGCACAGTGTATCGTATCATCGGTCTCCTTGTCTTGCTTCTCGGCTCGCTGGGCATCTGGGAGAGTCTCGGCGCCCAGGAAGAACGGGCCATCCGACGCATTGTGGTGGCTGAGAGGGAGGCGGCGGAGGCGATCCGCCAGCAAGTGCAGCAAGGGGCGTCGTTTAGCGCCCTGGCGCGGGCCAAGTCCCAAGGGGCGGAATACACTCAGTGGGGCTATAGCGGCATTGTCCAGGTCAACGAAGTGCAACCGGCCATGCGTACGGCATTACTGCAACTGCAAGAAGGCCAAATCAGCGACGTCCTGCCACTCGATGGGCAGTTCGTGCTGCTCAAAGTCATCTCGCCGAAAATTCCGCGGCACTTGGAGGCCGCAGAACGGGCCGAGAACGCCAAACAGCTCCCACAGGCCCTGCAGGAAATCCAGAGTGCCCTGAAATTGGAAGCAGACAATGTGCAGGCGTATATCAAGTTGGGCCTCGTGTACCAGGGCATGAAGCAATTTGACGAGGCCATCCGGTCGTTTGACAAAGCGCGGCAGTACGCGCCGCAGGAAGCCCAAGTCGCCCTGCTCGCCGCCACAGCCCTCATGCATGCCGCCGTCGACAGCCGCAAGGCCGCCCAGGTGGAGCAAGCGCTGGCGGCATTCCAACAGGTGGTGCAACTGGATAGCCGCTATGCGCCCTCAGCAGATTTTGGCATCGGCAAGCTCTATCTGCTGGCCCTGCGGCAGCCTGCCAAAGCGGTGAGCTATTTAGAAAAAGCCGCTGAGGCGGTCCCGAGTGTGCCGGACGTGCATCGCTTACTCATTCAGGCCTACTACGACACCCAGCGCTACGAGCAAGCCTGGCAGAGCATGCGGCGGGCCCAAGATCTGGGCTTTGACTTTCCGGATTTACTGGCAGTGCTGCATAAGGTGAAGCAGCACAGTCAACGGTGACGGGGGGAGGAGGCGAGCACATGGCCCAGGAACAGCGCGGAGCAGGGGCAACCTTAACGGTGAGTGCCAAAATTGGTGGCGCCTCCATGGTGCTGGGGCTGGTGAGCGTGGCGCATGCCATGTCGCATGCCTATGGGGCCCTGTTACCCTTGATTCTGCCGTCGCTCCAGCAGGAGTTGGGGCTGACGGAGATTACGGGGTACTCGGAGGGCGCGGTGATGCAGACGGCCCTGGCGGATGTCGCTGGCAAGGCCTCTATCGCAATGCTGTTCGGGCTCTACTTTACGATTGGCGCCACCATTGGGGCACCGTGGGCACTGCTCCTGGGGATACTGGTGGACGCCTATGGCTTCCCAGCCGCCTTTGCCGCTATGGGCCTGTCCCAGATTGTGGCGGGGCTCTGTATCCTGCCCGTGCGTCTGCGCACTGCACGGACGGCATAGGCGTACTCTCGTAGCACACGCTGCTCTAGAAGGAGCTCCCACCCTATGGCATCCCCTGATCTGCCCGATGAGGCGGCCATCACCCGCACTGTCACCGCGTTACAGGCGCGCAATATCCACGTCATCGTCACCACGACGGGCGCGGAAGCATGCCAGGCGGTGCTCGCCTTGCTCCCAGACGGAGCAGAGATCTGTGACAACACGTCGGAGACCCTGGATGCGATAGGCTTTACCGCCTGTGTCCGTGGGAATCCACGCTACCGCAATCTCCACGAGGCGTACGAAGCGGAGTCTGACCCGGTGCGGCGCAATGAACTCCGGCGCCGCCGGGCTTCGATAGCTGAGTATGTCATCGGCAGTGTGCAGGCCGTTGCGGAAACCGGGGAGATTTTTATTTCGAGCTCCTCCGGGAGTCAGTTGGCACCGTACGTCTATGCCGCCAAGCGCGTCATCCTGGTCGTGGGGGCGCAGAAAATTGCTCCCACCTTTGCCGACGCCATGCAACGCGTGCGCGGCCACACGCTGCGGCGGCACGACCAGTGGCTGGCGGGCATGGGCCGGGCGCCCACCCCGATTGGCAAGCTGGGCATTATTGAGCACGAGAGCCAGGCTGGCCGCATCACCGTGGTCTTGGTGCGGGCCGCTCTCGGGTGGTAACCGCCCCTGCGCGCGATCCGCACGCCCCCACCGCGCTGCTCAGCGTCGAGCATGTCAGCAAACGTTTTGGCGGGGTCGTTGCCGTGCACGACTGCTCTCTGCGCGTACAGTCGGGCACCATTACGGGCCTCATCGGGCCGAATGGCGCCGGAAAAACCACCCTCTTCAACATGATCGCGGGGGTGTATCGCCCCGACACGGGGCGCATCTGGTATGCCGGGGTGCGTCTGGATGGCCTCTCGCCATCCCAGATCGCTCGGCGTCACATTGCCCGGACCTTTCAGATAGCCCGGGTGCTGAAGCGCTTGACCGTGCTGGAAAATTTGCTCGTGGTGCCGCAGCAACAGGCCGGCGAGCGCCTGCGGTCGGCGTGGTTCCAGCCACGGCGTGTGGCGGCGCAGGAACGCGCCCACCGCACCCGCGCCGAGGACATCTTACAGCGCGTGCAGCTGGCGACGCTGCGCCATGCCTATGCTGAGCATCTCTCTGGCGGCCAAAAAAAACTGCTCGAACTGGCGCGTGTCATGATGTCGGACGCCACGCTGATTTTGCTCGATGAGCCGGGAGCCGGGGTCAATCCCACCCTGATGCGCGAGTTGGTGCAGCACCTCCGCCAGCTCCAGGCCACGGGGCGGACCTTCTTGCTGATTGAGCACAATATGGCCCTGGTGCAGGAGCTGTGCAACCCGGTCATAGTGATGAGCCAGGGCTGCACGCTGATGGAGGGCACACCTCAGGAGGTGCGCGACGATCCCCGCGTTATTGAAGCCTATCTGGGGACCTAAGACTATGGCTCTGCTGGACATCCAACATCTCACCGTGGGTTATGGCGGGCTACCGATTCTGCATGGCGTGACGCTGCGGGTCGAGCCCCAGGAAATGGTCGTCATTGTCGGGCCCAATGGCGCCGGGAAATCCACCCTGCTGAAGACCATTGCCGGCCTGTTACGTCCGCAGGAGGGCACGCTGCGCTTTAACGGCCAGGATCTCACGCGGCTGCGCCCGCATCGCATGGTGCACGCCGGGGTGTGTTATGTACCGCAAGTGGAGAACGTCTTCCCCTCGTTGAGCGTCGACGACAATCTCGCGATGGGGGCGTTTGTGCGCACGGGAGACATCCGGGCGCACAAAGACGCCATGTATAGCCTGTTCCCAGACTTGCGTGACAAGCGCCGCCTCCGCGCTGGGGCGCTGAGTGGTGGCCAGCGCCAGATGGTGGCGATGGCCCGGGCGCTGATGCTGCATCCCACCCTGCTCCTGCTGGACGAGCCTACCGCTGGCTTGTCGCCACTGATGGTCGGGATCATGCTGGAAAAATTGCGCGATATTCAGCGCACCGGGGTGGCCCTGCTCATCGTCGAGCAGAATGCCCGCCAGGCGCTACAACGGGCCCAGCGCGGGTATGTGCTGGCCATGGGACAGAATCGTTACGAGGACACCGGCCCGGCGCTGCTCGCTCACCCGGACATGGGCGCCTTGTTCCTGGGCAACGCGTAGCCAGCGCGTGCGGCACCCTCCCTGCCATCAACTAGACTGCATACTGACCACACGGCACGCCGCGAGCGCCATCGTAGGACATGGTGTCAGACTTGTGGCGTGCGAGAATGGACATGATGTCACATATCCTTCTGGGGTCGCTAAAGCGGTGTCTGCCATCGTAGGGCACTACACACGGCATGCTTCTTGCTGACATCCTTGGCAGCGCCTGACTTGACATCGGTTGGCTGTGCCGCCCTGGCATCCGCACGTTCGTACAGGAGAGACCCCATGCCCATCCAGGAACCGCGCCATTACCGCATCAGCGCTTTGCTGCGCGATGGCGGCTCAGTCTGTGTACGCGCTGTCCAACCCGATGATAAAGCGCGTGTCCTGGCGCTGTTCGACCAGTTGAGCAGTCGCTCGGTGTATTACCGCTTTTTTCAAACCAAACAACGCCTCACCGACGCAGAACTGCGCTATTTCACCGAGCTCGATTTCGTGCGCCATGTCGCCCTGGTCGCGACCCTTGACGATGACGACGCCGAGCAGATCATCGGCATGGGGCACTACATTGGACTCAGCGAAGACGGGCGCCCAGTGCCACGTGCCGAGGTGGCGTTTGAGGTCGCCGAGCCGTATCAAGGCCGTGGCGTTGGCACCCTGCTCCTCGAACACCTGGCCATACTCGCACGGGCCAACGGCATCGAGACCTTTGAAGCGCAGGTTCTGGGCGAAAACAACCGCATGTTGCAGGTTTTTGACACGAGCGGCTTTACGGTCCAGCGCGCCCTGGCCAGCGGGGTGTTTCACGTATCCTTCCCGACCATGGACACCGAGCAGGTGCGCGCCGCCAGCACCGAGCGTGAACGCCTGGCCGCGGCGCAGAGCGTGCAGGCCTGGCTCAATCCCCGCTCCGTGGCGGTAGTGGGGGCTTCGCAGCGCCCTGGCGCGGTGGGCAGCGCGCTGCTCACCAATCTCCAGCACGGGGGATTCCGCGGCCCGATCTATCCCGTCAATCCGCAAGCCACGCTGGTGCACGGTCTCCCGGCCTTCCCAACCGTCAGCGCCATTGGTGCCCCAGTGGATCTCGCCCTGATTGCCGTGCCAGCCGCCGCCGTCGAAGCCGTGGTGGCGGACTGCGCCAGGGCTGGGGTGCATGGCGTGGTGGTGATTTCGTCGGGTTTTGCCGAAGCCTCGGCTGTCGGACGCGAGACCGAGCAGCGCCTGCGCGCCATGGTGCGTGCGGCGGGCATGCGTCTGGTCGGCCCCAATTGCATGGGCGTGCTCAATACCGATCCGCAGATCCTCCTGAATGCCACGTTCACCACACCCGACTTTCCCCCAGCCGGCAATATCGGCATGTTGTCCCAGAGTGGAGCGCTTGGGCTGGCCATGCTGGATTATGTGCAGAGCCTGCGGGTGGGCATCTCGACCTTTGTCTCGGTGGGCAATAAGGCGGACATCTCCAGTAACGACCTGCTGGCGTACTGGGCCGATGACCCACGCACCGACGTCATCGTGCTGTACCTGGAAAGTTTTGGCAATCCACGCCGCTTTGCCCGCCTGGCCCCCACGGTAGCACGCCGCAAGCCGATTATTGCGGTGAAATCTGGGCGCTCGACTGCCGGCAGTCGCGCCGCGGCAAGCCATTCGGCGTCGTTAGCCACTAATGATACTGCCGTCGAGGCTCTGTTCGAGCAAGCGGGTGTCGTGCGCGCCAACACGTTACAAGAGCTGTTCGATGTCGCGGTGTTACTCGCGACCCAACCTCTGCCGCCTGGCGCGCGCGTCGGGGTGGTGACCAACGCCGGCGGGCCGGGCATTTTACTGGCCGACATGGGGGAAACACACGGACTGACCATCCCAGAGTTAGCGTCCGAGACGCAGGCCACGCTGCGCGCCTTCCTGCCACCGCAGGCTGGACTGGCCAATCCGGTGGATATGATTGCCTCGGCCACGCCGGAGCACTATAGGCGTACGATCGAGGCCGTGGGCGCTGATGCCCACGTCGATGCCGTGGTGGTGATCTATATTCCGCCGCTGGTCACGGACCCAGGCGAGATTGCCCAGGCCATTGCCGTCGGTGCCGGGAACATGCCGGTCTCCAAGCCCGTGTTGACGGTGTTTATGTCCTCGCAGGGTGCCCCGGCGGTGTTGCACACCGGACCGCGAGGGGCCTTACCCACGTACATGTTTCCCGAAAATGCCGCCTTAGCCCTCGCGGCCGCGGTGCGCTATGGGCGTTGGCGCGCCCGTCCCATGGGCACGCTGCAGCATCTGTCGCCGTTTGCCCATAGTGCCGTGCGCGCCGTGATTGATCGGGTGCTGGCAGACACGCACGGCTCGGTCTGGCTCCAACCGGATGACGTGGCGACGGTGCTCCAGGCCGCCGGGATTCCCATGGCGCAGGCCGTGCAGACCACGCCAGAGGCGGCAGTGGCCACCGCGGAACGTCTGGGTTATCCCCTAGTGGCCAAGATCGTCAGCCCGGATGTGCTGCATAAAAGCGATGTCGGTGGGGTCATCATGGGCCTGGAGACCCCCGACGCGGTGGCCACGGCGGTCACGACGCTGGTGGAGCGCCTGCGCCAGATCGGTGCCCGCCTGGATGGTATTCTGCTACAACGGCAGGTAGCCAGTGGTCTCGAAGCCCTGGTCGGCGTGACCACAGACCCGCTGTTTGGCCCCTTGCTGGTCTGTGGACTGGGGGGAACGCTGGTGGAAGTGCTGCACGACGTCACGTTTCGCCTCACCCCGGTGAGCGATCTCGATGCGGCGGAGATGTTGACTACACTACGGGCAAACGTGCTGCTCGACGGCTACCGTGGGGCGCCGCCCGGTGACCGGGCGGCGTTAATCAACGTGATACTCCGTGTCTCCGCCCTCGTGGAGAGTGTCCCCGAGTTACAGGAGCTGGATCTCAACCCTGTGAAAATCCTAGCGCCCGGCGCTGGCGCCATCGCCCTGGATGGACGGATGCGCCTGGCATCACGCTGAGCCAGCCTGTTCCCACCACCGTACAGGCGATCCATGCCGCCGAAGCCTGCCGCAAGGCCGGTCTGAGCCCTCTGGCCTGTCCCTAGCTCCACACGGGCCCACTGCCCTCGGCCCTCTCGGCGTCCCGCCACAGCGCGGTGGCCCGGCGCCGCGTCTCGAGGTCGGCTCTGGAGTAAGAGAGCCCAGCGCACCGCCGCTCACCAGGGCACACCATTGACTCGCACGACAATCAACGCTAGGATACGCTCATCACGACCCAGCGCTGCTTCCGTCTCTGAGCACCTAGCTGCCGGCGGGGTACGTCGGCACGACATGGAGGAGCCACCCATGCCCGTTGATATTCCATCGGCTGAGACGCTGAAAGAGATCTATACCCGCATGTGGCGTATCCGTTTGTTCGAAGAACAGGCGGAATACCAATCGAGTCAAGGCAAAGTCATGGGGGCCCTGCACACCTACATCGGTGAAGAAGGCGTCGCAGTGCCCGTCTGTGCCCATCTCCACGATACGGATTACATCACCAGCACACACCGTGGCCATGGCCACTGTATTGCCAAGGGCGCCGACATCCGCCGCATGATGGCTGAGCTGTTTGGCCGAGCCACGGGCTATTGCAAAGGCAAAGGCGGCTCGATGCATATTGCCGATTTCACCGTCGGCATGCTGGGAGCCAATGGCATTGTGGCCGGCGGCTTTGGCCTGGCCACCGGGGCCGGATGGGCGGCGCAGTTGCGCCAGTCGGGGCAAGTGGCGGTGTGCTTCTTCGGCGACGGCGCTGCCAACCGTGGACCGTTTCACGAAAATATCAACATTGGGGCGGTGTGGAAGTTGCCAGTCGTGTACGTCTGCGAAAACAACCAGTATGCGCAGTGGACAGCCCAGAAGGACGTCACGCTGGTGACCGATATTGCCAACTGGGCACCGTCGTATGGCATCCCCGGCGTGCAGGTGGATGGCATGGATGCCCTGGCCGTGTACGAAGCCGCTGGTGAAGCCATTGCGCGCGCCCGGCGCGGCGAGGGGCCGACGCTGCTCGAATGTAAGACCTACCGCTTCCATGGGCATAATTTTGGCGATCCGCAAATGTACCGCACCCGCGACGAAATCGCTGACTGGGTCGATAAGCGTGACCCCATCAAGCGCCTGGCGGCGTATGTACTTGAGGCTGGCATTATCAGTCCGGAAGAAGATCAGGCCATCCAGCAGCAGGTGGCGGAGGCTATCCACGAGGCGGTGCGCTTTGCGGAAAGCAGCCCGTATCCGACGCCCGACGAGCTGCACAAAGATATTTATTCGTACGAGTATGCCTAGATGTCCATTGCGTCCGTCCTGCGCCAATGCCCCCTGGGCCCGCCGGGCTCCAGCCCGGCTCCGGCAGCCACGCTGGTGTGTGGCGCTCCTAGGGGAAATCCTGGAACACGGGCAGCGTGTGTATGCCATGGACATTTAGAACGCTTGTGGGGAGTATCACGAGACCCCTGGAAGGGAGACAACTCATGCCCAAGATTAACATGCGCGACGCGCTACGTGACGCCTTGCATGAAGAGATGGCGCGGGACGAAACCATTATCATCCTCGGAGAAGACGTCATTGCCCACGGCGGCCCCTATGCTGTCACCCGTGGCATTTACGAAAAATACCCGCTGCGCATCCGTCAGACGCCCATCTCAGAAGCTGGGATTGTCGGCACGGCCCTCGGCGCAGCCCTGTGCGGGATGCGGCCGGTGGCGGAACTCATGTACGTCGATTTCGTCACCTGCGCCATGGACGAAGTGGTAAACCAGATGGCCAAGGTGCGCTACATGTTCGGCGGGCAGACCGACGTGCCGGTGGTGCTGCGTTTGCCCTCCGGCACAGCCCGGCTTATTGCGGCGCAGCACTCGCAGAGCCTGGAAGCCTGGTTTATGCACGTGCCCGGCTTGCAAGTGGTGATTCCCTCCACGCCGTATGATGCCAAAGGTTTACTCAAAACTGCCCTGCGCGGCAAAGATCCGGTGATGTTCATTGAATACAAACGCTTGTACACCAACGAAGGCGAGGTGCCAACCGACGACTACACCATTCCCTTTGGCCAGGCCGACATCAAACGCGCTGGACAGGATGCCACGATTGTCGCCACCGGCCCGATGGTGGGCAAAGCGCTGGAAGCCGCCGAGCTGCTCGCGGCGGAAGGTATTGAGGTGGAAGTCATTGACCCGCGCACCATTGTTCCGCTCGACAAGGAGACCATTTTCACCTCGGTGCACAAAACCAACCGCGTCATCGTCACCGACGAAGGAGCCAAACGCGCCGGAGTCAGTGCCGAGATCGCCTCGCTTATTGCCGAAGAATGTTTTGATGTGCTGGATGCGCCGGTGAAACGTCTGGCCTCGGCGAACGTGCCCATGCCGTTCAGCCCCGAGCTGGAAAAGCTGGTGATACCCAAAGCTGAGCAACTCGTGGCGGCGGTGCGCGCACTCATGGGCTAGCGCGGCACGCGAGGTCCATGGCATCAATGGGAGGTCGGGCTTCAGTCCGATAGGCACTGGCTTAGAGCCTGTCCCGGTCGGGGCGACCGGCCGGTCGCCCCGACTGCGACACGGACGGGTCTTTGGATGGTCTACTGGGATGGGCTCCTAGTATGAGGAGAAGGGCGATGGCGCTCGCATTTGGCATGCCCAGCCTGGGGCATACCATGGAAAAAGGCAAAATCATCGAGTGGTTGAAGCGTGAGGGGGATCCCATTGGCAAGGGCGAGCCCCTGGTGATTATTGAAACCGACAAGGTCATTACCGAAGTCGAATCGCCGATCGCGGGCGTGGTGTTGCGCATCGTGGCGCCGTCCGAAGAGGAACGCCCCATCGGGGCCTTACTGGCCGTGCTCGGAGCCCAGGGCGAGCAGCTCAGCGACGCCGAGCTACAGCAGATGCTCGGGCCGGTGGCTGCCGTGGCGGCGCCGGTTGCCCCCACCCCCGTTGTTGCTCCACGTCCGGAAGCGGCGCCGCGCGATAGCGGGGAGCGGCTCAAAATTTCCCCCATTGCCCGCAAACTGGCCGATGAGCTGGGCCTGGATGCCAGCACCATTGCGGGCACTGGTCCAGGGGGGCGCATTACCAAGGATGACGTGTTACGGGTGGCCGACGCCGTTAAGGCAGCTCCAGCCGCCGCGCCGATGACACCGTCCCCCGCTGTCTCTACGCCAGCCCCGTCCCGAGGTCGCCTGAGCGTGAGCAGCACCATTCCCCTACGCGGTATGCGTGGGCGCGTGGCCGAACGCATGTTTCAGAGCTGGAACACCATTCCCCGCGTCACCGAGGTGATGCAGGTGGACATGAGTGCGACAGTGGCCTTTCGTGAGGCCATGCTGGGTCAATGGGAGCAGCAGTACGGCCTGCGCATCTCCCTGAACGACATGTTGACCAAAGCTGTGGCCCTCGCCTTACGGCATCAGCCACGCCTCAACGCCACGCTGGTGGACCAGGAAGTGCGCCTGCACGACAGCGTCAATGTGGGAATCGCGGTCAACCTCGACGAAGGCCTGGTGGTGCCCGTCATCTGCCATGCCGACCAGAAGGATCTTGGACAGATCGCACGCGAGGGCCGCGAGCTGGCGGATAAGGCGCGTGCCGGGCGTTTGCAACTTGACGAGATCAACGATGGCACCTTCACCATTACCAATCTCGGCACCGCCGGCATTGAGCTGTTTACCCCGATTATCAACCCGCCACAGGTGGCTATTCTCGGGGTGGGCACCATCCAAAAGCGTCCTGTGGTGGTGGGCGATGCACTGGCCATTCGCCCGTCGGTGTATCTCTGTCTGGTATTTGATCACCGCGCCGTGGACGGCGTGCCCGCCGCCAATTTTTTACAAGAGTTAAAACGCCTGCTCGAAAAGCCGCAGGAGTACGCGCTCTAATGGGACGACTTGTTGTCCTCGCCCTCCTCACCCTCCTGGGCCTTCTCCCAGGCCTGGCTTCGGCCCAGACCTGGCACGAGAAAACCAGCACGCATTTCCGCGTGTTCTATCAGCAGCATCCGGCCTTTGCCAACGCCACGCTGCAGCATGCGGAATTCTACTACCGCCAGATTCAGCTGGATCTTGGCCTGACGCATGTGGTGCAGCGCGAGCAGCGCCCCTGGCTCTGGGAGCAGCGCTGTCAGATCTATCTGTATCCTGATCGCCTGACGTACCAACAAGCCACTGGCGCTCCGGCGTGGTCCGGGGGGTTTGTCAAGCATCGCCAGCGCCTCATCTACAGCTACATGGGGGCGGATACCTTCCTGGAGCAGATCTTGCCTCATGAGCTGGCGCACATTCTGTTTCGCGAGTTTGTTGGGTCTGACAATCCCCGTATTCCGCGCTGGCTCGACGAAGGCGTGGCGCAATACGCCGAGGAGGGACGCCGCGCTGCCTCCTCGGGCACCATGCAGCACTGGCTTACCCAGGATGTCTACATCCCGCTGGCGCAGCTCCAGACCCTGCGCCTGGGCCATGCTGCACACGGCGCGGCCCAGGTGTTTTATATCCAGGCCGCGACGCTCGTGCACTTTTTCATCACCGTATACGGTCCTCGGCGGTTCCTCGATTTCTGTAGCAATCTGCGCGATGGCTACACGCTTGAGCGTGCCCTCAGTTTCGCCACTGGCAGCAGTCTCAGCTCACTCGACGCGCTCGAAGACGCCTGGCGGGCTTTCCTGCTGAGCGATCCGTGATTACTCCCCATGGCTAAAGCCAGGGGGTTTACGAAGGATTTGCTAAGTCGTAGTGCCGGAGACGCCCCGCCTGGCTGACGCGGCAGCCAGGCGGGCAAGGTTCAGGTGTTCGTCCGAGGCGGGATCCGCGGCCTGCCAGCGCTGGGTCACGACCTGCAGATTGGTGTTGGCCGCCTTGGCCTGGCCATTGTGCAGCTGCGCCCGACCGAGCCAGAACAGATCACGCACCGAGTCCCGGCGTTGCAGGCGTGCCCGCAACATGGCCTCGGCTTTGTCAAACTGCTCGGCGCGGAGATAGGCTTCCAGCATCGTATCCTCAAACACTTCGCGCTGGGCGTGACTGCCGCCAATGCGAGAGAGTTGGTCTAGATGCGGCGCCCCAAACAACGGTTCCAGCAGCCGGACGGCCTCGGCGTACTCCGCATGCGCAAAGGCATTGATGCCCTGCGCCAGGGGTAGCGTCACCTCCCCGGCCAACACATCGCCCTGGTCCGCCAGGCCGCGCAGGCGGTCAATCATCTGCCCCATATAGACCTCATCCCCGGCGACGGCAAAGGCCAGGGCGGCGTGGGCATCGCGGAAGGCCGGTCCCGGTCGTGTCGCTGCCGGAGCCGCCAAGTCGCGCACTTCGGCCGGGGGCACGGGAAGCGTGGTGCCGCCATACAGAGACACTCGCCACAACAACGCCGCGCTGTCGTTTAAGGCAGGACTCTTATTGGCCAGCACCGCCGGGCGAATCTCGGCCGCATAGAGGTCGAGCACACGCGTGTAACGGCCCAGCGCCAACTCAAACAGGGCATGATGCCAGGAGAGGTGCACACGATACGGCGCCCGCGTGTCAAACGTCTGCAGCCAGGTCGCTAAAAAATCGCCACCGCTGGCAGCGTCGCCGGTCTCGAAAAACACATGGGCCGCCGAATGCGCCGCAGTGCCGTTGGTGGGACGTAAGGCGAGCGAGCGGAACGCCAGTCGGCGGGCCCCTTCCATGTCACCGGTTTCATGATGCGCAAAGGCATACTGCCCCAGAAAAGCCCAGTCATCCCCGTAGGCTGGAGCGACACTGCGCATCAAGGCGAGGAGGGTACCCGGGAAACTGGCGACCCCAGCGCCACTACAGCCGAGCATAAACAGACGCTGCACCACCCGAATCATCAGCATATCGCGGGGATAGTCGGTCAAGTGCTCGCGGATCAGGGCATAGGCGCTGGGGCCTTGGCCGTTGACGAACAAGGCGATGGCCTCAACCTGTTGTTGTTCACGGCGGGACACCCCACGCGCCAGAGCCTGGGCTTGCTGTGCAGAGGCCTTGGCCTCGGGCACCTGGGCCCGGAGGTGCAGCATATACGCCAGCGCGCTGTGCGCCAGCGCACACTCGGGGTCAGCCTCAATCGCTAGGGTGAATTGTTCCTCCGGGCCGTAATTCTGTTCCAGTAGCAGGTCGATACCCGCGATAAAATGCTCTGCAGTCCGGGCCGAACTCGTGGTCAGCGGCAGGTCATAACGGTCTTGCATCTGATGGGGCGTTGGCATCAGGAGATTCCTTCCTTGTAGCTGGCTCCTCACCCCACCGCCGTGTGGTGTCGCAGGAGCGGACTGACGGCATGAGGAGCACGGGACGATGTTCCAGAGACCAGTGAGCCTGGCGACGCTCTAGAAGCAGTATAGCATTAGATCTGGCTGATGGAGTAGTGTATAAGAGCATACCAGGCGTTGACGGACGCCTGACCAGCGCCGACGCTGTGTCACGTCCCTGGTTGCCGCAGGCACGACCAAGAGTGTACTGATGCACACGGAGAAAGAGGGTAGGCCTTATGCGTTACGACGTCATCATCGTGGGAGCTGGGTCCGCCGGGAATGTTCTGGCCACGCGACTGTCAGAAGACCCGCAACGATCCGTGCTCTTGCTCGAAGCCGGACCAGATTACCCAGACTTTGCCCATCTGCCCGAGGATCTCAAAAACGGCTACAACACCGCTGCGGCCCTGGTTGGGCCACACAACTGGGCTTTTACCGGGCAGGGCAATGCGCAGCAGTCAGAGCCTATGCTGGTGCCACGCGGCAAAACCGTTGGCGGCACCAGCGCCATTAACGGCCAGGTCGTGCTGCGCGGCACGCCGGAGGATTACGACGCGTGGGCGGCCGCAGGCAACGATGCCTGGCACTATCAGCAGGTGCTGCCGTACTTCCGCAAGATGGAAACCGACATGGACCTCGGTGGCAGTAGCGCCATGCACGGGGCGGACGGCCCGCTGCCAGTGCGACGCCACCAACCGGAGGCGTGGCAGCCGACGCAAGCCGCCTTCTATCAGGCGTGTCTGGCGGCGGATTTTCCCCCGGACGCGGATATGAATCATCCCGAATCCACCGGCGTGGGACCGTTCCCGATGAACAATCCCAACGGTATCCGCGTCAGTACCGCCCTGGCCTACTTGAGCCGGGCGCGTCATCGCCTCAATCTCACCGTCAAGGGTGATATCCGTGCCCTGCGCCTGTTGTTCGATGGCAAGCGTGTTACGGGCGTGCAGGTGGAGAGCGGTAGCCAGCCATTTACGGTCGAAGGCACGCAGATTGTGCTGAGTTCGGGGGCCATTGCCTCGCCGCATCTGCTCATGCTCTCTGGCGTTGGGCCTGCCGCACACTTGCAGAGCCTGGGCATTCCGGTGGTGCATGATCTGCCCGGCGTGGGCCAGAATTTTCGCGATCATCCCCTGGTGCCGGTCCTCTTCCATATCAACGAAAATTTTATCGACGACGCCCAAGGCCCGCGCTTGCAACTTGGCTTGCGCTACACCGTGCCGGGCTCCAGCATCCGCAATGACATGCAGATCATGCCCTCGTGGTTTACGGACCCGCGTGGTTACACCTATGCCGATGCCGATCCGCTGGGGGTGCGCTTTGTGGCGATCCTCGAGAAAGCCTTCGGTTCTGGTGAGATCCGCCTGGCCTCCGCCGATCCGCATGCGCAGCCCGCCCTGACTTACCGTTTACTGTCGCACCCAGGCGATGTCGAGCGCATGCGGCACGCCGTGCGCCTCGCCGTACAATTGGCCGAAAGCGCGCCGTTTCGCCATGTGCTGACCGAGCGCTTGGCCCCGACGGACGCCGATTTGGCTTCGGATGCGGCGCTGGATCGCTGGCTGCTCGCCAACGTGTCCACGGCGCACCACTTGGCCGGGACGTGCAAGATGGGTCCGGCCTCTGATCCCATGGCGGTGGTGGACCAGTATTGCCACGTACACGGGGTAGAGGGCCTGCGCGTGGTGGATGCGTCCGTGATGCCGGACGTGGTACGGGCCAATACCAATGCCACAACGATTATGATTGCCGAGCGCGTGGCGGATTGGGTCAAGGCTGGGACATAGCACGGTGGCGACCGGATGCCCTTACCGCGGGCCGCACGCCGCGGTGAGGGCTTGGAGGTCGGCGGCAGTCAACGTCAGCGGGTCGAGATCTTGCTCGCTTAAGAATTCGTGCATCACGGCCTCTTCGTCAGCCACATGCTTGAGCCCCAGGGCGTGCCCCAGTTCATGAGCTAACACGAGGAGGAGATCCTCGGGGCCGCGAAATTGGTAGATCGTGATGTCTGTGCCATTAAACTCTCCCTTGTGAAACTGACGTTGTGACCGCGAGAGCCAGTTATACGAGCGCACCTTGCGCGTGTAGGTGGTGATCAGCGTCTTGTCCTGTTCTTCTAACATCTGCAGCGTATGCCTGATCTCTCGTATCTCTTGTGTCAGGGCGCGGAGTTGGGATTGATCGGCTTCCAGGGAGGACCGTTCAGCCGCGAGGGTCTGCTGCGCCGATAATGGCGCGCCGCCCTGGGCGTTCCACTGGTCCACCTCAGCGTTATACGCTTGGAGCCGGGCCCGATGCGCTTCCTGCGCGGTCGTGTAGTGTAGGTGCTGCTCTTCATACGTTCTGCGCCACGTAAGGTAGGACTGCGCCAGGCTGGCATGCGTGGCTTCAGCTTGTTGGAGCTGCGGCAGCAAGCGTTGTTGGGCCTGCGTCGCATTTTGCCGCTCATCAAAGACAAAGTTGACGGTTAGCGGCGCGGTGCTCGTTTGGACGAAGAGGTTACGCCCAGCCGCCGTTTCCCACAGCCTCTCAGCCTGCCGCAGGGCTTTATACACGGCCCGGTCATCCAGATAGAAGCGGGGATCGAGTTGGCCAATCTTGTAGGCCACAGGCGTATGACAGGGTGGGACGCGTTGTCGCCATATCCAGAAACCACAGACAACGCTGAGAAGCAGACCGAGCACGGTGAGACGAGTGGCCATAGTTACCAACTGCGCAGGTGAAGTCGTGATGTTTGGCGTCATGGCGGCGCCTTGGCGCCGTACTCTGCGACACACGCGCAGACCCCCGCCCGTCTACAGTGCCTCTCTGTGCCAACCGATCTGTGACCACCCTATTCTACCCGTCCGCGGATGCCTGCAGCAACGCGAGGGTGGGCGGGGAGATCTGCAAACGCTCCTGTGGTAGAGTACCGGCCTCTGGTAGATGGCCCATCGAGGCCTGGGCACCGCGGGATGAGGACGAGGGGACAATGCGCACAGCATGGCTCGGGTTGAGCGTGTTCTATACCGCAGTCATCGTGTATGGCAGCCTTGTCCCATTCGACTACACGCCTCTCAGTGTGGCAGAAGCCTGGGAGCGCTGGCAACACCTCCAGCGCTTCGTCTTCTATTCACGTGCGGTCTGGCTGACGCATAGCCTTCGGTTCGCCCTGCTCGCCTTTCTGTGGTCCGGGGTCTGGATTGCCTCCTCGCGTCGGCGCCGCGTGCTGGTCGGCACCGTGGTCTGCAGTGCCTGCGTCGGCGGCGCCGTCGCCCTAGAGTTCGCCCAGCTCTACATACCTAGTCGTACAGTGACGCAAAACGATATTGAGGCGGGAGCCGTTGGGGCGGTGCTTGGAGTGCTCGCGTGGTGGAGCGTGGGCGCTGCTTGCCTGCGCTGCGTGTACCATCTCACCCACAATATCCAGGTCGCCCTCCGGGTTTTCTTTGTATTGTATGGCCTGTGTTATGGTGTGGTGGCACTCTTCCCGTATGATTTCGTGCTGTCCATAGAGGAATTCCGCGCGCTGCTGGCCTATCGTCCGCTCGCAACATTCCTGCTGGGCACCAACAGTGCCGAGGGGCTACGCTATGGCCTCTCCCTCGTGCTGGAAGGGCTGGCGATGATCCCGCTCGGGGCCGTGTTCGCGCCGTCCTCTGTGCAGTCGCGTCGTGTGGGCGGGGTGTCCCTGTTCGCCATCGGTGCTGCTCTCGGGCTCGTGGTGGAGGGCGGAGACATGCTGCGGTATTCTGGCAACGTCGCGCTGCTCTCGCTCGTGACACGTGGGTGTGGGCTCTTGGTAGGCTGTCGGGTGGCGGAGCTGTGCAAAACCATCCCGCGGCGCCCGATGCTCCAAGCGTTGGGCCCCCTGGCACGGTGGCTCATATGGCCGTATCTCCTCATGCTACTCGTGGGCAGTGATCGCGTGATGACGGCCCCTCTCTCTCTGCATGCCGTGATCACAGAGCTGAAAATCCTGCGGTTTTTTCCCTTTGCGGCCTCCCACCTGAGTCCGGCCACGCTCTCACTCAGGGACTGGGTGTGGACCGCGCTCCTGTCTCTCCCCTTTGGACTGCTGTATCGGGCCGCAGGCGCCGCATTGCCCACTGCCCAGCGCTGGTTGCTGGCGGGAGGCGTCAGTGTCGTAACCGTGTCCCTGCTGGGGATAGGGCGGTTCTTTTTCCAGAGCGTTATGGATTCCGACACGCTGCTCGTCAGCTGCGGGGCCGCGCTGGCCGGCTACGGCCTCGGTGGGTCTATCCGCCACCTCAAGCGACAGCCTGCGGTGGCTCTTTCGACTGCCACACCACCGCGTACCACACCGGCCAGCACGGGACGTGCCAGCGGTCTTATCCCACGCTGGCAGCGTGTCCTGGCGTGTGTCTTGGTGATGCTCCTCGGCCTCTGGCTCTCGCAGTATTCCTGGCCTAGCACCGCCTGGGGACTCGGCTTGGCAGGATATGGGTTGCTGCTGGGCCGTTCTCCGTGGTTGTGGTTGCTCGTGGTTCCGGCAGTCCTGCCGGTGCTCGATGGCAGGAATCCCACCGGATGGCTGGTGGGGGACGCGCTGGATATGCTCCTGCTAACGACCATGGCGGTGAGCCTGTGGTGTACACCGCTGCGCCTGCCACCGCACGCCACGCTCGGGTTGGGTGGTCCTCTGGTGTCTTGCTGGTTACTGTCAGTACTTTGCAGTGCGCTACGGAGTATACTCACCGAGGCGCCACACCATGCCGAAGCCCTCCTGGGCTATGGCGGTCCCCTCCATGGCTGGTGGGCCTTCAAGGCCTGGATCTGGCCCTGGCTCTTCCTGCCAGGCTTGCGTGCGCTGCATGCCCAGGAGCCGGGTCTGACGTTACGACGCGTCGCACTGGGAACTGGGGTCGGACTGTTGAGCGCCTCCGTCGCGGTCTGGTGGGAACGTGCCATGTTCACAGGCTTGTGGGCGGTTGACGCCGCCTCCCGAGCCGTGGGGAGCTTCCCAGGTGTGCACACCGGTGGTGCCGCATGGGAGGCGTATCTGGTGATGAGTCTGCCGTTCCTCAGTTGGGCCTGCCTGGTGGCACAGCCCCGGTGGCGCCTCCTGGCCAGCGGCGTGGCGGTGGTGGCAGGGTACGCGCTCCTAGTGACTTTTAGCTATACGACCTATCTGGCGGCGCTTGGCGCGTGTGGTGTGCTGCTCCTCGGCTGGCCCCTGTCCGCACGCCCTGCATCTCCGCGTCCTTACGGCGCGCTGAGACGCGTGGCGGGTGGCCTCTTACTACTCCTGGTGGGGAGTCTGCTGGTCTACAGCCCCGAACGGCTCCAGCCTGTGCGCCCCATGTCGGGCGACGCAGCCACACGGTGGGCGTATTGGGCGCATATCCTCTCCTTGCGCCCTCCTGATCTGCTGTCGCAGCTGGTGGGAGCCGGGCTGGGGCGTTATCCCGCGCTGCAGCTGGCGGCGCTTCCGGATGAGCGCCGTCCGGGAAGCGCCCTGCTAGTCGCCGAAGAGGGCAATACTTTCCTGCGTTTGCGTGGTGGGACCACGGCGTATATCGCGCAGTCCATTGCCGTCCAGCCGCAGGAGCGCTACTGGTTACTACTCGATGTCCGTACCTCCTCCTCCCCCACAGCTCAGCTCGGCGTGCTCGTCTGTGAGAAGCACGCCATCCATATCGGCACCTGTGTCTCCCAGGAGTTCGCCATAGCGCCTGCTGAAACATGGCGACGGCAGAACTTGCCTGTCGACCTTGCTTCTGTAGGGCGTCCCAGGACCGTGTTCGGCTGGCAAGCGCCACGGTCTTTGCTCCTGATGACGCCAGAATGGGGCCAGACGCTTGAGGTCGATAATGTCCATCTGCTGGATAGTCGTGGCCGCGACCTCTTGACGAACGGCGATTTCGCCCAAGGGGGCCTCCAGTGGCATATCAGCCATGACGACACCCCCATCTGGCACATACAGCATTTCTGGGTCGCTCTCCTGTTCGAGCACGGCCTGCTGGGGCTCGTGACCTTTATACTGTTGCTACTGTATGTGAGTATCCGACTGGGCGTGGCGATCAGACGCGGCCACCAGTACGCCGTCATCTTCTCGGCCTCCATGCTGGCGTTCTTGGTGATTGGACTGACCGATAGCATCATTGATGCCCCACGTCCCACCATGTTTCTGGGTGTGCTGTGCATGCTGGTACTTGTCACCGGACTGCCAGCTCAGGCAGGCAGCTTGTCAGTCCCAGCGTCCAGGATCTCTCCCGAGATCCCTGAGGGCTGACGTTCTATGCAGACCTTGACTGTGCTGTCTGCACAGAGCCGATTGGCGGCGGGCTGGGTGAACGCCCATGCGGCATGGCCTGTGGGCAGCCCGTCTACAGCAGACAGCCCATCCGCAGATGGCAGGCTGGGAGCCTTACGGCGCGCTCTACCGCTGTAGACATGCGGTCCGACGGTTGGGTACTAGCTCCCAGAGGGGGAGGCCACGCCGGTCTGAGAGGCATCCTGACGGCTCCGTAGGCTTGCACCGGGACACGCCGCGCAGATATAGCATCTCTGCCGGGTTCGCACCACTGTACCGCGGAAGAAAAACACCTTAAGCAAGGCAGAACACCCTGTTGGGCGACGGACACCCAACGGGCCATTCCCCTGTCGCCTGAAGGCGACAGCCCCCTTGCCCGGCTTTCTGTGGCCACGCTCCGGGTACGCGTCGGACGCGCGCCACGCACGAGCCGCCCTCTGCTTGACACACTGTAGAGCCAGCCCTACACTCCCCATCAGGCAGCAACACCTACCGCGCACGGTAGGGCGCACTCCACAGGCTCCGCAAAGGTGGGTACGGCATGACTTCGACACGTTTGATGACACGCTGGAGTATAGGGTTTCTGGTCATGGCGCTTGGGCTAGTCGCCCTCTGGAGCATGCCGTTTTCCTCGGCCAACGCGCGCTCGCACGATCTCCAAAGCCAGGTGCGCGATCTCCTCCTGCGCGTCCGCGAACTCGAAACCAAGCTGGCCTGTGTGGGGAAAGAAGGCGACAACGTGGTGTTTGAGAAGTGCAACGTCTATATCCGCAGCGGCAGCGGTCAGACCGATGGCGAGGTGAACGGTCTGGGGAACTTGATCATCGGGTATAACGAGAGTGCCAGTGAGACGATCAAACGGAGTGGGTCACACAATCTGATCATTGGTCCAGAACACGCCTATGCGAGTTTTGGAGGGCTGGTGGCAGGCCGTGAAAATACCCTCAGTGCCCCGCATGCCAGTGTGCTGAGTGGACGTCTCAACACCGCTAGCGGTCTCGGTGCCAGTGTGAGTGGTGGCAGCGTGAACACCGCGAGTCGTGATTTCGCCAGCGTGAGTGGCGGCAAGAATAATGAAGCGAAAGGCATCAGCGCGAGTATTAGCGGAGGCAGCAGTAACACGGCGCCTGGGGAATTTGCCAGTGTCACCGGCGGCTCAGACAACGCGGCCAACGGGTTCGCAGCCAGTGTGCAGGGTGGCTCAGGCAATGTCGCCACGGGCAACTACTCCAGCATTAGCGGGGGAAAACGACGTGATGCGAGTGGGCAGGATGCCTGGCGTGGTGGGAATTTATTAGAGCAGCATTGAGAGTGTGCGCAGGCCGAGCGCTACGGCCTGCGCAATATGTCTTCGCCAGTGCGTGCCTCTGGACGGTGACTGAGGGTGGTGTGGCGTCCCCAGACACGCGGTTGGCGCACAGGGCAGGCCACAGCGCCAGGCTTTAGCCTAGCGCTGTGGCCTGTGAGAGAAGATCGGGGTCTTCCTCTGCTTCGGCCTCCTATCCACCATGCAGGGCGATCAATGCACCCCTTTGCGGTATCAGAGGGAGCTTGAACACCTGCACGGCACGGACCAAAAGCCCAGCATCGTCCACCAAGCGTATGGTCTGCCCGCCCTGGGCGATGAGCTGTTCGTTGGTTCTCCGCGTACTCTCAACAATTCTACCAGCGTAGTCACGCAGGGCACGACTCACCTGCGCCTGTGCCTGCGCGCCAGCGGCAATTTTGTGGACTGCGGACACCAGCGCTGCGGTACTCTGCTGGGTCTGGCGCATTTGCTCCCCAGCCTCTCCGGCTAACCGGCTGCCATCGACTACTTGGCTAATGACCATGGCCATGGTGGTCGCCGTATCCGACATCTCGGTCTGGATATTATGCACCAAATGCGTAATCTGTTCGGTAGCCTGCTGGGCAGTTTCCGCCAGCCGTTGCACTTCGTTCGCTACCACGGCAAAGCCCCGGCCTGCTTCTCCGGCCGTGGCGGCGTGCATACTGGCGTTGAGGGCCAGGATGTGCGTGCGTTCCGCAATGCTGGTGATCAAACTCACGGCTGTACCGACCTCGTGCGACCGTTCCCCCAAGAGCTTAATACGCTGTTCAGTCTCACGGATGGTATCCCGGATGCTGTGAATACCGTCCACCGTGTTGCTCACAGCGGTTAGCGCGGTTTGCGTCTGCCCAATCGCGTCTTCCGCCGCCACGTCACAGTCCTGGGCCAGCGCAGCGATTTGCTGCATGGCGGTTGCCGCTGCGGCCAGTTGGGTCGCCGTCTGGGTGACTTGTTCCCGCTCGGCCTCAGCGAGGGCACGCACTGTATCGCCCTGCACCTGCACCTCTTGTGAGGTAGTAGCCACACGGCCAGCAATGTGGACCACCGTGGTCAGCACCCCGGCCATCTCTTCGGCTAATTGGTTGAGCGCGTCCGCCACAGGCCCCGTGGCGTCTTCTGTCATAGGAATCTGCACCGTGAGATCGCGCTCACACAGCTGATGCACGGCATACAGCAAGCCAGTGACGGCGTCGTTGAGGGCCTCGTTCTCCTGCTCAGCTTCCGCAAGACGAGCCGCGCGCTCGGCTTCATAGAGAGCGCGCCCATCCAAAAGGCTATCGAAGGCGTCTCCCAAGGTCGCCAGTTCATCACGCCCTCGTATCTTGGTCCGGACTTCTCTGTCGCCAGCGATGACGCGAGAGACGATGTGCTGCAGATAAAGTAACCGACGCCTGAGGGATGACCCCACTAACCCGAGCGACAGGATAAGCAGCACGGCAACCGAGACCAACGCCACCCCAAAGACCCGATGAATCTGGGTAATCCGTATGGACCCGTGCTGGCGGTTTTCTTCCATAGCTTGCAGGGTCATAGAGCCAAGGGAGGACAGCAGCGGGGCGGCAAAGCGTTGTTGCTGGTGCAATTTAGCGAGTGAGCGCTCCCGTTGTTTGACGCGTTCCGCTAGACGCAGGAAAGCCTCGTGATACGCATCAAGCCTGTGCACGAGCTGCGTTTTCTCTGCCTCAGTCGCGTGCCCGGCCTGCACGGCATCACTCAACGTCTTTTTCGCCGCTGACAAGTTCCCGGCTTGGATAGCTTTACCTTGGAGCATGAACTCGCTCTCATACTGTTGTACGGTCACCCAGAGTTCGTGCAGCGCTGTCGCCTCTTGACGCTGACCACTGACCGGCGCTCCCAGCGTAGGCAACGCTTGCTCCACCGCCGTGGCCGCCTGACGTACGGTGCCGCGTAGGCCACTCTCTGCATCGAGGCCAATGGCGATCGTATAGCCGATGGTCTCCTGCGCCGCACGTTGAAAGGCGCTGACCGCTGCAGTAAGCTCTAGGCTCCGCGCGCGCGTTTGCTCGGTCAGCGCCAACCGCTCAAGCGTCGCAGAAGCCATATAAGCTTCGGACATCGTGGTCGTGAACTGGCTCATGAGCGACGGCGTGTTCTGGATGAAAAAATCTTTCAAGAGTAATTCACTCTCAAGAGTTTTCGCCCCGGCGAGAGCCGTAGAGATGGTGAACGCGTTGAGGGCTTCCGTGCGCTGTACTACCTCCTCGTGTACCTGCACGAGGCGGAAGTACGTAGCGCCGACACCGGCAAAACCCACCAGCAGGATGCCGGCAACTGCGGTGAGCTTGTGAATGATGCTCATACGTTGAAACATTGTCGTCATGACACTACACCTTCTTCTCGCTTACCGTCATGTCCCGCCCATGCTACCCCGGCGACGGGGAGCACACGCCCCTTAGCCCAAGATTGTGAGTTGATCGAGGATCTCTTGTGTCGTATACGGTTTTGTCACGTACCCCTTAGCCCCCTGCATCTGCGCCCAGAGGCGATGCACCTTCTGTGTCTTACCCGTTACAAAAACTACCGGAATCTCTTTCGTGGCGCTGTGGTGGCCCAACTGACGACAGGTACGAAAGCCGTCCTGCCCTGGCATCATGATGTCGAGGAAAATTAAATCGGGTTTTTCCAGCATCGCCTTATCGAGCGCCTCCTGACCACTGGTGGCCGTCACCACCAGATATCCGGCGTCGGTCACAATGTTGGACATGTTCGTCAAATCGGTGAGAGAATCGTCAACCACGAGGACTTTTTTCATCACCATCATTGCTCTCCTCATTCGGTAACTTCGCACGTCCTACTGGCCCTGTTAGGAAAGGGCTAAGAACTAGCACATTGGTAGAATATTTACTACTTCCAAACCCGCAATTTTATGCCCGAATTGTTACCTCATAGATCACTTTCTTTACGTGATGTGTTCTTGTCTTAATGTTGTATCGGATTTTTATGAGAAATCTTAACATAAAAAGTAACATTTTCATACGACTTCTCACACCTTTCTGCTTTCCTCATTGGAGGGATGATAGTCAGTATGAGAAAAGGGAGAATCGTTAGTAGAAGAATGTCATTTATGATTCTTACTATTCTGTAATTATAGGGCATATTATCGCCGCCCCAAACTATAGCGCATGGTGCCAGGGTGTGGTATACACGACGTAAGTTTCTCACTGCTGAAGGAGAAGAGCGATGCACACACAGTGGCTCCTGGCGCGCACCCCTGCAGAGGGCTTGCCGACCGCAGCGGATTTTCGGCGCGTTGAAGCACCTATCCCGGAGCCTGGGGCCGGACAAATGCTCACGCGCACCATTTACCTGTCCCTCGACCCATATCAGTGGGGCCGGAGGCGCAGCGGCCTGGAAGTGCCCGGCGAGGTCTGCCATGGCCGCACCGTGTCGCAGGTCGTCCGCAGTAATATCCCGGCGTACCGCGAGGGTGATTTTGTGTTCAATACCGCGGGCTGGCAGGAATATGGCTTGAGCGGCGAGGGCGTGTCGATTTTTGGCTATATGTTCCCGCGCAAGCTCGATCCGGCCCAGGCGCCCATTTCGACCGCCGTGGGTCTCATGGGCATGCTCGGACTCACGGCCTATTCTGGGATGCTGGTGCAGTGCGCGCCGCAAGCCGGGGAGACCGTCGTGGTGTCCGCCGCCTCGGGGGGCGTGGGACAAATTGCTGGGCAGCTAGCCAAAATTGCCGGGTGTCGGGTGGTGGGGATTGCCGGCATCCAGGCGAAATGTGATTTTGTTGCTGATACACTGGGGTTTGACGCCTGCGTGTCGCACAAAAGCGCCACCCTGGCAGAAGATTTACGGGCCGCCTGCCCGGATGGTATCGACGCCTACTTTGAAAATGTCGGCGGGGCGGTTTTTGCCGCAGTGTTGCCGTTGCTCAACTCACAAGCCCGCATCAGTCTCTGCGGCTTGGTGTCGCAGTACGGTGCGACCACCGGGGGCGACCCACACGAGGCCTGGATGGCGCTCGGTACCCCGACCTTTGCACGCCAGCAGGTGCACGTACACCGTCTGCACGTACGTGAGTTTGTCGACGAGCACCAAGCCCGCTTTCTGGCGCAGATGGGCGACTGGATTCGCGCTGGCCAGGTGAAATATAAAGAAGATCTGTGGCCCGGGTTGGCGCAAGCCCCCACAGCCTTTCGCGCCATGCTCGAAGGCGGCAATTTTGGGAAGACGTTGGTGGGTGTGGGCGATGATCCTACCCTGGATGCGACCCTCCAAGCCCGCCGCGCCAGCAGTAATGTCTTATCAGCCTGAACAGAAAGGGACCGCCCGTATGTTGACGGCGCAACTTACATCGCACATCAATACCTTTTGGGACCAGGAGATTCTCCCGGCCCTGCACGACTATATCCGCATTCCTAACGAATCCCCGCTCTTTGACCCGGACTGGCAGGCGCACGGCCACATGCAACGTGCTGTGGATCTCGTCGCCGCCTGGAGCGCGCGGCAAGCCATCCCCGGCGGCACGGTCTCTCTGCTGCAAGATGGGAACCGTACGCCACTGTTGTTGATCGACTTCCCGGGCGACCTGCCTGACACCGTGTTGATGTATGGGCATCTGGACAAACAACCCCCCATGGTCGGCTGGCGGGACGACCTCGACCCGTGGACGCCCCACTTGGATGCGGAAGGCCGCCTCTACGGACGAGGCGCTGGCGATGATGGCTATGCCGTGTTTACCGCCCTGGCCACGGTCAAAACCCTCAAAGACCTCGGCCAACCGCATGGCCGTATCGTTATCCTGATTGAATGCTCGGAGGAAAGCGGTTCTCCCGACCTGCCGTACTACATCAACACCTATGGTGCCAGCCTCGGCACCCCAAGCCTCATCATCTGTCTGGACTCCGGTTGTGGCAATTACGACCAGTTGTGGAGTACGACCAGCCTGCGCGGCCAGATGGTGATCACCCTGCAAGTTGAAGTCCTGCACGAAGGGGTGCATTCCGGCCTGGCCAGCGGCATTGTGCCCAATCCCTTCCTGATCCTGCGTAAGCTCTTGGATCGCCTGGAAGATACGGACACCGGCGCATTACGTCTGCCTGAGCTGTACGTGCCCATTCCTGACGAACGCCTCCGACAAACGGCCCAGGCTGCCAGCATCCTCGGCGGAGCCATTGTCGATGATTTCCCCCTGCTGGACACAGTGCACGTCTTAGCGGACAACCCCGTGGAACTCCTGCTCAACAACAGCTGGCGTCCGGCCCTCGCCGTCACCGGCCAGGACGGCATGCCATCCGTCACCCAAGCCGGCAATGTTTTGTTGCCCCAACTCACCTATAAAATGTCGCTCCGCCTGCCGCCCACGCTCACCGCGGACACTGCCGCTGCCGCCGTCACACGCTTGTTACAGAGCGATCCACCGTTCGGGGCCCGCGTCACCGTCACGGCCAGTGGCGCCAATGGCTGGAATGCACCGGCCCTGGCACCCTGGCTCGAGGAGGTGACCGATCAGAGTTCTCAGGAGTTTTTTGGCAAGGAGGCGTGCTACATCGGTCTGGGCGGGTCGATTCCCTTCATGGCCATGCTGGGCGAGCGCTTTCCCGAGGCGCAATTTTTGATCACCGGTGTCCTGGGGCCGCATGCCAATGCCCACGGCCCCAATGAGTTCTTGCATACCCCGTATGCCAAGAAGCTCAACTGTTGCCTGGTGCGTGTGGTGGCCGCGCATTACCAGCAGGCGCACGAGCGCCGCGTTGCAGTGAGGAGTTGACGCCCTGGCTGAAGGTGGTTAAGATGAAAGCCACATGCGGCACGCCCTGATCGCGTGTCGCAGTGTGTCTGTGCCGGGGTGGTGGAATGGTAGACACAACGGACTTAAAATCCGTTGGGGTAACACCCGTGCCGGTTCGAGTCCGGCCCTCGGCATTGGTCGGCCTGGGACGTGACGCACGTCCCGCCCAGGTCATCTCCAGTGGTGGAACCTCACCGTACCTACAGAGCAGATCGTCGCATGGCCGATATTTTGGTAACAGGTGGCGCAGGATTTATTGGTGCACACCTGTGCACCCGGCTGTGGAACGAGGGGCATCACGTCGCTTGCCTGGATAATTTTGATCCGTTTTACGCACCGGCCATCAAGCAGGAACACGTGCGCCGCTTGCAGCAGCTCGCCGGCACCAGCGGGCGCTTCGTGTACCACGAGGGCGACATTCGCGACACCGCACTGCTCCAACGCCTCTTCCAGACGACCTCATTTGATCTCGTCATCCATCTCGCGGCCCTAGCGGGCGTGCGCCCTTCAATTGCGCGACCAGTGGCCTATAGCGAGGTCAATATCCAAGGGACACTCCACCTGCTCGAATGCTGTCGGCAGTATCACGTGCAGCAGATGCTCTTTGGCTCCTCCTCGTCCGTCTATGGTGCACGCCAGCGTGTGCCATTTGCCGAGGACGACGATGTCAGCCTGCCCGTGTCTCCCTATGCCGCCACCAAACGGGCTGGGGAACTCCTGTGTTATACCTACGCCCATCTCCATCATCTCCGCATTGCCTGCCTACGGTTTTTTACCGTGTACGGCCCCTACCAGCGCCCGGATCTCGCTATCCACAAATTTGCACGCCTCATGCTGACCGGACAACCCATCCCCGTGTTCGGTGATGGCACATCGCAACGTGATTACACCTACGTTGATGACATTGTCGAGGGGATGGTCCGTGCCTGGCAGTGGCTGCAGCAGCCGGCGCAGGCGGAGCACGCGTATGAGATTTTCAACCTCGGTGGGGCCCATCCCGTGCCCTTACTTCGCCTCATTCGGCTGCTCGAAACCGCGCTGGATTGCCCAGCACAGCTGGATTGGCAGCCCGAGCAGCCCGGCGATGTGCCACGCACCTACGCCGATTTACGCAAGTCTACGTCCATGCTGGGCTACTGCCCGCAGGTTGATATTGCCACGGGTATCGAGCGGTTTGCCACCTGGTTCCGGGCGTATTATCAAAGCGTCTGAAAAGGAAGCCGTATGAAATTGCTCACCTATGATACGGGCCAGGGACCACAGGCTGGCGTCGT
Organism: Pseudomonadota bacterium; assembly: GCA_005777235.1. GTDB lineage: Bacteria > Tectomicrobia > Entotheonellia > Entotheonellales > Entotheonellaceae > SXND01. The sequence continues at coordinate 64,980 of SXND01000007.1, forward strand.
GGTCGATGGGCAGATCCTCGACGTCGCTACCGTCTTAGGGGAACCGGGTGGGCTGCGGGACATCCGGGCCCTGCTCGAATTACCCAATGATCCGCTTGTCCGCCTGCGCACCGCGCTGGCCTCGACCACCATCACCGCTGGCGTGCGCCTCGACAGCGTGCGTCTGCGGGCACCCATTCTCCAGCCGCCCACGGTGCGCGATTTTATGGTGTACGAAGGGCACGCCACCGCCGGAGGCACCAGGGAACTGTCCGATGCCTGGTATCGGTTGCCCATTTTTTACTTTTCCAATCCGCTGCGCATTTTTGCCCCGGACGATGCCGTGCCGTATCCCTCGGCGGCGGAGCAGCTCGATTATGAGCTGGAGATTGGGGCGGTGATCGGGCGGGAAGGGAGTAACATCGCGGAAGCCGATGCCTTAGCGTACGTGGCTGGCTTTACGATCTTCAACGATTGGAGTTGTCGGGACCTACAACGGGACGAAATGCAGGCGCGTCTTGGCCCAGCCAAAGGGAAGGACGCCGCGACCTCGCTGGGCCCCTGGCTGGTCACCACCGACGAGCTGGCGCCGTTTTTCCGTGATGGACGTTTGCATGTGCGCTGTTCCCTGACTGTCAATGGCGTGACGTGGATGGAGGGGGATGGTGGCACGATGTACCACACCTGGGGGGCGATGATTGAACGGGCCTCGCGTGATAGCCGTCTCGTGCCCGGCGATGTGCTTGGTGGTGGCACAGTGACCGGTGGCTCCATCAGCGAAGCGATCTGCAATGGCTATCCGGCACGCTTTCTTCAACCGGGGGATGTCGTGGCGATGGAGGTGGAAGGTATCGGGGTCTTGCGCAATACCATCGCCCCAAAGGTGGACGTCGATCCCAACTACCGCTTTAAGGCACCGCCGGGTATCTAGCGTAGAGCGAGGGAGTATTGCCTCCCTCGCTCTGCCACTGCACCACGTGTCTTATGCCCCAGGCAGGGCCGCGAGGCGTGACAGCAGGGTGTCGACCGCTGCCGCTCCTGGTGTGGTGATGCCCACCGTCAAGCGTGAGGCCTCCTCACGGCGATGCTCTACGGCCACGGGCTGGCCCGGATACACCTGCGCGAGGAACGGCGTCAGATGCGGTGCCAACTCCGCGTAGGCCTCCGGGGTGTTGGGCGCCCGGAGGCGGTCGTTACAGCGTAATAACAGCTCATCCTGGTGAAACCGGAGGCGTCCCTGCAAGGCTGGATGCGTCGCCAGACGTTGGCAGGCCGTGAACGCGCACTGCCATACCGAGCGCAACCGTGCCACGGTGTTGGGTAGGGCGCGACGGCTCAGATGCGTTTCACGACGACGGCTGTACAGCAGGCCTAGACGCCCGGCAGCGAGGTCCATGGTGTAATGCGCATCATGCGCCACCAGGACCACCCCAGGACCGTCTGGCACGTGGCGGTAATCTGCCACGTCGATCAGCAGTTCATCGAGCTGCTGCGTCTGAATAAAGTCATGGAAGACCGGGATAAACTCCTCAATCTCTACACTCGAACTCTGGTCCACAAACACTTTTAATTCGTACTTCAGGGTCTCCACGCAACACCATCCTCTGTGTTAGGGCAGGGCCGGTTGTGGATTGAGCCGGTTGTAGCACGCATAGGCGGCCTCAATGAACAGGCGGGCCTCTTCAATACGACGCCGCACTGCTTCCAGACTCAGCCCCTCAAGGCCCTCGTCGTGGGCATGAAACAGGTACAGGGCAAATGTTGGCCCGGCAAAGGGGTCATAAAAGAGCTGCGTGTCATAAAAACGCTGCCGGAATTCGGCCACCAGGTACTCGAAATCCTCTTTGACATCAATGAATTGGACCTGGATCAGCGCTTTGGCGGCTTGCAGCATCGCGGCATAGGCCGTCTGGGCGGCTTTGGCACTCTCGCCGTTCTCCAGGAAAAGTTGTGCCTCAAACACCTGCCGTTCGCTGGCGGCTAACCCGAACTGGGTCATGGACACTACCTCACCGGCGCACTCACCAATACCCATATCTCCCAGGCTGTACTCCCGGGGATTGCCCCAGTCGGCGTAGTAAGAGCGGTCCTCGGCGTAGGACGGCACCCGCGTCAGGTCGTCGAGCAGCGCCCGCAAGCGGGCTTTGCCGATGCGCTTAATGAAGGTCTGGAACGTGTCCCCGTCCTGACGCTCTTTGGCGTAGAGATCCGTCAGCCGCGCCATGGCGTCTGGGATACGTTTGGAGGGAATCGCCACCGTGGAGAGCCCGTAGGCCCCAGCGTTGTCGGTGCTTTGGCCACCGAGCACCACCTGGAAATGTGGCACCGCATGATTGCCGACTTTCCGACTGACGCCATAGAAACCAATGTCGGCAATGTGATGCTGTCCGCAGGAATTAAAGCAACCGCTGACTTTGACATTGAGCGGTCTGACCGCGGCGTCGAGGCTACCATTTTGCGCCAGAATGCGCTGCCGCAATTCCGCCGTCAGCCCCCGTGAGGACGAAATCCCGAGTTTGCAGGTGTCCGTGCCAGGGCACGTGGTAATGTCCGCCAGTGTCCCAGCTCCATCTTGTCCTAACCCGGCCGCCACCAGCTCCGTATACAGGGCTGGGAGATCCGCCTGACTGATCCAGCGTAGGACGATATTTTGCGCCACGGTCGTGCGCGCCCGCCCGCCGTTGTAGCGCCGAGCAATGGCGGCGAGGGTGCGCATTTGCTGGGACGTCAGATCGCCGATGGGGAGACACAGCGTCACCACCGCGTAGCCGGTCTGCCGCTGCGCGTAGACGTTACTGGCATGCCAGGACGCAAAACCCGCGGGATGCGGGCCAGTGCCAAGCACACCAGCTGGACGGGTGGGCTGGTCGTCCGTGCCGTGCAGGTCGCTGAGATAGACCGTCCAACGTGGGTCTTCCGGCAAAATGGCTCGCTCTTCCTGTACCAGACGGCGAAATTCGTCAATACCCAGCTTGGCAATTAAAAATTTCAGCCGCGCCCGGGCCCGATTCCGCTTTTCCCCCAGGCGTGCGAACACGCGGCACACGGCCTGCGCCAACGGCAGTAACTCGGCTTCCGACACAAAGGCGTCGAGCAACTGTGCCTGATGCGGCACGGTCCCGAGGCCACCGCCCACGTAGAACTCAAAACCACGCTGGATCTCGCCATGTTCCACCCGCGTGCTGGCAATGAGGCCCAGGTCATGCATATTGACCAGACCGCAGGCATCCTGCGCGCACCCCGAAAAGGCTGGTTTAAATTTGCGACCAAAATCCTGCGTGTCCTTGTGGCCTAGTAAAAAATACGTCAGGGCATGAGCATACGGCGTGATGTCAAAACCCTCATCACGGCACACCCCCGCCCGTGGGCAGCCAGTGACATTGCGCACGACATTGCCACAGGCTTCCAGCGTGGTAATGCCCACGGCGGCGAGGCGGCGCATGAGATCCGGTGTGTCTTCAATATGAATAAAGTGCAGTTGAAAATCCTGACGGGTCGTGATGTGACAAATAGCGTCGGAGTATTCTTCCGCCAGGTCGGCCAGGGTCTCCATTTGGACCGCGTTCAAGCCGCCAAAGGGAATTTTGATGCGCTGCATTCCCGGGGCATCCCACATGGTCTGCGGCCCTTTGGTGAGAGCGCCGGAAGGATACGGCAACTGTTGGACGCTCACGCCGTCATGTCGCTGCCCATTATCATAGCGTTGCCCGTAGACGCCCCGGCGCAGGCGCGATTCCGCAAAGACGCGCTCGTCGATCTTCCCCTGCTGCCGTAGCGTGATCTGCGTCTCGTAAATATGAATTTCTTCATCCATCTCTGGGGCAATCTGGCCCTGCAAGGCGCCTTTCCAACTCAGAGCATGCGGCATACCAGGCTTCCTTTCCTGCCTACATCATAAAAAAAGCCCACCCCCTGCTGTGAGGGAGTGGGCTGGTGTACTGAGGTCTTCGAGCAATCTATCCGCTCAACCTCCCGGCTCCACCCCCTCCGGCAGCGCAACAACAACACGCGCAACAACAGCAACAACATGGGGTAGCGCAGAGACAGGCTGACAGAAACATCATAGTGCGGATACTCGCCTAGGGTCGTTTTGGCAAAAGATGATGATGTGCGTAAGCTACCACAGCATGCTATCGTCTGTCAACGTGCGCCGCTCTACGTGGCGCTTTGTGTGGCGCTGTGCCAGGAGGAGTGAGCCATGTCCACCGATACCGACCGCTTACAAGCGGCTCTGGCCCGCTTTGACGCCGCCAATGCCGAAGATCCCAGTACAGAAGTGTTTAATGGCACCGTCTATCCCAAAGAACTGCTGTATGCCCAGCGTATGACGGCCTGGCTCACCACCGTGGCGCCGGAGGCCTCGGAAGCCCTGCGCCTGGCGGTGCGCTGTCAGCACATGCGGCGCTGGAGCATCCCCCGGCAGACGTATCCCATGGATCGCGAGGGTTACCTGCGCTGGCGGACGACGCTGGCACGGTTCCATGCTGACACCGCCGCGACCATCTTGCGTGACGTGGGGTACGACGAGGCGACCATTCTCCGTGTGCAAACGCTGCTCCGCAAAGAACGCCTCAAGCGTGATCCAGAGGTGCAGTGTTTGGAAGACGTCATCTGCCTGGTCTTCCTTGAACACTACTTGGCCGATTTTGCGCTGCAACACGAGGAAGAGAAAATTCTCGATATCCTACGCAAGACGTGGGAAAAGATGTCACCACATGGGCAGGACATCGCGCGCGCCATGCCGATGTCCCCAGACGCGCAACGGCTGGTGGCGCGCGCCTTAGGACTCTAGGAGCGACCGGCTGGCCGCGCCGCCGTGTTTTCCGCTGGACACGTGTGGGCCTGCCCTCTATAAAAACGCCACAGGGAGAGCCTGCGTAACGTTGTCATAACGATTCCAAGGAAGATGAGAGCGAGGTGAGCAATGCGCCCGAATACCCTGCGTGAGTTACTGAAAGCGGACAAGCCGACCTTGGCGACCCATATTCACACCACCTGGCCATCCGTGGTGGAAGCGATTGGGCATACTGGCTTGTACGACTATGTGGAGTTCGTCGGGGAGTATGGCCCGTATGATTTGCATGACCTCGACAACCTGTGCCGTGCCGCCGAACTCTACAACATGTCGATGATGATCAAAGTCGATCAGGAACCACGGGGCTTTCTCGCCCAGCGTGCCATTGGTTCCGGGTTCCATAGTGTGCTGTTTGCCGATTGCCGTTCTGCCGCGGATGTCGCCGAGTGTGTGCGCATCGTCCGCCCGGAAACGCCCGAAGATGGCGGCACCTACGGGGTGGCGACGCGCCGCTTCACGTACATGGGGTACGGCGGCACCAAGGAGTATGTGCAGGCCCTGCGAGACATCGTGGTGACCATCATGATCGAGAAGCCCGGCGCGGTGGATACCCTGGAAGATGTGCTCGCCGTGCCGGGAGTCGACATGGTGCAATGGGGTGGCTCTGACTACTCAATGGGCATGGGACGTGCGGGCGAGCGTAGCTCCCCGGAAATGAAACGCGTTGAGCGTCGGGTGTTTGAGACCTCCATGAAGATGGGGGTGCCACCGCGTGCCGAGATCAACACCGCGGATCAAGCCAAGGAGTATCTGGACATGGGCGTGCGCCATTTCTGCATTGGCACGGATATCAACATTCTGCATGGATGGTGGAAAGCACACGGCGATCATGTGCGCAAGGCCCTAGAAGGGCACTAGGCAGGCAGGGGGACAGGCCGTGAGCGTTGCCCCTCGTGGTGGGATGGGCACGGCTTGGTTCCTGCGTCACGGTGGGATGCTGGCGTCTCGTGGGCTCGAACGGTCGGGAGCAGGGCCATCGTCGCGAGCGGGCGTGGCAGGCGGACGCAGGCGGTCGCAGCGCGTTGTGCCGTCAGCGCCTCGTTGGTGCACCCATGGCCGCAAAGTGTCATGCCTCAGACGTCACAACGGACTACCGCGCTACCTACTGAGCCACGGCCCTCTAGGGTCGTGGCACCTCCCCCCAGCCCCGCACCTGCTGATGGACAAGCGCCAGCCAGCCCATATAGTCATCCAGCACCTGCATGCCGGCAGCCTGCGTGATCCAGGTGCGGGCCTGCGCGGCATCGCGTTCGGCCTCGCAATACAGCCCGACGTAAAGCTGACTATAGAACACGTCGCGCACGCCAGCGTGCTGGGAATGCGCCAGCAGCGCCTCGGCCGTACATTCCCCCGCGAATAAGCGATAAATCCAGGCCATCACCGGACGCGCATCACGACGCACGAGGTACAAGGCGGCCCTGGCTGTCGCGGCATCCTGGAGTTGCGCTTGGCACAGGTAACGCCAGACGGTTTCTTCCACATCATGCCCGTTGACGGTCAGATCGATCTCAAATTGGCGCGCCCCGTCAGCAAAGCGCTCAGCATAGTAATACGCCAGGCCACGCTGCCACAGGTGGGGGGTGACGTCGGGGTTGAGGCGCTCAGCCTGGTCAAAATCGTCGATCGCTGCGGTAATCTGCCCCAACTTAAAATGCGCCATGCCCCGCTGGATGTAGAGACGTGGCTGGTCTGGTGCGACAGCTAAGTGGCGGCTCAGCTGTTGTAACTCCTGTTGGACCACGGTGCGCTGCTGCATAGACGTCCCCTGTGCCCGTGCTCTCTGACGTGTCATGCTGACGAGACATGACGCTACCATCTCAGCGCCCGGTATGCTACAAGTGTGCACAACCACAACCCGTGTACTGGCCAAGACCGATGTGGCAAAGGAGCCCAGCCATGCAATTAGGCGTGATCTTTCCGCAAACTGAAATTGGTGCCGATCCTACTGCCGTGCGTGATTTTGTGCAAGCGGCAGAAGGCCTCGGCTATGAACATTTGATCGTCTTCGACCACGTCCTGGGTGCCGATGTGACGCATCATCAGGGTTGGCAAGGGCCGTACACACACCGCGATATGTTTCACGAACCCTTTGTGCTGTATGGCTACCTGGCGGCCATCACGCAGCGTATTGAGCTGGTCACGGCGGTGATCATTATGGGGCAGCGCCAAACGGCCCTGCTGGCCAAACAGGCCGCCGAGGTGGATGTGCTCAGCGGTGGGCGCCTGCGTCTGGGTGTGGGTATTGGCTGGAATGCGCTAGAATATGAGGCGCTGGGCGAAAATTTCCACAATCGCGGCAAGCGCTCAGAAGAGCAAATCGCCGTGTTGCGGGCGCTGTGGACACAGGACGTGGTCGATTTCCACGGACGCTGGCACCACATTCGTCATGCTGGGCTCAATCCGCTGCCGGTGCAACGCCCCATTCCGCTCTGGCTCGGCGGCGGCGGCACCACCGTCGAGCCGGTCATCGAGCGTGTTGGACGCTTGGCGGATGGCTGGTTTCCGCAGTGTGCGCCGGATGACGTGGGCCGGGCGGCGATTGAGCGCATGCGTGGCTATGCGCGCGCCGCGGGGCGTGATCCCGCCGCAGTGGGCATTGAAGGGCGGGTGAACGTGGCCCAGAGCACACCGGATAGCTGGGGCCAGCAGGCGGAAGACTGGGGCGGCCTCGGGGCGACGCATCTCTCGGTCAATACCATGCGGGCCGGGCTGCAGACGCCGGATGCCCACATCGCGGCCATCGAAAAATTCTATGCCACGGTCCGGCGTTAAGACCAGAAACAGGGCCGGGGGTGCCCACATCCCGGCTCGGGTTTTACCGCGTGGGACTGGTAGCGGATGTGGCACGACTCGCGCCCGTCCTCGCCATCTTCTGTTGCATCCCGAGGGCCTTGCAGAGGGGTAACGCTATGCACCCAACGTCACGCTGGGTGGAACAACTCGAACGCGACATCCCTGGCGTCCGCAGTCTCATGGACCCCGAGGCGGCGGCTGTGCAGCGTGCGCAGCGCTCCTATCGTTTTAATGCCTTCCAGGTGCCACTCCTGCGCTGCCTCGGTTTGAGTCTGGTGGCCTTCCTGGTCTATGTCCACAACTGTTATATTCTGGAGAATTTCTCCTGGCAGTCTTTTGGTACGTTGGTGCTGTTTTTCGGCATCTATTGTGGCGTGTCGTGGCTTTTCCTGGTGCTGACGTACTCCCGTACCTCGCGGTATGACACCGGGGCCTGGGTCTATGCCACGGACGTCATCGTGTGGACGATCGCCATCTACGCCGCGGGTGGGGAACAGAGCTGGCTGTTTTTTTTCATGCTCATGCGTGTCACCGATCAGGCTTATTCGGGCTATAAAGTTGCGCTGTTCTATGCCCACCTCTCCGTGGCGAGCTATACGCTCATGCTGCTCTATATCCACTACGTCGATCAGCGTCCGGTGTTTGATGCGGCGACTCTCAGCAAGATTCTGTGTATTTATGTTGGGAATCTGTATCTGTCTTTCGCAACGCGGGCCGTGGGGATCTTACGCCGCAGTACGCGCTCGGCCGTGCGCCTCGCCCGTGAGTGCATTACCCACTTGGAGGAGCAAGCCCAACAACTGCATGAACATGCCACGCAACTTACGATCGCCAAACGCGACGCAGAAGAGGCGAATCACTCCAAAAGTGTTTTTCTGACCAATATGAGCCATGAACTGCTCACACCTCTCAACGGGATCATGGGCATGACGGCGCTGACGCTGGAAACGCCCCTCACGGCCCAGCAGCAGACCTATCTTGCCACCGTGCAGATGTCCGCGACCACGCTGCTCCAGCTCATCCATACCTTGCTCGACTTCGCGAGCCTTGATGCCGGTCAGCGTGTGCCGGCGTCAGAGCCTTTTTCCCTGCGTCCCCAGGTGGCCATAGAGCTAGAACGGCACCGCGCCGCCGCACACGCCAATGGCCTGACGCTCTCTTGCACGGTTGCCCCCGATGTCCCGGAGTGCGTCGTCGGTGATGCCGCCTGTCTCCAGCAGGTACTCGCTCTGCTGCTCGACAACGCCATCAAATTTACGCCGCGCGGCTCGGTGACGACGACGGTGACGGTCGGGCAGGATGAGGCCAAGGCGCTGCTCCTCCGTGTCGCGGTCCGCGATACCGGCATCGGCATTGCGCCAGAGCAGCAACACCTCATCTTTGGCCCATTCAAGCAGGGCGACGGCTCTACAACGCGGCGCTACGGTGGCACAGGTCTGGGGCTGGCGCTGGCCGCCAAACTTGTGGAGCTGCTCGGGGGCACCCTCGGAGTGGAGAGCCAGGCAGGGCAGGGCAGCACGTTTTACTTTACGGCCCGTCTGGGGCGATCCGATGCGGCACCTCTCGGCGCGACCACACGTCCCCCGGCTTGACACCGCCAGGCCATAGTGTTATACCCCCGCGCCTAGGTGCGAACGCACATGGAGAGACATTACGGTGAGGGAGATAGACAGGTGCAAGAGCCATTTGCGGCATACGTTGTGACCAAACAAGACGACCGGGTCGAGGGCACCGTCACCACGTTGAGCGCGGAACAGCTGCCGGCGGGCGAAGTCACCATCGCCGTCGAATACTCCTCGCTTAACTATAAAGACGGCCTTGCCGCCACCGGACAAGGCGGGGTGGTGCGCACCTACCCGCATGTCCCAGGCATTGACGCCGCCGGCACGGTAGTGGCCAGTCAGGCCCCGGAGATTGCCGTGGGTGAGCGCGTCCTGGTCACGGGCTATGACCTCGGTGTCGGCACCTTTGGTGGCTATGCGGCCTATGTGCGCGTGCCAGCGGCCTGGGTGGTGAAAACCCCGCCTACCCTGAGCACGTTTGAGGCCATGGCCCTCGGCACGGCGGGTTTTACGGCCGCCATGTGTTTGTTGGCCATGGAACGTAATGGCTTACGCCCGGAGCAGGGACCGGTACTGGTCACCGGCGCCACCG
>SXND01000207.1 GCA_005777235.1 Pseudomonadota bacterium
AATGCCAGCAGCAGCAAGGCTTTTGCGGAAGTGGTCGAACTTGATTCGCTTCGCGTCGCGTGTCATTGCGGATTCCATTCTTCGGGCTCCATCTGATTGACACGGCTTCTTGGTAGAGGTTCGTCCTTGCCGTCTAACGCTTAGGGATGAGCGGCGCCGGGCCGTGACCGAGCCCCGCCCCGCCGACCCGTGCCCACCGGCCCGGTGTCCGCTCCATCCCCTGGTTGGACGAACCGCGTACCGAGGTGGCCTACCCACGTCTTTCCAGCCGTACGCTATGGAGATTGCTCGAGGGCGCCGGGGAAGCCGCTAACCCGTCGCCCCCGCGTTAGGCGGCGTGGAGGACGAGAACAGGCCCGCCACGGAGGACGACCGGACCCTGGGACGTCCCCGATATGCGCAGACCTCCTGTACCACACAGACCTCAGGCACACCATGCCCCCCGCAGGCACTCCAGGCGTCCATCTCCTCGTCCCGTCTCATGCGGCGCGCTCCGCAGGCGCTGGGGGCGGCGAGACACCCCCACGCGGGATTATCCCGGTGCACACCAGGAGTTGGCCGCAGGTCGGACAGCGTTCCGGGTGGGCCGCGCCGCGCTGGACACAGACGGTCTGCCAATCCAGACGGACCGGCGCGGGGACCGGCGGCTGCCCCAGCTGGGTGCGGCAGGTCGCCAGCGCCGCGGCGTGCCGCGGATGATACAGGCCCCACGACCGCACCACCTGCGTCCCTGGGGGCGGCACATGCTGGAGCACCCGCGGCAGAAAGTCCTCAATGGGTAACGTCATCTGCTGCTGACGGTCAGACGCTTCGGCCGCTTATCTATGGTTTTCGACATACCGAAAGGTCACCGTGTGTCCATCGTAGGCCACGAGGCGCGGATTTTTGAGCGGGCCGCCCCGCATGTACCGGGCGAGATAGGTGACGACCCCGGTCCCGTGCGGGTAGCGCTCCTGGATGTGGACGTTCCAGCGCGTCTTTTTCGGGTGGCCTAAGCGGTTCAGGAGGTTCAGAAACGACTGCGGACGCAGTCCGTCGGGCAACTGGAGGTTCCCATGGGACCACGCGGTGCGCACCGCGGCAAGGCATTTGCCCCGGAAGACGGCCATGGCCACCCGCACCGGCACCAGAAATCCGTTGCGCACCGCCTTCCATTGGCCGTCCAGGGTCAGGCCACCACCGGTCACCAGGCAGTGGATATGCGGGTGGAGCACCAGCGTCTGGCCCCAGGTATGGAGCGCCGCGAGGATCCCCGGCTGCGCGCCGAGGTACTTCGGATCCGCCAGTAAGGTCACCAGGGTCTCGCGCACGGTCTGGAATAACAGGGTCGTCATCAGGGAGACATTGCCGAGCCACAGCGGATTGAGGTCGTGTGGGATGGTAAAGATCACATGGTAATGATTGCAGGCCAACAGGCGCGCCCGTTGGGTGGTCAGCCAGCGCTCGATCTCCAGGAACGTGCATTGCGGACACGACCGGTGGCGACACGAGTTGTACCAGATGCGCGCGACGTGACCGTCGGGGCACTCCTGGAGATGACCACCCAGCGCGGCCGTCCGGCACTGCATGATGGCGCGCGCCGCTTTGCGGACATGGGCGGGCAAGGGATGCGCCTGTGCGTAGGCCGGGAAGGCATCTTGGAAGATCGTTTGGAGGGTTAGGCCAGCCATGGAGGCCTCCGCACGCGTGGCATAGGACCATCATTAGGGTTGTTTGGTTTATAATATCACGCCTGCCATCCCCGCGACAAGCGGTTCGTCCAACGCCGGGCCTGAGCTGCGGCTGGAAGCGGGAGCGAGGCACGAGCGGACGCTGTAAGCCGTCCGCTCCAGGCCGATGTTGGGCAAGGGTTGGCACCGAGCAACACCCGGAGATCTGGCTGGCAGGGCACGGGTCGTGCGCCGCGCTTAGTGCATCTGGGCGCCGCCATCCACCACCAGGGTCTGCCCCGTCATAAAGTCGCTGTCCGACGAGCACAGAAACACGACCGTACCTACCAGGTCCTGGGGCACCTCGGCGCGTTTGATGGCGCGGGCCTGGAGGCGCTGCTGGCTCTGGGCTGTCCTGCCCTCGCCCTCGTCCTCCATACTCATGGTCAGCCCTGGGGCAAGGGCATTCACTGTGATGTTGTACTCCCCCAGCTCGCGGGCCAGCGACCGCGTCAGCCCAATCACGCCGGCCTTGGAGGCTACATAGTGGGCGACCAATGGCGCGCCATGGAACACCGTCCCCGAGCTGATGTTGACGATCTTGCCCCGGCGCTGATGCTTCATCTGTGGCACCACCGCACGGCAGCACAGAAACAGGCCGCGCAGGTTCACGGCCATGAGCCGATCCCACTCCTCCAGGGGAATCTGTTCAAAGGGCACACGGGACATGGCCGGACGCTGAAACAGCGCCGCGTTGTTGATCAGGCCGTCGAGGCGTCCAAACCGTGCCAGCGCCGCTTGGGCCATATGTTCTGTCGCGTCAGCCTGGGCCACATCCACCTGCACCGCCAGGGCCTCTTGCCCACCCGTACTCAGGATCTCGGCCACCGTCTCGGCACCGCGACCGTCGATGTCGGCCACCACTACCCGCGCCCCTTCGCGGGCCAGCCCTTCACAGTAGGCACGGCCAAGGCCATGCGCCCCTCCGGTCACAATAATCACCCGCTCCTCGAGTCTTCCCATGGTCAAACCTCCGAGGGTTTTTTTCTGACCTTTTTGTCCGTAGGCCCAACGCTAGGTTTCAGCTGCCGCTGGAAGCGGGAGCGACGAAGGAGCGTACGCTGGAAGCGGTCAGCTGCAAACCCTTGTTCGGCGGGCTCATCTGCTAGCGTGGTGGCAAAGCCTTCTGCCGTGGCCCCCCCCTCTGGCCTATCTACGGGAGCCCTAACCACTGCCGCAACGATTGGCCGACCTGCTCAGCATCCGTCGGGGGCAGCCGGCCAACACGTTTGAGAATGAGTGTCTCGTGTACCGTATACAGCCCACGTTTCACTGCCGTTGGTACGTGGAGCCCGGCTGCCGCCCACTCAGCAAGGACGAACTCCCCGGCAAGGAGAGAGGTCGTCCGACTGGTCAGCGGGACGATGAAGACATCCTGCGACACATGTGGAGCATTGACAATAATGGCGGGTCGAACTTTCACGCCGGACAATGCGGAGAAAGGGTAGCGCACCAGAATGATTTCATTCTTGGAGTAACTGGGCATACACATCGTCCTCAGCGTTATCCCAGATGGCATCGAGCGCAATGTGACTCACGCGGGCCCAGAACAGCGTGTCTTCCTCAATAAGGGGCGTCACAAGGACCGTGGTGCCTTCCGGGAGGTCCACAGGTTCCAACAATTCAATTTTGCCTTCGCGCACGATGGCTCGCACTGTATTGAGCATAGCTCACGCCTCCGGTCGGGTGGTGGTTGGTTTTAGTCAACTCTATTATGCCGTAAAGTGCGCCGCAGTGCAGCACCTTGTCTTGCCCCCGGCGTACGTTGTCCTGGCAGGGGGACTCCTTTATGACAAGGACCTGTGCATTTTCCCCGCGCCTTGGGCGCCAAACGCCCGCGGTGAGCCGCCGCCCCCACCCACCGACGTCCGCCTGCCACAAACCGTACGCTGGGAGCGGTCGGCTCCAGTGCGATGTTCGGCCCGATCTCAGCTCGTAAGACTCAGATGATGGGCCACGCGAGTCCGTCCCCAGGTTTTGATGTCGCACGCCCCTGGAGAGAGAGCCCTTATCTCTGTGGTAACCGCACCACGTCTTCTTCCCGGAAGCCCGTGCCGTTGCTGGCGGTCGCAAGAGCGAAGCGTTCCTTCACGTCGCTTACCACGAGTTGCCCCATGAGGGTTTCTTCGCGCCCCAGGAGCTGTTTCGTTGCCGGATCAATGATTTCCTCGCCGGGACGATAGACGTCCAATGGCGTCCCTGGGGTAAGCCCCAGGTCAGCACCTGCGTTAATATAGAAACTACTCCCCGTCACTCGCGCGACCCGTCCTGACCACGGCACTTTTTGGAGCCGTGCCACGAGCTTCCGCGCTAAATCGTCTGTGGCCTGCCGCAAGGCATCGCCAATCAACTTTGAACGACCCGCATTGGCTCCGCCCCCCCACCCGCATATAGAGATGTTCGAGGTGTTGGCCTTCCCTGTCCCCGTTTCAGCCAGAAGGAGTTGCGCCGTAGAGGTATCAATAGCTCGCACGTCCAACGCGGCCTCCGCGGTCGTGTTACTGCTGGTCACTACTGGTACATTCTATGACTGGTTGAGAAAGCCTAATTGAGTGACGGAGCCAGCAATCAACGCCTGGACACCCAGGAGTTTCCCGATTTTCACGGCGGTGTTCGGATCAAGCGCCCCGGCAGCACTCAGTCCTTGTTCGCGCATCACTTTCTCCAGGAGGTCACGCTCCACCACGATGAAATGGTTGGTTTTGAAGAGAGCAGTGGTCAACATGTCGGCGGCAATACCCCCCGTGTCGGACACCGGCGCATTCGCCACGGGTCGCCCTCCCGAGAAGAGCACTGCGAGCAGTTGCTCTGGGCTTATCGCGTCTGCAGAGACCTGGGCCTTGCTGGCGAATGGCAGAACGGCGATACGCTTTTTCGGACCTGTCGTCATGAGCGTTTCCTCTTGCTTCGGCAGTACGGTCTTGTCGGGGGATAAGAGGCTCCTTCGGAGGATTGCAGCCGCCGCAGATGAGGACTCCCATACCCAATACACCGGTGACCATGCTTCGGGACAGCAGGTTGTTCCATCTCATGTCGTCACTTCTCCTTCGTGTGCAATAGTTGCATCAACAATTTGTATGGTGTGCGCAATGTGGCCGAACGCTGGCGCTCACCTGCTGCTGGAAGCGGGAGCGACGCAGGAGCGGACGCTGTAAGCAGTCAGGTGCAGCGCTTTGTTCGGCTGGTTACGCCGCTGACACGGCTGTGCAACCGGAAGGAACTGCTGGAGACACCA
>SXND01000208.1 GCA_005777235.1 Pseudomonadota bacterium
CTCCATCACCTTCCAGAATTATTTCCGGATGTATAGCAAGCTCAGTGGTATGACGGGGACGGCGGATACCGAAGCCGCGGAATTTCACACCATCTATACCCTGGAGGTGATGGTCATTCCTCCGAACCGGGTACTCATCCGTCTGGAGTCCCCGGACGTGGTGTATCGCACGGAGCAAGAAAAGTTTCAGTCTGTGGTCGAGGAAATCAAGGCGCTGCATGAGCAGGGCCGCCCAACGCTGGTCGGGACCATTTCCATTGAAAAATCCGAACTGCTGAGCACGATGCTCCGACGCCAGGGCGTCCCCCACAATGTCCTGAATGCCAAGCAGCATGAACGCGAAGCGGAGATTGTGGCACAGGCAGGCCGCAAAGGGGCCGTCACGATTTCGACCAATATGGCTGGACGTGGCACAGACATTCTCCTCGGCGGCAACCCCGAATTTCTGGCCCGCCAGGCGTGTAAGCTCGGCATGGAGGATCCGGACTACCCGGTGCATCTGGAGCGCGCCCGCGCCCAGTGTGCGGCCGAGCACGAGGAGGTGGTCAGGTGTGGCGGGCTGCATATTGTCGGGACAGAACGTCATGAGGCACGCCGTATTGACAATCAATTGCGTGGGCGCTCTGGACGGCAGGGCGATCCAGGCTCATCGCGTTTTTATCTCTCGCTAGACGATGATCTCTTACGGATCTTTGGCTCCGAGCGCATCGCCGGCATTATGTCCAAGTTGGGCATGGAAGAAGGCGAACCGATTGAGCATTCCATGATTACCAAGGCCATAGAAAATGCCCAACGCAAAGTGGAGGCTCACAATTTCGAGATTCGCAAACACCTGCTGGAATACGACGATGTGATGAATAAGCAGCGTGAGGTCATCTATAGTCAACGGCGTGAGATGCTGGAAGCCGAGGACATTTATGGACTGATCGACGAGATGCAAGAGGACGTCTTGGAGGGGATTTTTGCGCTGTGTGTGCCGGCGGAGGCATATGTCGATGATTGGGATCTCACCGGCTTGTCAGAGGCACTGCTGCATCAGTATGGCGTACAGCTGCCCCTGACGCCCGAGCGTGTGGCGGGGCTGGACCGGGCCGACTTCCTCAGCCATATCGCGACAGCCCTGAAGGAACACTACACGGCGAAAATGCAGATGCTTGGTGCCGAGCAGAGCCGTGGCCTAGCGCGTTGGATCATGTTGCAAGTGATTGATAAGCAGTGGAAAGATCATCTCTTAGCGATGGATTATTTGAAGGAAGGCATCGGCCTGCGTGGCTATGGGCAAAAGAATCCGCTGAATGAGTATAAGCGCGAGGCCTACGAGATGTTTGTTAGTATGACTGAGCGTATCAAGGCTGAATCGCTGTCCTATCTCTTTAAGGTCGAACTGACGAAACCCGAAGAAGAGATCGTCGTCCGTCCCCAGCCACGCACCCAGTATGTCATGGAACATCGGAGCACACTGGCCGACGCCCAAGATGCCGGGGAACAGACTGCGGTCAAGACGGTACGTCGTGAAAGCGCGAAAGTGGGGCGCAATGCCTCCTGTCCATGTGGCAGTGGGAAGAAGTACAAGAAGTGTTGTGGTGCGTAAGAGAGAAAGGGGGAGGGACACCCCTCCTCACTTGTTATTCGTCGCGTAGATCACTTTCCACAAATCGACCTTATTCAGGGAGTATTTGCGGTCAATGTGGAGATCGCCATGTTGGACGAGATATTCCAGGGCCAGATCAGAGCGCCAACCAATTTTCGCGCATAACGGCGACACCCACTTCTCCAATTGCGCCATCAGACGATTCTGGCTCTGAAAATGGTTAATGATGACAATTTGTCCTTCTGGTTTGCTGACACGTTTAATTTCTGCCAGCACCTGGATAGGATCAGGCACGACGCTAATCACAAACGCGACGATCACGATGTCAAACGTACTGTC
Source organism: Pseudomonadota bacterium (assembly GCA_005777235.1). GTDB lineage: Bacteria > Tectomicrobia > Entotheonellia > Entotheonellales > Entotheonellaceae > SXND01. Next base: position 1,931 of record SXND01000208.1, read on the forward strand.
TGGAAACGCCAGATGTGAGGCGTCCATTTCGAGCAACGTGACATGCTCCAGGCGCTTTTGCTGCACTTTTTTGTGCGCCTCCCTGAGCATCTTGCTCGACAAGTCGACGCCAAGCACTTGGGCATGACGCGGATACAACGGTAACGAGAAACCAGTGCCCACCCCGACATCAAGAATACGCTGGCCTGGATAGATTTTCAGGGACTGGATCGCATGTTGCTGCCGGGGGAAGAACCACCGCTTAAAAATGAAATCGTAGATCCGCGAATACGTCGCGTAGATCCTTTTGATCTCCGTTTCCTCCATGGTCACGTGGCTCCTCTCGCTATAGCGTGCTCGATACTTCATGTCTACAATCCATCTTGAGAGTCCGTCGCGGGCGCAGGCCCTCTTCAGGGAAGTCTGTGTGCCCATGGCGTGTGCCATGCCTGCGCGACGTGCGCTGCACGCGGGCACCCATCCATGGAATCAGGTTTGCTACTAGAGGGTCGAGATAGTGACCGGATCGACTGCCCGCCCTGGCGATGTGCCTCGGGTGCTGCAGAGGGGGCACGATCTTCTCGTAATGATTGGCCGTACACTGATGCGCATCTTGCGAGAGGCCGACAAGCAATCCACAACACCAATCGCCGTCAACTGCGGCCTGACGATTGCCGTATACCGCCGTAGTCCTTGATGATGTCGCGAATCGTCACCGTCCTTATGCTGTGTGTGTCCGTGTCTCGCCGGAGTGTGTGGGACAACCCCTTTTCGTTGCTGGCGCAACCTCTCTGCGCCATGGTCACGCGCCATCTTCCCCATTTACGCTGACGCGTGGCGCAAGAGATCTTCCATGTCATAGAGACCGCACGGTTGCTGCAGAACCCATTGCGCGGCTCGTAAGGCCCCACTGGCGAACGTATCGCGGCTTTGCGACCGATGGATCAATTCAAGGCGTTCGCCGGGACCACCGAACAACACGGTATGTTCCCCGACAATCTCTCCCGCACGAATCACCTGAATCCCGATTTCGGCGTCCGAACGCTGACCAATAAGACCCTGGCGGCCATAGACGGCGACCTCTTCCATGGCATGCCCCTGTGCTTCCGCCACAATCGCCGCCATCCGGAGAGCCGTACCGCTGGGGGCATCCACCTTGGTGCGGTGATGGGCTTCCAGAATCTCCACGTCATAGCGCGGTCCCAACGCCGTGACGAGTTGCCGTAACACGTGAAACATCACGTTGACCCCAACACTCATGTTGGGGGCCATAAAGCACGGCATGTGTTGGCTCAGATTCCGGATGTCCTCCTGTTGAGCGGCAGAGAAACCCGTCGTGCCAATGACGATGGCTTTCTGGCATGCTGCGGCGAGACGCACATAGGCCAGCGCCGCCTCAGCGACAGAAAAATCAATGAGCACATCCGCCTGTGCCAGTGCCGCCGCACAATCCTGCGTCACGAGCACGCCGAGAGACCCAATACCCGCCACCTCACCGGCATCGCGTCCTAACGCTGGCTGGGCGGCGTGTGTGATCGCTCCGACCACTGACAGGGCAGGGTCAGCCTGCGCCAGCGCCAGCACACGACGTCCCATCCTCCCCGTCGCTCCTGTCACCACCACCCGTATCACGTGTCTTGCCTCCTCGCATGCTCAGCCTACTGCTGCGACCTCACCATGCGCCAGATGATACGCACTGGGGGCCTGTGGCCAGAAAGGCTGCGGCGCGCCTTTGCGTCCACAGCCGCTCAGACTCCCCTGCAAGGCACACCCCAGCACCAGCCACCAGAGCCATACCCTCGCCCCCCTCTTCCATGGGATGGTGCTGGGGGGCTGTCTCACCGGCGCAGGACGGCACCTGGCTCCTGACACACCGCCGTCGCGAGGTGTGCCGGGCTGCCCACCAGACCCGCCGACCGCCGTGTCGGCAGTCCGTCCGCTCAGAGGAGGCAGGCACACCTTAGGCCGAGGCATCAGAAGTGTCCCGTAGAAACACGACACGCGGTTTCATCCCGTCAGCCGGTCCCACCAGGGCGTCTTTTTCCATCATCTCAATCATCCGTGCGGCCCGATTATAGCCTACGCGCAAACGACGCTGCAGCATGGAAATAGACGCCTGGCCCGTTTTGGTCACCAGCGCCACCGCTTCATAATACTTGTCGTCGTATTCTTCCTCAACGATACTGGCACGTTCCTCCGCAGTCGCCAAAAATGTGGCATCATAATCCGGGGGTTGTAACATGCGCCATGCCGCCACGAGTCGCCGCATTTCCGCTTCAGAGACGTAGGCGCCGTGGAGACGCTGCGGCTTCGAGGTTCCGGGAGCCAGAAAGAGCATGTCGCCGGAGCCTAGGAGGGTTTCTGCCCCATTGGTGTCGAGAATGGTCCGGGAATCCACTTTGGAGGCCACCTGAAACGACAGGCGTGCCGGGAAATTGGCTTTGATGACACCCGTGAGGACGTCCACCGAGGGACGTTGCGTGGCGACAATCAAATGAATCCCCGCCGCACGTGCCATCTGCGCCAAGCGCATCAGCGAGTCCTCGACGTCGCGCGCTGACACCATCATGAGATCGGACAACTCGTCGATAATGACCACCAGATAGGGTAATTTCTCCATGTGGGGTTGGGGGCTACTGCCAGCACTGTGCTGCGCGGTCTCAGCGACTCGTTGGTTGTATTGGGCGATATTGCGTACGCCCTGGGCAGCTAAAATTTGATACCGCCGTCCCATCTCCGCGACCACACGCCGTAAGACCATAGCGGCTTGCTTGGGCTCCGTGACCACCGGGACGAGCAAATGCGGGATACCATCATAGACGGAAAATTCGAGCCTTTTGGGGTCGATCATGGTCAGCTTGACATCGGCAGGCGTGGCGCGAAACAACAAGCTGCAAATCAAGCTGTTGAGACCTACACTTTTTCCAGACCCCGTGGCCCCGGCAATTAAGAGGTGGGGAATCAGTTCGAGATTGGTGAGCACCGGGTGGCCCAGGGTGTCTTTGCCCAAGGCGACACTCAAGATGGACGCGGTAGCCTGGCAGACGTCGCTTTCCAGGAGGTCGCGCAGGCACACCGTCTCCCGCTGTGCATGGGGAATTTCGATGCCTACCGCGGCTTTCCCAGGGATCGGGGCCACGACGCGCACACTGACCGCCTCCATGACGAGGGCTAAATCATCTTGGAGGTTGAGTATTTTGCTGACTTTGACCCCAGCCGCCGGGGCGAATTCGTACGTCGTGATGACAGGGCCTGGCAGTACCTGCACCACCTCACCCTCGACCCCAAATTCGCGTAGCTTTTGTGCAAGAAAACGTGCTTGGGCCTCTAATTCCGCCGCACTCTGGGTGCGTTGTGGGGCCTCGGGCCTATCGAGCAGTTCGAGAGATGGCAGCGTCACGGCCACCGGGGAAGGCCGAGGGCGCAACAGCGGAGGCGGTGCCGTGGCTGCCGGAGGGAGCACCACCGGCGACTCGCCGGGAGGCAGTGCGACTGACCGTGGTGGGAGCGACATGGCGGGCTGTAGCACCGGAGGTACGATGGGAGCGGGAGCCGCGGCTGGAGGCGCGGCCTGTACGGGTACCTGTGGGATAGCCAGGGTACGCCGCCGTCCCGGCGTGCGTGGTACGCTGCCAGAGGGGCCGAGAAGTCGAGACTGTTGCTGGGCAAGCGGTGTCGTGGGCCTCTCCCGCACCACTGACACCACTGGCGTGGAGGCCACAGGCGGTACAGGTACTGGCGACACAACTACCTGTACCCGTGGCTGCGGGCCACGTGGTGCCGGTGCTACGGTGTCCGCCGGTGACACAGGGAGCACGATCTCGGCAAGCGGCACCTCAGGACGTGCCACGTCCACCGACAACACAGCACGGACAACGTCAGCCGGGAGGGCAAGCGGCGGCACGTCGCTGGCGGTCACCGTATCAGAGGGCGTGGGTATCACACGCATGCGGCGCGGACGGAGGACGCGCCCCTCTGGCTCATGTGGGGCCATCCCCTCCGTAGTCGTCTCCTGGACCTGTTTTTCCCGTGGCATGCCGCGGCGACCAAGGCGTGTGATACGGTGCCACAGGGCGGCCCACCGTGGATAGCCTGTCCCCATGGACAACACACCCACGACCACCAAGCTGAGCATCGCATAGGCTCCAGGTCGGCCGAGATAGATGAGAAGACTCTCTGCCAGCCATTGCCCGCCAACGCCACCGGCTACGGTCGTCGTCCCCCATAAGGGGTCATGTGGGAAGGTAAGATACGCATAGGCACTCCCCACGATAAGACAGCAGACGCCACGCCAACATACGGTCATCGCCGCCCCCATGCGTCCGAGAAAGAGCCACCACGCACTGAGCACGAGTATGCCGATCAATAATGCGGCCGCACATCCCAGCGTCTGTAACGTCCAGTCAGCCAGGATAGCCCCCGCGGTACCGCCGTAATTGTGGATTTTAGAAGAAGCATGGCTCACATAAAGATTACCCGCCGGATCATCGAGATGATAGGAAGCAAGGCTCACCAGCAAAAACAGCATGCCGCATACCACGAGCCAACCTAGAACATGCGACACTTTTCTCAGAAGTATGGACATACGTCCTGCTCTCCTTCCCCTCACACCCCTCTGGCGTCTGGCTGAACATAGCACACTCTCGAAGAACGCTACAGTATCTTTTTGACTTGTGCCTCCGTCCAGTGGTAGCATGTCCATACCGTGTAGCATCACTCCCTGGCCTAGGCGCGCTAGTGTCACGGCAGCGCTCCACCTGCCACCCCATTAGGACGTCGGCTTAAGTGCTTGCAAGAATGTATGCCAATAGTGCACATGCCCAGTCAGCCTCTGGCGTTTTTCTGGGCTGTCGACCGCAGGTGCGTACGCCTGGCAATGGTCTATGAACGCTTGGACGACTGGGATGAGCACCGCTTCATCGTCATACATGGCACGGTCGAGTAGTTGCGCATGTTCTTGCATCAAGGTCTGGAACGTCACTGCGGCCGTCTCAGGGCTAGTGTGGTCGGCCATCGTCAGCGGGTGCAGCGGCAACGTCATTGCCACCTCCACATCCACCAACGGCTGTGAGCGTTGTTCTGCCATAGCAATGCACTGTAAACACCAGACGACGAGCGCACAGAGACGATTATGCTCATAAATCTCTACCGAGTCCGTGTACGTGTGTAGGTACCATTGCTGACAATTGCTACACCGCGCAAACTGTTTCACCATTGTTCCTCTGTGGGGTGGACTCCCCTCGAGCTACACTCATGCTTGTCAGGTTGTTCCGTTATTGGCGCTATACCCTACTGAGCTTCGGCGTCTTGGCCGTTACGGTTTTTCTCTTCCCGCACATGATGCCAGGCCATCCTTTGCAATTCTATGAGAGTTGGCCGAGTCATCCACAACAGCGGGCGCGTCTCACCAACGACTATGGCTTTGATCGTATGCTCCCCCTGCAAGGGATGCGCTGGATGCAACGCCTGCTGACCGGGCAATGGGGGGCGTCGCGCTACTCACAGCGTCCGGTCTTTGACGAGTGCTGGCCCGCGCTGCTCCGCACGGGCCTCCTCCTCCTCTGGACCCTGCTCGCCTGTGGCCTAGGCATCGGCAGTCTCTGGTGCCTCAGTCGCCTGGCGCCCTGGGTACTGGAGCTGATACCCTATGCGTTCCTGCTCCGTGTGCTGGCCGCGCTGCCAGGTTTTCTGGCCGCCATTCTCGTGCGTGAGCTGTTGCTCTGGCCTCTAGGCTGGGCGGGTATTCTCAGCCTGCCACTGGTCGGGCCGTCTTATGTCTTACACCCTGCGTATATGTTCCTGCCGGCTTCTTTCTGCGCTTTGCTCCCACTCCGTCTGTGGTATGACCTCCCCTGCGCGGCGCCTGACCAGCCCTGGACGGTACGCCAACGCTGGTATAGGGTGCGCACAGCTTTCCACCCATATCTGAACATGTTCCTGCTGGACGTCACTCTGACGGAATACGTGTGCACATTCCCCGGACTCGGGAGCCTGGGGATCAAAGCCCTGCAGCAACGTGACCTCCCGCTGGTGCAGGGCTTTATCCTCTGCATGGGGGGGCTCTATGTTGTCTTGCGTGGTCTGTGCGGGGAGCATCATCCCCCTGCCCTGTCTGTCCACACACCGTCAGCACCCCCTGCCCCGACAGCTGTCTACCGGACCTGCTGGTGCCTGCTACTCCTGGGGCTCCTCACGCTCTGTTCCCCCTGGTTGTTACGCTATGAGCCTACGGCCATCCATAGCCGCGACCAACATCTCCCTCCAGGGTATCGCTACGTCCTGGGCACAGATTTTCTTGGACGTGACGTGCTGAGCCGCACCGTGCAAGGTTTTCGGCATGCCTTGCCGCGTGTACTCGTGTTGGCCGCTATCAGTGGCGGCCTCAGTTGGGCAGTACTGTGGAGCCTGTCCAGGTCACAGCGCTGGACGAGGCTCCTCTGGGATGGTGGGCGTCTTGTCAGCAACGCTCTGCCTTCGTTCGTCCTAGCCTGCATGGTTTTCCTACTCTGTGAACAGCAACCATGGGCGCTTGAGATGGCACTCATTCTTGCCTGTCTACCCACGGAAATCGGCAACTTGACGCCTCATGCTACATGGCTACAACGTGTGACGCACCTGACCCAGCTCAGCGGATGGCTTTTATTGCTCGACGTTACCTTCGCCTTTGTGCATCTCAGCCCGGACTCTTTCGCGCCGACATGGGGGAGTGAGTTGCGTCATGGTATGCACTATGGACACATCAATAGCTGGATGCTCCTCGCCCCTACCACGGCCATCGTCTGGAGCCGTTATAGCGTCTCTCAACCGCATGACAGCGTCGCATGCGTGCCTTCCTCAGCGCTCTGTGGACACCGTGGTGCGTGAACGCGGTGCACAACACAGCCATACGCCAAGACACAGCATCACCCCACTGATCACGTGCGGTAAGCGGAAGGGGCCAAGATAGAGATCGTCCGCACGAAAAAGCGACGTAAAGGACCGGACAACGGCGTAGTACATGAGATACACACCAAACAGTGTGCCAGGAGACCAGGGTTTGGTACGCCAGCGCCACAGCCACACGAATCCCAAGAGATTCAGCACCAGCTCATAGAGCATGACGGGATGGAGTGGCACAGGCCCAAACTCACGCCCAGCAATACTGCTCGCAGGGAAGGTGACGCCCAGCCAATCCGGGCCATCGCGTAACCATGCCGGGAGCAGAGGGGAATGCAGCGGATACCCATGGGCATCACCGTTCATAAAATTGCCGAAACGTCCAAACGCATGCCCCAAACTCGCGGCGGGAGCCAGCATGTCGCACAGAGTCCCTAGCGATAGGCCCGTGGCCCTGGCAAACCACCAGGCACCGATGACACCGCCAATCAGGCCACCGTGAATCGCCATGCCGCCTTCCCACACGGCCAAAATCTTCCAGGGATGCGCCCCGTAATAGCCCCATTTGAAGAGCACATAATACAGCCGCCCGCCGATCAAGCCCCCGACAAACACATAAAAGGCCAGATCGACCATACGTTCTGGCAGCAGGCCACGACGTTCGGCCTCCGTACGTAGCAACCAGATCCCCATCAACAAAGCCGCGACATACATCAAGCCATAGAAACGAATGGCAATCGGGCCCACTTGCAACAAAATAGGATGCACACGCCCCTCCAGCTCTCCACAGTGGGAGGTCTGCTTGCTGTGACGTAGGCCCTGTCCCGCAAGACGCGCCGTCCTCAGCCCGCCACCGGAACCCCAGACCGCTCTACCTTTCTGCACAACTCCGGCGATGCTCGGCGAGCTTGGCCTGCAGGTGCTGTAGCAGCATAGGCACCACCATGTGGTCGTCCATAGTTGACAGGTTGACCCAATGTAAAGCAGGCATTTTCCGGAACCAAGTGAGCTGCCGCTTCGCGAGCTGCCAGGTGGCGTGCTGAATACGACACACCGTCTCTGGCCATGCCAGCTCACCAGCCAGGTAGGCCAGGAGCTCACGGTATCCTAGGCTTTGCAGGGCTCCACTCTGCCGTCGATACCCCTGGGCCAGGAGCCCTTGGATCTCGGCGACCCAGCCCGCCGCGAGCATGGCCTCGGTGCGGGCCACAATACGCCCCTGTAAGTCTGCGCGCTCCCGCGTCAGCGCCACACCAATGTAGGGCCACAATGGGGCGTGTTGCTGATGACGCTGGCAATGCACCGAGAAGGGTTCACCCGTGAGATACGTCACTTCGAGGGCGCGGACCAGTCGGAGGCGGTCGTTGGGATGATAGGAGGCGGCAGTGACGGGATCAACGCACTGGAGACGCCTATGCAGCGCTGGTGTGCCATGCTGCGCCGCATAGGCATACAAGACACGGCGTAAGGGTCCATAGGCCGCAGGCACAGGCATCAGTCCATACAGGAGCGCCTGCGCGTAGAGCCCGCTCCCCGCCACGACGAGGATGCGCTTGCCGCGCTGTTGGAGCGCCGTCAGCACGGGGTGCGCCGCCATGACGAATTGGGCGGCATTCGTGGCCTGGTCAGGCCTGAGCACGTCAAGTAAATGATGCCGCACCTGCGCCTGTTCCGCCCTGCTTGGCTTCGCTGTGCCTATATTCATGTCCTGATAAATCTGGCGGGAATCGACACTGACAATCTCGGCCCCCAGAGCTTCGGCAAGCGGGAGAGAAAGAGCCGTTTTCCCCACCGCTGTAGGACCAACCAGAAGAATCAACGGCTCTTGCATGGAGGATATAACCTGCATGGCGGGTGACTAATCGTCAACCATCTCGCGGAGTTCTTTGCCCGCCTTGAAAAAGGGCACGCGCTTGGCTGGGATCTGGACGGTATCACCCGTTTTCGGATTGCGTCCTTCACGGGGATTGCGGTCCCGGATACGAAAACTGCCAAAACCCCGCAGTTCAACCTTGCCTCCTGCGTTCAGGGCTTCCGTAATACAATTGAGCAGAATGTTCACCACCGTCTCAGTCTGCTTTTTGGTCAATTGAATCTTATCAGCAACTCTCTCAACGAGCTCTGCTTTTGTCATGCATCGAGATCTCCTGAAGGAGGGAGCCGTCGCACAGCGCCCGAACAAGAAAAAGAGCTTGTAGCGTACTGCCAGCCTCCAGGCTTGTCAAGCATATCTCTTATTTTTTGCGCTCGTGGGCTTCGTCACCGAACCCAGGACAGCAGCGGCCGACGTGCGGTCCACTCTGTAGGTTCGTCATCAGCAACCTCATCAGACTGCAGCCCGCCCGCCTGAAGCGATGGCAGGGCAGGCCGCAGCTCACTGGTGTTAGGCTTCCGCGTCGTTTTTCCGTGCCGCCTCGGCCTCGGCCTCGGCCTCAGCCTCAGCTTCCACTAACGCCGAGCGCAACGTCGCCATGCCCTCAGGCGCCGTATCCCCGAGGGTCACGGTGTCATCATCCTGACCATTGGCATCCCGGAGATCCTGACGCTCATTCCCTTCGATAAATGCCCGCACGCTCAGACCGATCTTGCGCGTCTCGACATCAATCTTGATGATCTTCGCTTCCAGCTCCTGGTTGACGCTGGCCACCTCTTCGGGGTCGTTCACCTTTTCGCGGCTCAGCTCGGACAGGTGGATGAGTCCTTCCACACCGTCTTCCAACTCGGCAAAGGCGCCAAAATTGGTCACTTTCACCACTTTCACGCGGACGTCTTGGCCCACCTGGTATTTCGTCTGGACCTGGGTCCACGGATCGAGTTCCATTTGCTTCAAGCCCAGGGACAGGCGCTCATTGTCTTTATCCACATTGAGCACAACTGCCTGGACCTTCTGGCCCTTCTTGAGGATTTCCGAGGGGTGCTTCACGCGCTGCGTCCACGACATGTCGGAAATATGGATGAGCCCGTCGATGCCCTCTTCTAAAGCGATAAAGGCGCCAAAATCAGTCAGATTCCGCACCTTGCCCTCGACCTCACTCCCCACCGGATAGCGCTCATCGACGGTGGTCCATGGATTCGGCTCAATTTGCTTCATGCCGAGAGAGATGCGCTTCTTATCCTTGTCTACGCTCAACACCACCGCCTCAATGGTATCGCCAATGTTGACGATTTTCGAGGGATGGCGTGTCCGGCGTGCCCAGGACATTTGCGACACGTGTACCAAACCTTCGATGCCTTCTTCTAATTCCACGAAGGCCCCATAATCGGTGATGCTGACGACCTTGCCGGAGACCCGCGATGTCTCGGGATATTTCTCCGCCACGTCCATCCAGGGATCGGGGGTCATCTGTTTCAGCCCCAGTGAGACACGCTCGTGTTCCTGGTCAAACTTCAGGACCATGACGCGCACCTGATCGCCAATAGCAAAGAGCTCCGACGGATGGCTGACCCGACCCCAAGACATATCGGTGATGTGCAGTAACCCATCAATACCACCGAGGTCGATGAACGCCCCGTATTCGGTGATGTTCTTCACCATGCCCTCAATAATCTGGCCTTCCGCGAGGGAAGAGAGGGTCTCTTCTTTGGCGCGTTGACGTTCTTCTTCCAGCAGCACACGCCGTGACAAGACGATATTGCCCCGTCGCTTATTGAGTTTGATGATCCGCATGTTCAGGCGCTCGCCGATGAGCTTATCCAGATTGCGCACGGGCCGGAGGTCAATCTGCGAGCCGGGCAAGAACGCCTTCAAGCCGATATCCACCGTCAAGCCGCCCTTAATGCGCGCAATCACCACCCCATCGACGACATCATTGTTATCGTACTTCTTACTGATATCGTCCCAAATTTTAATGCGGTTGGCTTTTTCCTTGGAGAGGATGACCTGGCCTTCCCCATCCTCTTTCTGCTCCAGGAGGACGTCCACCTCTTCGCCCACTTGCAGGTAGCGCCCCTGGTCAGGGAACTCATCGAGATCGATCATGCCTTCGGATTTATACCCAACGTCCACGAGCACAGAGTCGCGCCCAATATGCACTATGCGACCGCGGACGATTTCCCCTTCTTGGATATGCTTCAAACTCTCGGCGTAGAGCAGTTCCATCTCTTCGCGAGAGGTAACATCTTCAAAGGTAATAGCCTGTGCAGTACCTGATGCTACCGGTTCCAGCACTTCTTGCTGCCCCATATTGTCAGTCATGGAAATTCCAACCTCCTGTTTACGCCTCTAGAGCAAGCCTGCCTGGGCCGGCTCCTCCCGCCTTCACCCTAGGTGCCCTGTCTAGGCTATCCCCCCTCGCCGTCTAGCACACGGTGAATCTCTGATAGCATAGTCTGGACAACTTCGTCAACTGTCAAATCTGTGGTATCAATGCGCTGCGCATCCGCCGCTTGGACTAATGGGGCTGTTGGACGTCCCTGATCTTGCCGATCGCGTGTGGCCATCGCCTCGAGAATGTGCCGGGAGAGGGCCGGGGTCTCTCCCGGCGGCGTCTCCTGGAGCCGCCGCTGGCCGCGCACCGCGAGCGAGGCATCAAGAAAAAATTTCACCTGTGCCTCCGGGAAGACCACTGTCCCGATGTCCCGTCCTTCCATCACCACATTGGCCGGTGCCCCCACACGCTGTAGCTGGGCGGTGATGAGCGCACGGACGCCGGGCAAGAGAGCCACCGCAGACGCCGCTCGTCCGGCGGCCTCACCCCGTAAATCCGACGTTACACATGCGTCTGCCACCCACATATGGAAGATCCCAGCCTCAAACGTCGCCCGCAGAGGCGTGTGTGCCAAGCAGGCCATCACCGCCGCGGCATCCTCCACGGGCACACCCCGCGCGTGCATCAGCCATCCCACTGCCCGATAGAAGGCGCCAGAATCGACGTACTGATACCCCAGATGCTGGGCCACTTTCCGGGCTACCGTACTTTTCCCTGCCCCAGAAGGCCCATCAATAGCGATGACTATGCGCGTTCCCGGTTCAAGCACCATACGCTCCGTCCACTGCCCTGCGTGCCGCGTGCCGTGGCGCGCCTCTCACGGCGCTAGGGTCGCCATCTGGGTATGTACGACGCGGGCCTGCTGCGCGTCGGCAGCGATTTGTGCCACCAGCTCATCCACCGAAGCGAATGTGCGCTCATCACGGAGCCGCTGCACAAATTCTACCCGCACCAGCGCCCCATACATATCAGCCTCAACGTCGAAGAGATGGGCCTCAACGCTGAGCGTCTGGTTGCTAAACGTCGGATTGTATCCTACATTGGCCACGCCTGGATAGAGGCGAGAGGCCCACTCGACTCGCACGGCATACACCCCTGGATACGGTATCACGGTATTGAGGGAGCGCACATTGGCGGTGGGGAACCCCAACGCTGTCCCCCGTCGAAAACCTTCGACCACAGGTCCGGTGATCGCATAATACCGTCCAAGCAAACGCGCCGCTTGTTCCACATGCCCTTTGAGGAGGAGACGGCGGATGTTGGAACTGCTTACCACGGTGTCATCCTGCAGAATGGGCGGCACGACCGTGACCTGGTAGTTGCCGTGCGTGGCTTGTTCTTGCAGTAACGCTACTGTGCCGGCCCGACGATGTCCAAAACGAAAATCGTGCCCGACCACCACTTCATGAATCCCAAGCCGTTGACACAGGACATCATGCACAAACGCCAGCGGATCCTGGCGTGCAAACTCCTCCGTAAAAGGAATGCACAACCCCACCGCTATGCCGAGTGCGGCAATGAGCTGGATCTTCTGGTCATAAGTCGTCAGGAGTGGCGGGGCTTTCTCCGGGGCCAACACCTGCAGGGGATGCGGCTCAAAGGTAAAGACCATGCTCGTGCCAGCCAGGTCACGGGCGCGGGTGATGACATGCTGAAAAATCGCCTGATGCCCACGATGCACCCCGTCAAAGTTCCCAAGCGCCAGGATTGGCTTCGGATAGGCATTCGGCTGCACAGTGGCAAGCTGCTCGACAATCTGCATAACGATCCTGTGATAGAACAACCTGGGGACTCAGGCACGCGCGTGATTTCACGCGCGTGATTTGGTGGGGTGTAGCGACCATTCCCCACGGCTCCAGCCGAGGGCTTCTAGGGACAAGTCCCAGAGATTGTTGCCCTAATCTCGCGCAAGAGTGTAACTGCCTCGACAAGAAAGTGCAACGCTGGGCCTGCCGACGCCGGCAACCGCGGCCGATCTCTCTGGCACGGTGCAGGCGTTTGACGGCGATGGTGCTCCCAACGCGAGGGGCCGCGCTTGGAAAAACGCGCTTGACATCAGCCCTGGTGACCAGTACAACACAGCGCTATTCCGTCGAGGTGCCCTACGTGTGATCCAGTCGTCTATCCTGCTGTGACTGCGAGACCAGTAGCGATACGTGAGGCCCCATGACCAGTGCTTAGGAAGAAATGAAAGGGGGCTATGAAGACACATCGCCGTCTCGGCGCCTGCGAGTGGCCTACGCGGGCCACACTGTCCACGGTGCAATTCGTGCTCCTCGCAAGCCTCGTCTGGGGGTATGTTCTCGTGCCGGTGGCTACCGCCCAAACGCCACAGCGTGAAATGCTCCTGACGTTGCGTGAAGCCACAGCGCTGGCCCTGCAAAGCAATCTAGACATTCAGATCGCCGGGTTGAATCCTCTCATCCGCGCCGCCCAGGTGAGCGAACGCGAGGGCATCTTTGATCTCACAGGCCGGGCGACGTTGCGTGCTTCTGATGCGCGTCTCCTCGACACCGCGACTGCGGTGCTCAATCGTGTTAACGATCGGCTCGTGGGACAAGACGACGTCCAAGAACAGCGCTTAACCGTTGGGATCTCCAAGCTCATCCCCTCGGGTGCTACCTACGATGCGGAAATCGCGGAGTCCCACTTAAAAACCGGACGTCGCACCACCCAGACAGAACTCAAAGCGAACCGAGCCGGCAAAACGCTGGGCTTTCCCTTTGACTTCCGTCCTTCTAGCGAATTGTACACTACCGAAGCGACGCTGCGTGCCACCCAACCGCTGTTGCGCAATTTTGGTTCTGAGGTGACCAAGACGCAAATTCTGCTGGCCCAGAACAATCTGGCCATCTCGAAAGAAGATTTCCGGCGCCAAATCATTGTCATCACCTCCCGCGTCCAACAGGCGTACTGGGATTTAGTCTTTCGACGGCAGGATTTAGAAGTGCAGCTCCGGCAACTCGTCTTAGCACGCCAACTCCTCGACCAGATCCGCAAACAGGTGGCCGTTGGTACCCTGGCACCGCTCGACGTTTTACAAGCGGAAACGACGATCGCCCGGACCGAAGAACGTATCTTGGTCGCGAACAATGCCTTGCGGGCCGCCGAAGATCGCCTCAAACGGGTCATGAACGTGAGCTTAGTCGGTGCCCAGGCTGATGTCGTGATTCTGCCCGCCGATACCCCGATGTATATCGCCCCGACCTTAAATCAGGACGAAGAAATTCGCCAGGCACTCGACCAGCGTTCCGATCTCGTGCAGGCCAAACTCGCACTCGAAAGTCAGCATATCAGTCTGGTCTTTGACAAGAATCAGTTACTCCCGACGCTGGATATGGACGCCAGTCTACGCTTCAATGGGATTGACGATCGACTGCTGGGTGGGGTGGGAGAAATCGATCCGACGAAACGCTATCGCTGGGATATCGGCGTGACCTTCCGCTACCCGCTGGAAAATCGGCAAGCCAAGGGGCGCGTCCAACAAGCGCAGCTCGCCATCCGCCAGCAGATGGTCCGCATCAAAGACCTGGAGGAAAATGTCATTGCCGACGTCCGGAACGCCGTGCGGGACGTCCTCACCAATTCGCAACGCGTGCAGGCTTCCCGCGTCTCCAACCGTCTGGCACAGAAACAGCTTGAGGCGGAAAAAAAGAAACTCCAGGTGGGCCTGGCGACGGTGTTTACGACGTTGCAATTTCAGGATGTCCTGGCGGTACAACAGTCCAACGAAATCAACGCTGTGACCGAATTTCTCAAAGCCCAAGTGCGCTTGGAAGAAGCGAAGAGCACGTTACTCCAAACCTACAACATCGTCCTGGATGCCGATGGCCCACGTTTGCAGCCCTAATCCCGCATCCATCTCTCCGCGCTGACGGCCTCAGGCCGCTGTGGTCTGCCGACGCCAGCGGTGTAGCGCCCCTTCCCACAGCCAGGCGACCTCCCATGGCGAGGCATCACGTGCCACCCGCCGCATGCAGAGCAGTGTCAGGGCGCTCATGCACACATTGGGGCACCAGGCAGCAAACACGGCAGGAAAGAACGAGAATTTGTCCGTGAGGGCATCACTGGCCGTGAGAAAAATGTAATAGAGAAAGATGGCGCCCAGCCCAAACACATAGCCTGACGAACGTCCGGCCTTCGGCTGGACGACCCCCAGCACCGGACCCAAGATGGCAAAAATCATGGAGGCAAAGGGCAGGGCAAAGAGTTTATGCCAGTAGAGTTCGAGATCGTGCGCGCTCTGGCCAAGGGCCTGACGACGCGCCATCTCCGCACGAAATTCCGTCGGGTACAGCTCCCGCGGTCGGCTGGCCTCCCGTGCTTGACGCGCCAGGCGCGTGTCGAGATCTAAACTGACATCATACTGACCAAATTGGAGGACGGCATAGCGTTTGTAGGGTGGAGAGACGCGGTGGATGGTCCCCCGTTCGAGGTGTAAGAGCACACGCAACGCTTCGGGCTGTGTCTCTAACGTGCCAACCTCGGCAGTAATCACCTGGGAGACATTGGTCCTAGTATCTGCAATGAAAATGCCTTCAAGACGTTGTGCCTCCGGCACGGTGCGCTCGACATAAAGCACCAAGCCTTTGAACGCCTCGTTAAAGGTGCGGGGCTGCAGATGATAGTAGGCTCGTTCACGGGCCACCTCGAAAAACAGGCTCTGCAGGCCTTGAAATCCCCACGGGGCGACATACATCAGCACCACGCTCGACAGGGCGTAGACCACCATGCCCGCCGCGATGAGGGGGGCGAGCATACGATAAAAGCTCACGCCAGCCGCTTTGAACACGACATATTCACTATCCATCGATAAGCGGTTGAGGGTTAACGTGCAGCCAATGAGAAAGGCAATGGGCAGCGTCAAACTGCTCACCGTAGGCAGCGTATAACACAACAAGCGGGCCGACGTCAGCAGATCGAGATGATTGCGTAAAATCAAACTCGTCAGCCACAGCAGCTTATCGACAAAGAGCACCGCCGTGGCCACGGCCCGTGCGAGGAGGAAGGCGGGGAGGAGTTCGCGCAGTAGATAGCGATCGAGCAGCCACATCACCAAAATCTCCCGACAAGCTCCGCCCTGCCGGGCGGAGTTACGGACGGCTTGATTGTCTCTACTGTAACGTTGTATTACAATAGGCTCACTGTCGCGCCCGGCATCGTCTGGGCTGTGCAGGGGGCACTCGATGTGCGGGGAGTCCCGGGAAGGATTATACGCTGGCGCCGTGACGCTGTCTGCGGCAGATGTCTGGCGGAGGTTAGCGCTGCTCCGGCACGCGAAAGGCTCAGCATGGCCACGAAATTGCTGCTCGTGGAAGATAGTCTCTCCATTCAAACTATTGTGGAGACCACGTTTGCCCGTGAGGGTTTTGACGTGTCGGTCGTCAGCGATGCCTTGGATGGTTTGCAGAAAGTCCATACCATCCACCCCGACATTGTGCTGGCGGACGCCTCCATGCCCGGAATTGACGGTTTTCAGTTGTGTCAGCGCATTCGTCAAAGCGCCAATGGTCGGGATGTCCCCGTCGTCCTCTTGACCAGTGGTTTTGCCGCCTATGATGAAGCGAAAGGCGCCCGCTCCGGGGTGACCACCTATCTCGCCAAGCCTTTTGAACCGCGTGTGCTTCTCGATTTGGTGAAGCAACTGGTGGTCGCGACGCCACCCCCAGCCTTCCCCACGCCGGACATAACGGTGGCAACGCTGCGCCCGCGTCCCGATGAGCGCACCGCCCAGGCAGAGCCCACGGCGGTGTCCCCACGTGGCGCCCCTGTGCCTCTCGCGGACCCCCTGGAGGCCGTGTGGCCTGAGCCCGCTGGTCTGGCGGATTTTTCCGGTCTGGCGCCATGGGATGAGACGTCGCCCCTCTCTGGCGCAGAGACCACACCGCTGGTGTTGCCGCTGCCGCCTCCGCTGCCCACCCCACCGGAGGAGCCCATGGCCGCCACGCTTGATGGCCTCGCGCACACGCTGGGGAGGCATCTCCTGCAGCACCTGCAAGCGACCCTCGAAGCGCAGATGACCACCGTGTGTGCCCAGCTCATCCCGCAGATGGTGGCCACAGTACGTGAGGTCGCCCAGGCCACCATGCCTGCCTTGCTTACCGTGTTATTACAACAAGAGATTGAGAAGCTGAAACACGCCGCTGAGCACGACCACCATGGAGACTAAGCCGCAGGCAGATGCCTTAGAGCCGTCGGCGCTCCAGCAGTTACTGACGACGCACACGTTTGGGCGCGTCCTGCAGGTCTGGCCGTCGGCCACCTCCACCAACGATCTCGTGAAGACGCTCGCCCAGGATGGCGCACCAGAAGGCACGGTAGTCATTGCCGACCACCAAACCAACGGACGTGGACGCCAAGGCCGCACCTTTGCCTCACCTGCTGGCGTGGGGATTTATCTCTCGCTGCTCCTCCGTCCGCAGATCGACATGGCGCGCCTCCCGCAACTTACGTTAGTGAGTGCTGTCGCTACCGCGCAGGCTCTGACGGCCTATAGCGCCCTCCCGGTACAGCTGAAATGGCCGAACGATGTTGAGGTGTATGGCAAAAAAGTCGCCGGCATCTTGTGCGAAGCGGCGGTGAGTCCATCGACGGCTACCCTGGCGATCATTGGGATCGGGATCAACGTCAACACGGCCCTGGAGGACTTCCCACTGGAGTTACAGCCGTTCGTGACATCGCTGGCCCTCGCGGCAGGGCATTCCTGGAGCCGGGCGCCGCTCATTGCGCTGCTTCTGGCACATCTCGAACGACTCTATACGCTTTTTCAGCAGGGCCACATGGCGACCATACTCGCACAATGGTTGCACTATGGACCGATTGTGGGGCGCCGGGTGCGTTTTACCCAGGACACGCGCGCTCTCACGGGCATCGTGGCGGGCCTTGACGAGGATGGGGCGTTACGTGTCCATGACCCGGCTGGCACCCTGTACCGACTGGTGGCGGGCGAAGTCGTCTTTCTCTGAAGGATGCAGACATGTTATTAGTGATTGATGTCGGTAATACCAACACCGTGATGGGGGTCTACGACCAGGATCGCCTGATCACCCACTGGCGGCTGGCGACCAGTCGCCATCGCACCAGCGATGAATACGGCGTGCTGGTGCAGGGGCTCTGCGCACAGCGGCGCATTGATGCCCACGCCATCCAACACGTGGCGATCTCGTGTGTCGTTCCATCCCAGCTCTTTGCGCTCACCGAAGTGTCGCACGTCTATTTCGATTGCCAACCGCTGATTGTGGACCATGAGACGGCTGGCCTGCCCATCCATACCGACCGGCCCGAAGAGGTGGGCGCGGACCGTCTCGTCAATGCCGTGGCCGCCTACCACAAATTCCAGTGTGAATTGATCGTGGTGGATCTGGGCACCGCCACGACTTTTGATGCGGTCTCCGCCGCGGGGGCGTACCTAGGAGGCGCTATCTCCCCAGGCATTACGATCTCGATTGAGGCGCTCGCGCAGCATGCCTCCAAGCTCTCGCGGGTGGAGTTTGCCAACCCTGGCTCGGTCATCGGCAAGCACACGGTCCATGCCATGCAATCCGGCATCTATTTTGGCTATGTTGGGCTCGTCGATAGCATCGTGACGCGTATGCGTACGGAAATGGACGGAACGCCACTGGTCGTCGCCACGGGCGGTCTGGCCCCGCTTATTGCCGAGGCCTCGACGACGGTGCAAAAAATTGAGCCCTACCTCACGCTCGAAGGGTTGAAGGTCGTCTTTGATCACTATACCGCTCGGCACAATCCTGTCCACACCTAAAGCCAGCGCTTATAGGACTGAAGAGACTGTCTTAGAAGCGCCCCTCTTCATAGACACCCCAGACTGCCCGTAAGACATCGGAAATCTCACCGATGGTGCCATAGGCGCGCACCACATCAAGCAGGGCCGGCATGATGTTCTGCGTACTCCGGGCCACCTCCTCCAAGGTACGCAGCCGGCTCGCAAGCAACTCCTGGTCACGCGTGCGCCGCAGGGCTTGCACCTGGGCAATCTGTTTCTCCTGGATGTGCGGATCAATGTGCAAGATGTCGATAGGCGCCTCAGGGGTGACGAACGCATTGACCCCAACGATCGTGTCCTCATGCTTTTCAAGTCTCTTCTGCGTCTCGTAGGCTGCCAGGCCAATTTCTTGCTGGGGAAATCCACACTCGATGGCCTGGACCATGCCGCCGAGGGCATCAAGCTGCGCAAAATAGGCATAGACTTGCTGTTCAAGCTCGTCCGTCAGCTTCTCCAGGTAATACGACCCGCCGAACGGATCAATCGTGTCAGCCACCCCGGTTTCGTGCGCGATGATTTGTTGCGTGCGTAGGGCGATGCGTGCCGCTTCCATCGTCGGGAGGGCCAGGGCTTCATCGAGAGCATTCGTATGTAACGACTGCGTCCCGCCTAACACCGCGGCCAGCGCTTGTAGAGCAACGCGTACGATGTTGTTATAGGGCTGCTGCGCGGTCAGCGTGACGCCGGCCGTTTGGGCATGGGTACGGAGAAGCAGGGAACGCGGATTGGTGGGGTGATAGCGCCGGGCCATTTCTCGAGCCCAAATACGCCGGGCGGCACGGAATTTGGCGATTTCTTCAAAAAAATGATTATGCACATCGAAAAAGAACGACAGGCGTGGCGCAAAGGCATCGACGGGGACGCCACTGGCGACTAACTCCTCAACATACGTCAGGCCATCGTACAAGGTGAAGGCGACTTCCTGGGCGGCGGTCGCCCCGGCTTCCCGGATGTGGTAGCCACTGATACTGATGGCATTCCACTGCGGGAGATGTTCGGCACAATAGGCGATTGAGTCGCGCACGAAGCGTAACGACGGCCGTGGGGGAAAGATCCACTCTTTTTGGGCAATGTATTCCTTGAGAATGTCGTTTTGCAGCGTGCCACGGAGCTTGGCCAGGGGGATGCCTTGTTTTTCTGCCACGACAATATACATGGCCAGGGCGATTGCCGCCGTGGACGTGATCGTCATCGACGTGCTCACCGTGTCCAAGGGGATGCCGTCAAAGAGCACCTCCATATCGGCCAGGGAACTGACCGCTACACCACATTTGCCGACTTCGCCCGCCGCCATCGGGTGATCGGGATCATAGCCATACAACGCCGGCAGGTCAAAAGCGACGCTCAGGCCGCCGTTGCCTTGGGCCAGAAGGTATTTATAGCGCACGTTCGTCTCTTGGGCTGTTCCGAAACCTGCGAAGATGCGTGTGGTCCACAGGCGCCCGCGGTACATGGTCGGCTGGACGCCGCGTGTATAAGGCGCCACCCCAGGAAACCCGAGGCGTGCCGTGTACTCTTCGGCTGAGCACTGCGGTGGGGTACTGAGCGCGGCCCCATACGATGCCTCTAGGGTGGTGTGCGTGGCCGCCGCAGCAGACTGCAGCCCGTGGTCTGTCTGCCGTTGGTCGTGTGCTGCCTCGATTGCCTCAACAACGTGCGCTGGGGTCATCCCTGGATCTCCCTCTCCCTATTTCGTGAGCCCTCGCCCAATTTGTGCCTGCATATCGCGGACTTCTTGCCGTAAGGCTTTGTTATGCTGCGAGATACGCACCATGTAGAGCCACAAGGCCGTCCAGATGGCCGAATACGCCACCACCACATACCAGAGATTCTTCACGGAACCTTCCCTCAGATTAGCGAGCCAGCATGTCGTCGATGTCATGACGCAGCACCTCAAGGTCGTAGCGACTCTGCAACGTGCTCACGCGTTCTCGTACGAGGAGGAAAAAGAGACAGCCAAAGGCCACCACACACACCGCAAACGTCAACAGCATTTCCGGTGGCAGACCCGTCGTGCCGCCCGCCTGGATGATAATGGGCTTGGGATGTAAGGTGCGCCACTTTTCCACAGACCAGCGGATTAACGGGACATCCACAAAGCCGACAATGCCCAGGATGGCCGCCACGCGGGCCCGTTTGGGATCTGTGGTCTCGATGCGCAGCATGAGATAGGCCACGTAAATGAGCCAGAGCACCAGCGTCAGGGTCAGCGTCGGATCCCACGACCACCAGGTGCCCCAAATGGGGCGCGCCCAGATAGGGCCGGTAATTAACACCAAGGTGCACAACACCACCCCGAGTTCTGCCGCACTGAGCGCCACGGCATCCCACCAGGCATCCTGACGCCACAGATAGACAATGCTGGCGAGACAGACAATACTAAAAGCGAGAAACATCGTGATCGCCGACGAGACATGAAAATAGAAGATTTTTTGGATGATACCCTGCATCTGCTCCAGAGGCGCATAGAGAAAGACCATGAGCAGCGCCGCAAGCATCAACACGTAGGTGACAACGAGATGGCACACACGGTGGAGACAGACCGCAGCGATCACGGCACAGGCAACGACAAACGTGAGTACCCATCCTACCTGCACAGCATCAATCCTCGACAATGTACTCAAATACTAACAACGCTACCACCAGAAACACGAGATCAAACACCCCAAGCAGCGTCAGATAATCCGTAATGTCACGCAGGCCCTTCCCGTTGATGAGTTGGGTGGTGGCATGCACGGTCGCAATCGTGAGCGGGACGGCCACCGGGAGAAAGAGCATCGGCAACATCACCTCATAGGCTCGCACCTGGGTGACGACCATGGCAAAAAGAGTGCCGATGATACTCAGGCCCACGATCCCTAACCCAAAAACGAGGCAGAGCTCCCCGAGGCAGGCGGTGAAATCAATATGAAACCATATGCCACACAGCGGCACAATGCAGAGCGCCACCACCGCCAGGTAACACATCTGTGCCAAGGCTTTGGCCACGAACAACGCACTGCGGTCCGAGAGCGCGAGCAGCACCCCTTGCAGGCTGTCTTCCTCCCGTTCCATCTGGCTGGTACGTTGTAAGCCTAACACCGTCGCCAACAACAGGGCCACCCACATAATCCCGGCGACTACTTGGCGCACGAGCTCGGGGTCTGCGCCAATCGCAAAATTAAAGACCACTAGCACCAAGACGGCAAACACGAACATTAACGTGAAGATCTCGCGTGTACGCCACTCCGTCTGCACGTCTTTGGCCAGCAGCGCCAGGATCTGTCGGAGAAAGACTTTGCTACCCGACATACGTACGATACAACTGGTCAAAGCCTGGCACATCGAGGCCGCAGGAGGGGCCACGATAGACAATGTTGCCACGACATTGAATGGCCACCTCATCATAGCCCTCGAACCCACCATGCCAATCATGCGTGCTCAGAATAATGGTGCGGGCCTCGCCGCGTAACTGCTGTAATAAGACTTGTAAGCGGTCGGTGGCATGCTTATCCAGTCCCGTATAGGGTTCGTCAAGCAGTAGCAAAGCAGGGGAATGTAAGATCGCCCGCGCAATCGCCAAACGCTGCTGCATCCCACGGGAGTAAGTTCGGACGAGCTGATGGGCCTGCGTCAGCAAATCGACCGTATGTAAGACGTCGGTGATGCGTTCTGTCAGGCGTGGCACACCAAACAGCCGACCATAAAAACGCAAATTCTCATACGCCGTGAGATGACCATACAGGAAGGTCCGATGGGTCAGCACGCCGAGGAGGGGACGGATTTTGGCGGCGTCTCGCCTGGCATCATAGCCGGCGATCCAGACCATGCCCGCGGAAGGACGGGTCAACGTGGCGAGAATGTTTAGGAGTGTAGTCTTCCCAGCACCGTTCGGACCGAAGAGGCCAAGGGTGCAGGCACGCCTGAGTTGCAAATCAATGCCACGCAACGCCGTCATGGGACCAAAGCGTTTGACGACCCCTTCGAGACGGACCATCACGTCTGCGCTCACCCTGTTCCTCTATGACGCCTTTGGGGCACGGCTCTGCGCATAGTGCTCCACCATGTGCACCAGCTGTTCTTGATACGCCTGACGACGCTGGTGGTACGTTGCGGCCTCCACGCTTCCGTGCGCGTATGCATCGTCCAAACGCGCCATGCTATGCAAAAGCTGCCACCCAGTCTGCTGCCAGTCCTGCTGCTGGGCCAGCGCCTCAGCCGTGGCCCGCGTCTGCTTGCCTGGCTGGCGCCATGCCCTATAGCACGGCCACAGACCACCACCGAGTGCCAGCCCCACGATCAAGCTATACGCCCCGAGCGACAACAACGATGTCGAGGTCTGGCGCGGGATGAGTTGCAGCCAGGCACGGGTGCCGGCTTCTAACTGCACACCCCGAAAATGCGCAAACACGTGGGGCGGCACAGGCACACGCCCGCCAAAGCGCAAATCGCTCGTCGCATTGAGCTGCTCATCTTCTACGAGGACGTCGAACATGGCCGTCGCCAGGGTCCGTTCGAATAAGATCGTCATCAGGGTCGCCTGCCATGGGAGGTGGTAGGTATACACGACCTCATGTTCCCCTGGTGCAATGGGCGCAGTGTAGGAGATCCCGCGACTCTCCACCCGTGTCGCTTCAGGCAGCAAGCCTTGGATCGGAGCCACATTATAGTGTCCGTGTGGGAGAGGCAAATGGAGGGAGACCCCTGGAGTCCCTCGCGGCCCTGGAGCTACAGCGGTGTAAGGCGTGCTGCCGGGATTGACGAGACGGATAATTTCTCGCACTTCGAGACTTGTCGCATGGCTGCGGACAGCCATCAGATGGTTGGCAATCCGTAACGTTGGTTTTTCTGCGGCCGGCACCCCATCGGGCTTGACCGCCGCACTGACGGCGCTGACGGTCAGGACGACTTCCACGGGTTCTGCCCCGGTGAGCGTCACCGAGTCGCTGCGATAGAGTTGTTCCTCGTAACGTATCCCCACGACATACGTCCACGTCGGGCCAATGGCCAGATGCTCAAACACAAAGCGTCCGTCAGCATCTGTTTGCCCAGGAAAGCGTTGCACATCCTCATTTGGGCCGAAACGAATGAGCATGATGCGCTGGTGCGCCAATATGTGCCCCTCGCGCTGCACCACGCCTTGCAGACGACCGACGTCTTCCGCATATCCCACCATCAACAACACGCTGGTCAGCAGCACACCGCACCACCCGACCAGCAGCCGCGGGTGCGTGATGGCACCCACCAGAAGGTGCTGTCCTAACCAGCGCGACCATTGCCGTCTTTCGCTACCCGCATACACGATGTTACAAAGGCCTCAGGGTTGGTCCACAGCTCGGACAGTACAGCGCGTCCGGTGCATAGGGGGTGCGGCAATGGGCGCACACGTGGTCGTCGGCCGCACTGACCGACGCGACCAACGGTTGACGGAGCACACGCACCTGCTGCTCAATCAGCTGCTCCAGCTCCACAAACGGATCCACCGTATCGAGTTGACGCAAGATGTGGACAGCGTCTCTTTCCAGTTGTTGACGGAGTGCTGTGTAGTCGTCCTGATCAACTTTGTCCGTTTGGAAATCAAAATCGAGATCGCGGATAGCCCCATACACCATATCTTTCTGGAGCATCAGGCGCTCTGTGGCCTGCTCGTCCGCTGTACGTGGGAGAGCAGACGGTGCCTGGCGCAGTAGGGGTTCGCCGACCCCGATTACCACACACAGCGCGATCACCACCAAGATGGCAATATCCAGTGCGGCCATTAGCGTGCCTCGCGCGCGGCGACCGGCTCACGATGGCGTGCTTCGTAGTGCGGCGCCAAGCCTGCAAGACGACGCTCTGGCCACATGGCAACAATGGTCCCGATAACCATCACCAGTCCACCCATCCACATCCAAAACACCAGCGGATTGATAAACACTTTGAATGTCACAGCCGTGGAGGCTTCAAAGCCCGCCATAATCACGTACAGATCTTCGAGCAAACTGCTACGCAGAGCGACTTCGGTCGTCGGCTGATTCTGGGCAAAGTAGACACGTTTCTCAGGATAGAGGGTCGTGAGATAGTCGTTGTGACGGGAGACACGCAGCGTGGCGATAAACGCCTCATGGGTGGGTTCCATCTGACGGTTCAGGCTGTGCAATTGCAAGGTGAATGGCCCCACGACCGCCTGCTCTCCGGGAAGCAGCACCACATTCTCTTCGATCTGATACGCCGATGAGCCTGTAATGCCGATAAACAGCAAGACCACACCGAAGTGCACCGTGTAGCCACCATAACGGCGGCGATTCCTCTGCACCAGCGTGCGCAACGCCTGCAGCACCGTCCCACCGCTGCTGGCCTTCCGGGCTCGGATGCCGCGGTAAAATTCGAGGAGAATGGTGCCACAGACAAACAGGCAGATGGAAAAAGAGATCAGCGCCACCACGTGCCGAATGCCATTGGCGTACAGGCCCGCGGTCACCACACCTGACAGCGTCAGGGGATACAGAAAATTACGGCGCAGATTCCGGGCGCTGGCCTTACGCCAGGCAATGAGCGGACAGATGCCCGCTAAGAGGAGCAAGCCCAAACCGAGCGGGACATTGACTTGATTAAAGAACGGCGCCGCCACACTAATTTTGACTCCACGTACGGCCTCAGAGATAATCGGAAACATCGTACCCCAGAGGACGGCAAACATGATGCCAACGAGAAACAAGTTGTTGAATAAAAAACTACTTTCACGCGACAGAACCGATTCCAGGCGATGGTCACTGCGTAACTGGGGCAGGCGTTTGATCAGCAGCGTGATGGCAATGGTGAGAACTCCCGCCAAATAGAACAAAAAATAGGAACCAAGTGACGATTGCGCAAACGCATGCACGGACGCAATAATCCCACTGCGCGTGAGAAACGTGCCAAAGATCGACAGCCCATAGGTGAGAATAACGAGCACCATATTCCACACCTTGAGCATGCCTTTCTTTTCCTGAATCATGATGGAATGCAGAAAGGCCGTCCCAGTGAGCCAGGGCATCAACGACGCATTTTCGACCGGATCCCAGGCCCAATACCCACCCCACCCCAGTTCGACGTAGGCCCATTGTCCGCCTAAGAGAATGCCAATGGTGAGGAATAACCAGGCCACCAGCGTCCAACGGCGGATACTCCGTATCCATTGCGTATCCAGGCGCCCACTGGCCAAGGCGCCCATCGCAAAGGCGAAAGGCACTGAAAAGCCGACAAAGCCCAGATACAGATTGGGTGGATGGATGACCATGAGCGGATTTTGCAGCAGCGGATTGAGCCCTTGCCCATCACGCGGTTCATGCGGTAACACACGGAAAGGATCCTCAGCAACCACGAGCATCACCAGAAAGAGGAGCGCTGTCGTCATCAGCGTCGCCATCACATAGGGCATCAGTTCCCGATTGCGCTGGCGATTTTGCCACACGGCCAGTGCACTATACATGGTCAGGATCCACAGCCAGAGGAGCAGGGAACCTTCTTGCCCTCCCCACAGGGCCGCCATGGTATAGAAGGCTGGCATGGCACGATTCGAGACACTGGCCACATATTGCAGCCGAAAATCGTGGGCGAGTAAGGCGTACCACAGCGCGATCATCGCGATGGTGACCAGCCCCGCCACACCATAGGTGGCGCGTGCGGCACTTTCGATCATGGCCGGACGTTTATAGGCACTCCCGAGCAAGGCCGTGATGACGGCATAGCACGCCACCACACATGCCCACTGTAACGCAATCCCGCCAATATCACCCATGGTCTTTCCTTGCTACGTTGTGCGTCCAACGCCGGTATTCTTGGCGGAAGCACGCCGCAGGTGGCCTGCATCGCAGACACTGCCTTGCTGGTACGGTCTCTGAAGCGACACGCGAGACGAGGATGCCGGGAGAGGCGCGCTAGAGTGTCAGGTTCTTGTCGGCCTCATACTTGGAAGGGCAACTGGTCATTAACACCGAGGCCGTGAGCACGCCATCACGCCCGATGCGCCCTTCGACAATGACATCCACGCCGGGCTGAAACATGTCCGGCTTGACCCCCTTATACTGCACAGGGAGGCGCACCTGCTCGTCCCCGATGACGAACCCTAACGCCAGCTTCGACACATCCCACGCAATCGGCTCGGCCGTGACCTTGCCGGCCACACGTATCTGCTCACCTTGCAAGGTCGAGAGCTTTTGGTGAACTTCTGGCACCGTCAAAAAATACATGGTGCTCCCGGTAGCGCCGGAAAACATCAAATACGCCACGGAGGCGACAATAATCACCACACCAATAGACAGTTTGATATGTTGCTTCGACACGACGACACCTTCTCCCGCCTCTCGAGACGGTACGCGGATCACAAGGCGTGGCTCTCATGCACCAGACTGGCACTTTCAAATGTGCGCATCTCTTCTAAGACCGTCTGGTAGATGTGGGCCACGGCAGCGGCTGGAAGCGGTCCAGGATTGATCGTTTGCAGGCGTTGAATCAGCGCTGCCTCACGCTCTGGGACATAGATAGGCAGACCATGATGGCGCTTAAAATCGGCAACTTCCCTAATGACTTTGGCTCGTGCTGACAGCAAGGACACGATCTGTGCATCCAGCACATCTAACCGTTCTCGCAGTGCATCCAACCCCATGATGTTGGTCTCTCTCCCTAATGTCACCGTCACGTCGCTCCCTTGGGTACGTGAGTATAATCTGGAGAGCGAGGAAAGCACAACCTCCTTCTTCCGCTGCTCGGGCCACGACGCTGCCCTGCGCACCGCCGGCGTGGAGCGCTGCAGTGTTGGAGACGCGGGGCCCTGCTGTCCGCGGTCTGCTTGCTCTCCCCTGGCGTTTATGCTACGCTCCGCAGCGTTTTGCGGTGGTCTCTCCACCAGATATTCGTGGCATGAGGTGTCGCAGGTGTCAGGGCTCGACCAGCCAATGACGGTACCCATCAGAGATGTCTGCCCGTCGTGTGTGAGAGAAGGTTGCCTATGTCCGAGAGGCCAGATCCCAAACCCTCCGCGCCCTCCTGGGGTGAGGTCGTGCGTTCGGTCGGTCCATATATGGATCTGGGCTTAACCTTTGTGGGGATGATCGGCGGTGGCGCCCTCGGAGGCTATTGGTTAGATACACGTTTTGCGACATCTCCCTGGTGGTTACTGACTGGAGCGTGTCTTGGCATTCTGGCAGGCTTCTATCACTTTCTCTCTGTCGTGCTCCGAAAGTAACCAATGTTCCTTGACTTCCTGAAACTCCTCGGCCTCACGCTCAGTGTGGTCTGGCTCTTGCTCTTCGGCTGGGGGTATCTCTTCGGGCACTCCGTCTTGCTGCGTGAGATCATCATCGGGTGCCTGCTCCCTGTGGTGTGCTTTATCCCTGGTTTTTATGCCGTGTCAAAAACGCTCGGGAGTTCGTGGAAAACCTTTCTGATCGCCGTGTTTGGCGGTATGTTGATCCGTTTGGTGTGTATTGCGACCGTCTTTATCCTCATGGTCATGCGGACGCAATTCCACGTCTCGACGCTGCTCTTTTCGTTGATGGGTTTTTATATCGTGTGTCTGATCGTTGAGCTGTATTTTGTGGGTCGTCGAATAGCCTATAAGGAGGGAATGCCAGGATGAGTCTCGCGTATGCGGCCTCGCAAGCGGGTGAGCATGGTGCCGATACTAGTATTGGGGGAGTCATCCTCCATCATGTGCAGGATGAAAAATGGCTGAACATCCCCATCGTCCTTGATCTGTCAATTACCAAGCACGTGGTGATGATGTGGATTGCCGCCGCGCTGCTCATCGGCGTGTTCCGTTGGGCGTTTCGTACGCCGCAGCTCGTGCCACAAGGCGCGGCAAATTTGCTGGAAGCCATCATCGTTTTTTTGCGCGATGAGGTCATTTTGCCGAATACCGGGGAAGCCGGTCGACGCTATCTGCCGTATTTGCTCAGTGTGTTTTTCTTCATTCTGTTCTGCAATCTCTTGGGGTTGATTCCCTTCTGTGCCACCGCGACCGGCAACGTCAATGTCACAGCGGCCCTGGCTATTATGTCGCTGGTCATGATTCAAGTCGGCGGTATCAAGGCCTACGGCTGGAAGCATCATCTGCAGAACTTGGTGCCACACGGTATACCGACCTGGTTGTTACCAATCATGATCCCCGTCGAAATTATGGGGCAATTTACCAAGCCGTTTGCGCTCTGTATCCGGTTGTTTGCCAACATGACGGCTGGCCATATTGTCATTTTGTCGTTTATCAGCATGATCTTCATTCTCAAAACCCTGCTGATCGCGCCCGTCTCGGTGTTCTTTGCCCTCTTTATCAGTCTGCTGGAGCTCTTTGTGGCTTTCCTGCAGGCCTACATCTTTACCATGCTGACCTCCCTGTTTATGGGCATGTCCATCCATCCCCAACATTAAGCGGCGTGGACCTGGTCTCTCCGCAGTGTCCTGGCGTGGCAGGCCAGAAGACTGCGGAGAGCCTACCGAGCCCGTACGCTACGCTGGTTCGAACATGGGGAGGGCGAGTTGCCCCTCTCCTTGGTCATGCCAGCACAGCTTGACACGCAAACCGCACTGGACATTTTTCACAGGCTCCTGGACACCCACGATGTTGGTCATGATACGAAAACCTTCATCGAGGTCCACATAGGCGACGGCGTAAGGCCCGAGTTCTGCAAAGGCTGGGTGACGGCTCTGCATAATAACCGTGAACGTGTAGACGGTGCCCAGGCCTTGCGAAATGCGCCGGGTGAGGTCGCTGGAGCCGCAGGTGGTACAATGGCTGCGGGGATAGAACACGACAGCGCGACAGCTAGTGCAGGTCTGATACGTCAGCTCGTGGCGCTTGGTGGCTTCCCAGAACGGCGCCGTATCCGGTTCGGGAAAACGTGGCTGGGGTCGTGGTGCTGGCATAGTGCGAGGCCTCCTCGGTTAATCAGCGGCGAGAATGGTGATGGCCGTGGCGTGGCGTGAGCCGAGTTGGCCCCCATTGCCAACGGCCACGGCGAGCTTGGCGTTCTGGACCTGCGAGGTGGATTCGCCCCGGAGTTGCCGGGTGGCTTCTAAGAGCAGGAAAATCCCGCGCTGCCCAGGATGATTCGACGATAGACCACCGCCATCAGTGTTTAACGCCGGCTTACGGGGATCATCAAAAACGAGATGGCCGTCACCGACAAAGCTCCCCCCCTCGCCTTTTTTACAAAAGCCGAGATCCTCAATGAGACACATGACCGTGATCGAGAAGGAATCATAGGCCATCAGCACATCAATCTCCGCTGGGGTAACACCCGCCTCCCCAAACGCCACAGGCGCCGCCTGGGCTCCGGCACTCACGGTAATGTCGCCACCGTTTTCGCGGTACTTGGTAGCCTCACCCGCGCCAATGATCCAGACAGGTGTCTTCCGGCAATGGCGGGCGGCCGCTGCGGAGGCGATCACCACGGCCCCGCCGCCATCAGATACCATGCAGCATTCCAGCAACCGGAGGGGATGGGCAATGAGCCGCGACTCCAGTACATCGCTGACGGTGACATCGCGCACGCCGACGAATTCCAGATCCGTCATGGCCCGGACCGCTTCCGGGTTGCGCATGGCGTGATGCCGCGTGGCTACAGAGATGTGGGCAAACTGTTCGTTGGTAGTACCGTATTGGAACATGTGACGTGACTTCACCATGGCATAATTGCCAATCAGCGTCAGCCCCCAGGGATCTTCCATATTGTTGATAAAGGTGGCAGGCCCCACCCCTGTCGCGCCGGCGGTGCCGATGGCGCGGCGGTCGGAATGCGCGGTGGAACCATAGGTAATGAGCGCGACATTGCACTTCCCAGCCGCCAGCATGGTCAGCGCATGATTGGCTTGAAACTCGAAAGAACTTCCCCCAACGTATGTCGTATCAATGACACGGGGCTTGAAGCCAAAGTATTCCGCAATCCCCAGCCCGCCGATGTTTTGATCACCACCCGTGTCATACAGGGCGTCAACATCAGACCATTTGAGGCCGGCGTCTTCCAAGGCTTTGGCGGCAGACACAGCCTTCATCTGGAGGGAGCTCACGCCGGGGGCGACGCGTAAAGGATATTCATGGATTCCAACAATAGCGGCATCTCTCCGCTGTGGCATACGCGCTACTCCTTGCAGTTGCAAGCGTACCTTGCTTTTTGAGTGAGTCTACGCCAAAATCCGCCGCACGGTAGCACATGAGGGTGCTGGCGTCAACGGAGGGAGCCAGGCTCGCGTGAGACTAGTGCTTTGTCAAACTTCTCATTTAGGATCTCCATGACCTCATAGTCTTGTTTTTCTTGGTAGAATAGGCTTGGCAAGCCCAATGCTTAAGTTTGACAGAGCACCAGGTTTGCATTCTCCAGCAGAGGACGGTTCTCGTATGCGCATTGGCATTCTCTCGGATACACACCTCCCAAATCTGATTCGTACGCTCGACGAGTTGGGGCCAGAAATCAGCGACTTTTTAGCGACCGTGGACTTGATTTTACACAGTGGCGATTTGACCTCGCCGATGGTCCTTGACTGGTTGGAACCATTCGCGCCGGTCTTGTGCGTGACGGGGAACAACGATCCGATTGTCGACGCCCGCTGTAAGGAAGTCGAAATCCTTGATGTCCATGGCTGGCGTCTCGGCATGGTGCATAGTCTGAAGCGCGGCTTTCGCCCGGTCACGGAGTTGCAGCAGCTGTTTCCCACGCCGGTGCAGATTATGATCGCCGGTGATACGCATTACGAAGTGCTGGAACACCGTGAGGGCGTCGTCGTGTTAAACAGTGGGAGCCCGACCTTTCCGCATCACAAGGATTTGCGCCTGGGCACTGTTGGCCTGTTAGAGCTGGCGCCCGGGACGCTGCATGCGGAGGTGATGGTCCTCGGCCAGACGCCAGGCAAACCGAACCCAGGGCGGGCCATGTGTCTCGACCTGCAGCATGGTCAGCTGGTGGGCCTCCCACAGGAGACGCGTCTCTAAACATGGGTCTCCATACCGCCACCCATATGCCCACATCTAGCCAGAGGATGGCAGCCTCCCATACGGTCGGGTTGCCCTTCCTTGACACCCGGAACTAAGAACCACTATAATGGGCGTTTATGCGAAAATGAAATCGTGGAGACATTGGTGTGTAGCGGTTGGCAGACGCAGGATACCGCGACATTGGACCGCCCCATACACTAGTGTGTACGTGAGGAAAGGGGGGAGAAATGTATGCCGGGAGTCAAGGTCCGCGAGGCTGAGCCTTTTGAAAACGCGTTACGTCGTTTCAAGAAACAGTGTGAAAAAGCTGGAGTGCTCTCCGAAATTCGCAAACGGGAATACTACGAGAAGCCCAGTGTCAAACGGAAGCGCAAAGCGATCGCTGCCAAGAAGAAGGCGGCGAAGGCCCGCATGCTCATGGGCGCCTAAGCGCACAAGAAGGTATGAGTGATGTCTCTGTGCGAGCAATTTCAAGTTGATCTCAGACACGCCATGAAAAGTGGTGACAAGGTGCGCCTGTCCACGTTACGTCTCCTCACGGCAGCCATTAAAAATCGTCAGATCGACAAGGGCGGGGTGTTGGATGACACCGAGGCCTTGGACACTGTGCGCCTGGCCACGAAACAGCGGCGCGAAGCGATTGCGCTGGCACGTCAGTATAGTCGTGAGGACATTGCACAGCAGGAAGAGCGTGAGTTGGCCATTTTGGAAGCCTATTTACCAGCGCAGCTCAGCACAGAGGCGCTCGTACAGCATATTAACACGGTGCTGCAGGAACTGGATGCGACCTCGGAGAAGGATCTGGGGCGTGTCATGCGGGCGCTGATGCCAGTCGTACACGGACGTGCTGATGGCGCGACGGTGAATCGCCTGGTCCGTGAGCGTCTGGCGAGTGCCCTGTCTAAGACCCATTGAGTCGAGTCTGGGTATGAATGCACATACAGAAGTGGTGTTAGACTATCCACTGATTTTGCGGGCGCTTGAGGCCTATGCGGTCACCCCCATGGGCAAGAGCTGTGCGGCCCAGTTACACCCCTACACCGAGGCGGCAGCGCTGGATGTGCCGCTGCGTGAGACCTCAGAAATGGTGGCACTCCTGACCGCGGGCGCTGAACCACCATTGGCGCCGGTGACAGACATTCGTGTCTATCTGGATACCGCCCAGATCATTGGCTTCTATCTCGAAGGTTGGCAATTCCTTGAAGTCGCCCAGTGTGTAGACGTCCTCCAGCGTCTACGGCGCTACGGTCAATTGGAAAGCCAGCGCGCTCCACTCCTCAGTCGCCGTCTGGCACGTCTCAGCGATTTTAGTATTCTCCTCCGCGAAATACGGACGGCACTGGACGAGAAAGGTGTGGTCCGCGACCAGGCGAGCCCCGCGCTCCAGGAGATCCGGCAGCGTTTGAAACGGGTCCGTGACCGCGTGCACCGCACCCTGCATGACATCATGGCGACGTATAGTAGCGTCGTGCAAGATGCCGTGGTCACCATCCGCAATGAACGGTTTGTGATTCCGCTCAAGACCGATTTTCGGCAAGCGCTGCGTGGCATTGTGCACGGCGAGTCGGCGAGTGGCGCCACAGTCTATGTCGAACCGGATGGGGCGGTCGAGCTGAACAATCAATTACTCCACATTCAAGCGGAAGAAGAGCGCGAAGTCCGGCAGATTCTCCGGCAACTGACCGAGCGTCTGTCGGCGCAAAGCGTGGCATTAGCGCAAGCCATTGAGGGCCTCGGCGAGGTCGATTTTGTCGTGGCAAAGGGGCACTTGAGTCGAGACATGCAGGGCAGTGCCCCGCACTTTGTGACGCCCTTGGCGTTACGCGTGCTGGGCGCACGGCATCCGTTACTCCCCACCGCGGTGCCGATCGACATCTGTGTGGGACCGGAACATCGGACTTTGGTCATCACCGGACCCAATACCGGGGGCAAAACTGCCGCGCTCAAGACGTTGGGGCTCCTCGTCTTGATGGCCCAATCCGGGTTGCATATCCCGGCCCATGCGGATAGTACGCTCCCGCTGTTTAGCGAAGTGTTTGTCGATGTGGGCGACGAGCAGAGTCTGCAGCAAAACCTGAGTACGTTCTCCGCCCATCTCGCCAACATTCGTACCATGATGGAGCAAGTCTCCGTGCGCTCCCTGGTCCTGCTGGATGAATTAGGGGCTGGTACGGACCCTATGGAAGGTGGACCGCTCGGGGTAGCTATTCTGGAGCATTTTCACACGAGTGGCGCCATGACCCTGGCCACGACGCATCACAGTGCGATTAAAGCGTATGCCACGAGTATGCCTGCGGTGGCGTGTGCCGCGGTGGATTTCGATCTCGACACGCTGCAGCCGCGTTATCAGTTGCTCTATGGACTGCCTGGACGCAGCAAAGCGTTTGCGATTGCCCAAAAACTTGGCTTACCGGCGCACATCATTACCCGGGCAGAACAGGAAGCGGGGCTGACGCAGCTGCGCAGCGACCAGCTGCTCGCACGTCTCGAGATCGAGCGTCAAGCGTTAGAGAAACAGCGTCTCGAGATACATAATGTCCGGCAGGAGGTAGAGCAGGCGCACACGGCAGCGCAGCACAGCTTGAGCCAAGCGCTGGCCGAGGAACAACGTATTCGTGAGACGTTGTCGCACGAAGGCCAAGCCCTCTTAAAGACGGCACGCCAAGAACTCGATCTGACCATTGCCGCCGTGCGGCAGCACGCCCCAGCTGGCACCGTGATTGCGTTTCCCCAGGAAGCCTGGCAGCGTGTCGTCCACGCGGTGGAGACTTTAGCCCCGACCGCGCTTGCCACCCCGGCTGCCTCGCCAACGTTGCAGGTAGGCGATCAGGTTCGGGTGCGCAGTCTCAATATCGTCGGACGCTTACTGACGCCAAGCACTGGTAGCGGTAACGTGCAGGTTGCCGTCGCGGGGAAAACCATTACCGTGGCGGTCTCGGGGCTTGAACCTGCCACCGGCCATCACGAGCCGGCAGTGACGGACACCCGACCGCGCCCGGTACGCTCGCGTCGTCGCGCTGTGGCCTCGGACACGCTGTCCGCCGAACTCGGTCTCCTTGGAGCGACCATTGATGAAGCGCTCCCTGCGGTAGAAAAATATCTCGATCGGGCCTTCACGGAGGGCTTGCTCCGGGTACACTTGGTGCATGGTGTGGGTAGTGGGCGTTTGCGTCAGGCCATTACGGCTCTTCTGGAACATCACCCCCTGGTCAAACGCTTTCAGGCCGGCGATGCCGGTGGTGGTTCAACCCTTGTCGAACTTGAGGGGTAAATCGTGGGTCAGCTTATTCCTGAAGAGGTTGTTCAGGAAGTTCGGCTCCGCGCGGATATCGTGGATGTCATTGGGGACTACGTGCCGCTCAAGCAGACAGGCGCGAACGCCAAGGGGCTGTGTCCCTTCCATCAAGAGAAGACCCCTTCGTTCAACGTCAGCCCCGCCAAGGGGCTTTTTTATTGCTTTGGCTGTCATGCGAGTGGGGATGTGTACCACTTCCTGATGCAGTACGAATCTCTGGCGTTTCCAGAGGCCGTGCGCTTGCTCGCGGCGCGCTATGGGATACGTATCCCGGATACCGACGCTACGCAGCGCCAAGAGGACAGCGTCACGCCGCACATCTATGCCTTACATCAAGCGGCGTCGACGTTCTTTCACACCTGTTTGATGCGCGATCCCGCGGGACAGGCCGCCCGGGTGGCCTGTCGCCAGCGGCAGATTACGCCGGCCATGGCCGTGCGTTTTGGTCTTGGCTATGCTCCAGCAACGTGGGAGGCACTCTCCACGGCGATGCGGCACCAGGGCTTTTCCCAGGATATAATGCTGCAGAGCGGCCTGGTGGTGGCCCGCGACACGAAAGATGGGGTCTATGACCGCTTCCGGAACCGTTTAATGTTTACCATTCACGACCGACTCGGACGCCCCATCGCCTTTGGTGGCCGCATGCTGGAAGGCAGCGAGGGGGGCCATGTCCCGAAGTATCTCAATTCTCCCGAAACGCCGCTGTTTCACAAAGGCCGCTCACTGTACGGTTTTGCCTTCGCCAAAGCGGCCATGCGGCAACACGCGCAAGTACTCATTGTCGAAGGGTATACTGATGTCATCGCCTGCCATCGCCAGGGCGTAAGCCATGTGGTGGGGACGATGGGTACGGCGTTGACTGAACATCATGTGCGTTTACTGAAAGGCATAGTCAAAGAGGTCGTCTTGGTGTTTGATGGCGACGTCGCCGGTGGGGCCGCCACGGAGCGCAGTATTGGGCTCTTCCTCGATGCCGGCATGCGGGTGCGGGTGGTCACGCTCCCAGAGGGCGAGGATCCCGATAGCTTTTTACGGCAGGCGACGGGGGAGGAATTCCTGCAGTATGTCCACACGGCGGTAGACTTTGTGGATTACTTGTTGACGCGTATGGCCCGAGTTACCGATCTGCACCATCCAATCGCACAAGCGAATTGTGTCGCCCGTCTGGCGCCGCTGTTACGCAAGGTTGAGAGTGAGGTGGAACGCTGGGGCTATGCAGCATTGGTGAGCAAGCGTCTGGGCATTCCCTATGAGGTGCTGCAGCGCGAGATGTATCCGCCCCAGACAGCCCGTGACCGTATGCCCTCCCACATAGCCACGCGGGCGAGCCGGCCACCGAGCGCAACCAAGGTTCTTCCAGAATATACGCTGTTACAGTTGGTGTGCCATGACATACGTCTGCTGGAGCAGGTACAATCCCAGCTCATACCAGAGGAGATGCAGGATACGGATCTCCGTGCCATCTACACCTTGTTCATCCGCCGAGCCTCCATGAACGAGGCCATGGTCTTTCCGAATATTCTTGACGACGCTGCGACGCCGCACCAGGCCGAGTTGCTCAGTCAGATGGCGATGGCGTCAGCGCTGACCACTCCTGACATGGTGGCCAAAGCCGTGCAGGATTGCTTGGCTAAGATTCGCCAACGTACGTCGAAAGCCGCCAGCGAGCGCCTCCAGCAACAGCTAAAAACTGTGGCGGATGGTACGCCTGAACAAGAGCAGATTTTACAGGAGATATACCGGCTCGCAAAACAACACTCTTCCCCAACTCCTGCATAAGATGGATGCGTAGCGTCGCTATTGATAAACCCTCTCTATACACCTACCCGTCTGCTGGCACGGGGTTCACAGTCCGTAGCGCTGTGGTCGAGGTAGTGTGAGGCCAGTGTGGAGGCGTGATCAGCTATGGCAAAGAGCAACAAACGAGCTGAGGTCAATCATTTGATCTCACTGGGCAAAGAAAAAGGGTATCTCACCTATGAGGAAGTACACGACGTGCTCCCCTCAGATGGCGTGTCACCCGAGCATATTGACGCCCTGATGACGCTCGGTGATTTGGATATTGACCTTGTCGATCCTGAAAGCTCTTCTGAAGATAGCCCCGGTGTGCCAGAGAATGGTCTGGCTGCCGAGTATGTCACAGAGGGGCGGGGGCTCGGTCTCAGCGCCGATGTCCTGGGCAAGACGGATGACCCGGTACGTCTGTACCTCCGGGAGATGGGGACCATCCCGCTGCTGACACGGGACGGAGAGGTCCAAATTGCCAAAAGGATTGAAGACGGGCAAAATGATGTCGTGCAGGCCATCGTCTGCAACAGTCTGGCGACCCAGGAGTTGCTGTCGCTGAGTGAGCGAGAGTTTGTGCCGACTCCCGAAGTCGTGGAGTCCGATGATCCTGAAGCTGGGGAAGAGGATTTCCCCCCCGAGCCCTCCAGAAGTGGGGTGAGTGTCCAAGAAATCGTCGAACGATTACGCATCCTCTATACCGATATTGTCGTCGTAGCGCCTGGCGACGACAGCACGGAGTCTGAGCCCGAGAAAGACCTTGAGCGCAAAGAGCGCCCGGTGCGCACCATCATCGCGAAATGTATCCGGGATCTCAACCTACGTCCGGAAGTGGTGGATCATGTGGTGCAGCGAGGGGATGGCTTACTGCAGCGCATGCGCGCTTGTGAACGCGAGATGCATCAATGTTTCCAAGAGGCGGGGAGTTACGCCCAGATTTTGCGCCAGCAGGTCGGAGCGGATGCCGAGGCGCCCAGTGAGGCCTTAGCGTTGCTCGAAGCCTCGGATGACTGTGGTGCCCTGGTGCGACGTCTGCGGACAGCGATGCAGACCCTCCGACGCTTAGAAACCGAAGCCGAGACGACCTATAAAGACTTGGCAGAGACGTTGCAGCGCATCCGGTGTGGTCAACAAAAGGATCATGACGCCAAACGTGAACTGGCGGAAGCGAATCTACGCCTGGTCGTCAGTATCGCCAAAAAGTATACCAACCGTGGACTCGGTTTTTTGGATCTGATTC
>SXND01000209.1 GCA_005777235.1 Pseudomonadota bacterium
CCTTCATCACACGCCTTCATTATCCGCTGACGTAAATCCAATGATATCGATGCTACCATCCACAACGCCCTCCTACAGCGTGCCCCCTTTATACCATACCCGGCCATAAAACAGTATGTAAATTATGAAAATGCTCTAGTCGTCACGACACGCACTGGATGTTTGTTTTTGTGTGTCGGGGCGCTGCACGGCACGCTTTAGAGACCGAGAGTGCCTTGTTAGCGAATGTCGTGGTCTTGGATTATGTCCCGCCGGAATACACGGCTGATCTGTTATGGAGCGCTGACGTGCATCTTATTACCATGGCGGATGGCTGGCAGGGCATTGTCGTACCGAGTAAACTCTATGGTGTGCTCCAGACCGACGCCCCAGTCCTTTTTATTGGGACACAGGACGCAGACACGGTCGAGCAAATTGTGCATTATGACGCGGGGGCCATCGTGCCAAACGGCTGTGGTGCGGAAGCCATCATTGACACCTTGACCATGCTTGGCGATCCTCGGTACTCTCAAACACGCTTACTCGATCTACACGGGGGAGGACGCATTGTTAGCTTCATTACCCAACCATAAGTCGACGCATGCCCCTGCCAGGAGATGGGAGGAAGATAGGTGGCTATCTATCTGTGTCTACCCATCGCTATAGTCTTTTCCTTACTCTTAACCCCTCTGGTGCGTCGTTTCGCCATGAGGATCGGTGCCGTCGATTACCCCGGGGAGCGTAAGATTCATGCGACCCCCATCCCGCGCCTCGGAGGTATTGGTGTTGTTGTTGCTGGGATACTCACCGCCTGCGTCATCTCGGGCTTCGCCCCTCTTGTTGGCGAGGATGTCCTCCCCGCCATAAGGACATGGTATCCCCTCCTCCTTGGTGGGATTCCTGTACTTGGGATCGGTATCTGGGATGATCTGCGACCCGTCCCTGCCTGGCTGAAGTTTCTGTTTCAGGGGATTGCGGCCGGTGTGGCCATGGGGTTTGGCATCCGGATTGATCACATCACACTCCTAGGTGGCGAGAGCATCCAACTCGGCTTCCTTGCGCTGCCTCTGACATTTGTGTGGATTGTCGGTATTACCAACGCTTTTAACTTGGTAGACGGTCTGGATGGGCTTGCGGCTGGCCTGGCGAGTATTTCTGCTGGTTCGTTGATCCTCATCGCTATTCTGCAGAATAGCTCTGAAGATTCCATGCTATTATTGGTATTGTTAGGATCTATTTTAGGGTTTCTCCCTTATAATTTCAATCCGGCGACCATTTTTCTTGGCGATTCAGGCAGCCTCAGCGCAGGCTATATCCTGGCGGTGACGGCGATCACTGGTTCGCAGAAGGAGGCGACCGCCTTGGCCGTGGTGATCCCTCTCCTCATCTTCGGGCTCCCCATTATCGATACGATCCTCTCCATGACGCGGCGCTTCATCGGCAGCTTACAAGTCCTCAAATTGCAACACGCGTCTCTGAAAGAGCAGATTCGTGGCGCCAAGAGTATGTTTCAGCCCGATCAAAAACACATCCACCATCGCTTGCTCGCGCTCGGGTTTTCACACCGGAATGCCGTGCTGGTCCTCTATGCCTCGGCCTTAAGTTTATCGCTGCTCGCCTTACTTTCCGTCCTCGCACAGTATCGTAATGCCGGCATGATCTTAATAGCAATTGGCTTGGCGACGTACATTGGTATTCGCAAGCTGGGCTATACGGAAGTCACCTTTCTCAACACGGGTATGCTCCTACGCTGGTACGACTTTCTCACCTTCAATCGCTTGTTCTTTCTCGGTTTTGTTGATATGGTGCTCATCGCGGCTTCCTATTGGGGTGCCTTGCTCTTAAAGTACGACATGCCGTGGAGTGCTGATCTGCGCCTGTGGTCTCTTGGCATCTTTCCTCTGGTGCTTGTCGTGCAGTTGGCTGTGCTGCACCTGCTTGGACTCTATCGTGGCGTACGGCGGGCGGCGGACATCAGCGATCTGATCCATGTCGCGTCGGTGACCTTCCCAGCCGTGGCGATCTCGTATATTATGGCTTTGGTCAGCTTACCACCCGTAGACACCCTGCGTTTTTTCCTTTTGGACGCCATTCTCTTCAGTGCTTCGATGGTTGGTATACGGGGTGCCTACCGTGTGCTCGACTACCTACGGCAGCGTACAAACTTGGTGGGAAAAGTTACACTCATTTATGGCGCTGGACGAGGCGGACAACTGGTCTTGCGTGAGCTCTTGCAGAATCCCTCCGCCGGGCTCTCCCCTATCGGCTTCATTGATGATGATCCCGCCTTACAGGATCGGATGGTGAATGCCATGCCTATTCTCGGCTCCGCCACGGACTTGAGTGCGCTGATTACGGCGCAGTCTGTGGCCTGTCTGGTGATCTCCACCCAGCATATCCAGAAGGACCGTCTCACGGAAGTGATCCACACCTGCCGGCACCACAGCGTGACCATACTGCGGTCCCATCTCACACTGGAACCATTGGCCTAAAGCATCAGACACCAGCGGTCTGGGACTGCAGGCTCGCACCTGCAGCTCAGGTCAGAGCTGTAAGTGTGTTGCCGTTGCATGCCTACCGTGGGCATGCGGGCAGCGGAGGGTGTAACGAAGCACGCACGATGGCGGCGCCCAAAGTCATCGCCCGGAGCTTCTGATACGCTACCGTGCGGGGCAGATACTTCATGCCACAGTCTGGAGCCACCATCAAGCGCTCTGGGGGCACATAGCGCAGCGCCTCGCGCAACCGTGAGGCGATGGATTCTGGTGTTTCGACTGCCATCGTACTGAGATCCAGCACTCCCAGGATGATCGTTTTACTCGGCAGTTCTTGTAAGACAGCAAGATCGAGGTTGGTCTCAGCCGCCTCAAAGGAGATCTGCTGCACCACGGTGTCTTCCAGTTCGCCTAAGAAACCGTACTGGCTGGGCTTGCCTTGCACCACGGCGGCGTACCCAAAGCAGAGATGCAGGGCCGTAGGGCCGGCAATACCGGCCAACGCGGCATTGATGGCGCGCATCCCGTACGCCCGGGCGGCTTCAGGATCGGTGCGTAGCCACGGCTCATCCAATTGCACCACATCAGCTCCCGCGGCGTACAGGTCGCGTACCTCAGCGTTGACGCACGCGGCGTAGTCCATCGCCAGGCTCTCCCGGTCGGGGTAGTAGTCGTTTTGCGCCTGCTGGGCCATGGTGAATGGGCCAGGCACGGTGACTTTGATCCGGCGTGTCGTATTGGCGCGCAGAAACTCGACGTCGCGCACCTGAATGGGACGCACACGTCGAATGGGACCGACCACACGTGGCACCAGGGTCGGCTGACCGCTGCGTCCAGGAATCTGGCCTGGTCGCTCCAGGTCCACCCCTTCCAAGGCCGTGGCAAAGCGGTTCGAGTAACTCTCGCGGCGGATTTCTCCGTCGCTGATGATGTCCACCCCCGCCTGCTCCATGTCCCGCATGGCGACCAGCGTGGCATCATCCTGGGCCTCTTCCAGGTGGGCGTCAGGGATGCGCCCGAGGCTGGCGGCCCGAATGCGTGGCGGCCCGCTGCTGGCTAGCGCCACGCGGTCAATCAGCCACCCCGGTTGCGGGTAGCTGCCGACCACCGTTGTCAGCAAAGGCTGGCCTCCCATGATCAGGCACTCCTCAGGCCCGGCGCCACGGCCTGCCCAAAGAGCTGGAGGGACTGCACGACCTCTGCCGCTGCAGTGCGCCCCCCCACATTCGACTCCATGATAAACCCCGACAGTCCGAGGCACTGCTGCAGGTGCCGCAACCGTGCCGTCACCTGCTCCGGCGTGCCGAACACGGCGCGCTCTTGGACGATGTCCTCATACGTCAAGGTGGCGAGGCGGGCGGCGCGGGTGGCCCGGAGATTGCCTTCGGCGGAGCCCGCGGAGCGCAGGAATGCCTGTTGTAAGCGCGTGTAATGGTGCATAGTGCTGTCTTTGGGCTGTGCCAGCGCCTGTGCCGTGGTAGGTGCGACGTAGATGGGCAAGCGCAGGATCACATCCCCATCGCCAGCATGCCCAGCCGCACGCCAGGCGGTCCGGTACTCGACGAGGCCTTCGGCAATATCCTCGACCATCGCCGCACCCAAGCTGGCAAAAATCGGCAACCCCAGTGAGCCCATAAAGCCATAGGTGTCGCGGGTGGTCGCAGCAGCGCGCAGGGGAGGGTGTGGCTGCTGGTAGGGCTTGGGAATCAGACACACTTCACGGAAGGTGTAATACTTCCCACTGTAGGAGAAGCGTTCCTGGGTGAACGCCAACTGCATGACCTGCAAAAATTCTTCAAAGCGCGCCCGGCTTTCCGCGTACGGGATATCGTATCCTTCGTACGAGCGTGGAAAGCTACTGCGGCCAATACCGAGCTCAACCCGGCCCTGGCTAATGTTGTCGAGCGTGGCGATTTCCTCGGCCATGCGCACCGGATGCCCCAGTGGCAGGACGAGCACTGCAGTGCCGACGCGGAGCCGGCTGGTGCGGGCCGCAATGGCGCTGGCCCACACGATGGGCGCCGAGGCCACGGAGGGAATAGGGCCGGTACCTCCGGGCGGGGCAAAGTGGCGCTCGGCGAGCCATACGCCATCAAAACCCGCGGTTTCAGCCGTTTCCGCCATGGTAAACGCCTCGTCGAACGCCTCGCGTTGCGTCCGTCCGGCCCGGTAGTCACATTCCGTCATCAAACCAAGATGCATCGCCCTCTCCTCGCGTGCCAGGCCTCGCCTCACACGCTGTCGACCCCCGTCGTCCGCGTGGCCGCGGCTGCGTCACACATCTGGTATCATACGGCACGTACCCCACCCAACACAATGTTGAGCCGCACCTTCGTGACGGCACGCGATCTGCCGTCCATGGCTACCGCGTAGGCTCGACCCTGCCCAAGCAGTTTGCTATACTTCCCAGCACTTAACGTACGGAGGCATCTATGCTTGGGATTGGGTTCCCGGAACTCCTGCTCATTATGGTGGTGGCCTTGGTCGTCCTCGGGCCACAGCGGCTGCCCGAAGTGGCGCGTATGCTCGGCAAGGCGTATGGACAGCTGCGCCGGGCCAGTGAAGACTTTCAACGGACTATTCGCCAGGATCTCGCCGCGATTGAACGGCAGGAAGACGTCAACCGCAATAAAGCCGTGGCGCAAGAACTGCGCGAGCGTTTTGCCGACCTGCCCGATATCCAGACCACCATCACCATCCAGGAGCGTGAAGAGCATGGCTGATACCTCCATGCCGCTCACCGCGCATCTCGCTGAACTCCGGGTGCGGCTCATCTGGTGTGGGCTGGCGCTCGCCGTGGGGTTTGGCGTGTGTTATGGCTTCTCTCGGACGATTGTGGCGTCTTTGCAACATCCCGTGGTGTTGATCGGGCCTCCCATGACGGTGCCGTTGCAGATCATTGCGCCAGCCGAAGCCTTCATGACGTCGATCAAGGTGGGGCTGATTGCCGGGTTGTTTCTTGTTCTACCGTTTATGTTGTATCAACTCTGGCAATTTGTGGCGCCGGGGTTGCTCGAACATGAAAGAAAATACACCGTGCCGTTTCTTGTCGGCTCGACGGCGTTGTTCTACGGTGGCGGCATCATGTTCTATGGCATCCTCCCCTATCTGCTCAATTTTCTCCTGAGTTTTGCCCAAGGTGACATCAAAGCCCAACTCTCTGTGGGGTATTACGTCACGTTTTGTATCCGCTTGATGATTGCCTTTGGCTTAGTCTTTCAGTTGCCTATGGTGGTGATCTTTTTGACGCAACTCGGCCTGGTATCTTCCCGTATGATGGTCCAATATATGCGCCATGCCGTCGTGCTCATCGTCATACTGGCTGCGATCATCACTCCCTCAACAGACCCGCTGTCGCTGTTGTTCATGGTGCTGCCGATGCTGGTGCTCTATTGCTGCAGTATCCTAGCCGCCAAGGGGATCGAACGTCGGCAGTCTGCGAGACTCTCCCAGTAGGGGCGACCGGCCGGTCGTCCCTCTCACGCAGCCTTCAGAGATAGGCTCTTCACATCACGTCCGCGCGAGG
Organism: Pseudomonadota bacterium; assembly: GCA_005777235.1. GTDB lineage: Bacteria > Tectomicrobia > Entotheonellia > Entotheonellales > Entotheonellaceae > SXND01. Next base: position 6,001 of record SXND01000209.1, read on the forward strand.
GAACGCATCTATGACAGTGGCAGAGCAGGTTTTACAGCTCTTACGGACAACAGGGGCCGTGCTGGAGGGGCATTTTCTCTTAACTTCCGGGTTACATAGTGCTGGCTATGTGCAGTGCGCCAAGGTGCTGCAATATCCCCAACATGCCGCCGTGTTGGGACAGTGGCTGGCGGACCGCTTCCGGGACGCCGCCGTGGCGGTGGTCATCTCGCCCGCCGTTGGGGGCATTATCCTGGGTCACGAAGTGGCCCGGGCGCTCGGCGTGCGCGCCATCTTCGGGGAACGTGAGGACGGCACCATGACCCTGCGCCGCGGCCTGACACTGCAACCGGGAGAACGGGCTCTGGTGGTCGAGGATGTCACCACGACTGGAGGTTCGGTGCGTGAGATTATGCAGGTGGTGCAGGAGCGCCAGGCGCTGGTGGTGGGCGTCGGCACGCTGCTCAATCGCAGCCTACAGCCGATAGACATGGGGGCGCCCTTTCACCCGCTGGCCGCGTTACCTATTCCCACCTATACCCCGGACGCCTGCGCCTTGTGTGCGCAGGGCAGTCAAGCGCTCAAGCCGGGAAGCCGGCAACTCCTGAGTGGTGGCCGTGCATGATCGATATCGTCAATCTTGAGAAGCGCTATGGCAATTACGTGGCGCTCAAAAATCTCTCGTTACATATTGCGCCGGGGGAATTTTTTGGTTTCCTGGGCCCCACCGGCGCTGGAAAAACGACGACCATCAAACTCCTCGTCGGGCTGCTCAAACCCAGTGCCGGCAGTGCCACCATTGCCGGCTACGATATCCAACGCTCCCCGCAGGAGGCCAAGCGCCTGATCGGTTTTATCCCGGATCGTCCGTTTCTCTATGAAAAACTGACTGGCCGTGAGTTTTTGCGCTTTGTGGCCGATTTGCACGGCTTAGAGGAGTCAGCCGCCCGGGCCCGCGGCGAGGAGTTTTTAGAATTGTTCGAACTCACGGCCTGGGGCGACGAACTCATTGAAAGCTATTCGCATGGCATGCGCCAAAAATTGGTCATGTGTGCAGCGCTTTTACATCAACCCCGGGTACTCGTGGTCGATGAACCGATGGTCGGCCTCGATCCCAAGGGGGCGCGTTTGGTGAAACGCCTGCTGCGCGGCCTGTGTGACCGGGGCACGACGATTTTTATGTCAACCCACACGCTCGAAGTTGCCGAGCAGATGTGCGACCGCATTGGCATTGTGCAAGCGGGCGCACTGATTGCCTTAGGCACCACCGCCGAACTCCGCCAGCTAGTGCAGAGCAATGTCAGCCGTTTAGAGGACATTTTTTTGCAGCTCACCGGCGGCGCGGACAGGCAAGAGACCATTCCCTTTTAAGCGGCTGGCGCGACGTGTCGGGCGTGCCTCTCCGGCAGAGTCGCGCCGCCGCCCTCTCTACGTCAGCGGCCTTGCTTGATAAACTCGGCGATACGCTCGCCAATCATAATGGTCGTGGCATTGGTATTGGCGCGGATGCAATCAGGCATGATCGAGGCATCCGCCACCCAGAGGTTGTCGAGACCGTGTACGTGGCCATACTGATTGACCACGGCCATGGGATCCGTGGCTGGTCCCATCTTACAGGTACCAGAAATGTGGTGTGACGTGCCCATATTCTGCCACAGCCAGGCATCGAGCGCCGTGTCAGACGCGAGATCGGCATCGGTGGGCGTGACACGTTCGAGAAACAGGTCTTTGTACGCCGGATCTGCCCCTAAGCGCACCGCTAAACGCACGGCTTTACGCATGCGCTCGAGGTCAAATGGTTCTTGGAGATAGCGGTAATCAAGCTGCGGCTGTACCTGTGGATCTGGTGAGGTGAGACGCAGTTCCCCAGCCCCGAGCGCCAGTTGCAGACTGCAGCCGATGCCAACGTAGTTGTCATCATCGTTAATTTTGACATGGGCGGGGCGATGCTCGCTGGTCATCAAAATCGGCGTAATTTGCATATCATTGCTCAGATATGAGCCATCAACCGTGTAGCGTAAGCCGACCTGAATCGCCGGGGCTTGCACGTCGGGGCGCTCACCCACCATGCGAAAGAGCGCCGTAGCTGCGGGATGGTCGCGCATGTTTTGCCCCACGCCAGGGAGCGCGTGCAGCACGGGCACGCCCACGCTCTGTAAAGGCGCCGCAGGGCCAACCCCGGAGAGTAAGAGCAGGTGCGGCGAACCAATCGCGCCACTGCTCAGAATAATTTTGGCGCCCTCGACGCTAAAACGCTCGCCGCCGCTCTCCACTTCGACGCCCACCGCTCGACGGCCCTCAAACAGGATGCGCCGGGCCTGGATACCGCCTTTGATGGTGAGATTCAAGCGATGCCGGGCCGGATTGAGGTAGGCTATGGCCATGCTGATGCGCACCCCGTCAATGGTGTTGCGAGCCCGGGGCGAGACGCCGGTGGATTCTGGATGATTCTGATCGGGATCAGCGCGGAAATCGGCATTGACGCAGGCTTGGTGAAACGCTGCGGCATGGGGCAGCCACTCCTCAGGTTTGTAGCGCCGTACCGGCACCGGGCCGTCGGTGCCGTGGAACTCATCGTGGAAATCCTGGTCATTTTCCATCTTGCGGAAGTACGGGAGTACTTGCTTATACGACCATGCATCGTTGCCCCAGGCGGCCCAGTTATCGTAATCTTCTGGGATGCCACGATAGAGCACCTGGCCATTCACCGCGCTGGATCCACCCGTGGCTTTGCCGCGTGGCACCTGGAGCTCGGGTTGCTGTGGGGTGACTTGACCGACGAAGCCCCAGTTATGCGGTCCATAAGCCGACAACCAGACATTGTTGCCCAGTTTGAGATCGTCTGGCAGATGGGCAAAGTTTGCGTAATCTGGTCCGGCTTCCAAGAGTAACACGGAGGTGTTGGGATCTTCGGACAAGCGCGCTGCCATGACGCATCCCGCCGAACCACCGCCCACGACAATCACGTCATATCGCATACGATTCCTTTCATGTAACTTCGTGCCGACATTATATGGGGAACCTAGTATACGCCTGGTACGGAGGGGTCACAAGGTGCGGTGCGGGGCCATCAGACTTGCAAGTGCCGCCGCGGGCGAGTACGCTGCGCCTTGCATCACGCGGTCAACACCCGAAACCGTTAGCCCATTGCCCACACTCTGGAGGTACAATGAAATACGGACTTTTTATGATGCCTTCCCATCCACCGGAGCGCAACATCTACGACGCCCATCAATGGGATGTGGACTATCTGACCCTGTGTGACACGCTTGGGTATGACGAGGCGTGGATTGGCGAGCATTTTACGTCGCCTTGGGAGCCCATCCCCGCCCCGGATCTGATGATTGCCCAAGCCCTGATGCGCACCAAGCGCATCAAACTTGGCACGGGCGTGCATCTCCTGCCCTACCACCACCCGGCGGAACTGGCGCACCGCATCGCCTATCTCGATCATCTGGCACAGGGACGCTTCTTGCTGGGCATTGGCGCCAGTGGCCTCCCCAGCGATTGGGCGCTGTTTAACGTCGATGGGTTTAACGGCGAGCACCGTGACATGACACGGGAGTCGCTCGACATTATGCTCAAGATCTGGCAAGGTGAGGGTCCGCTGGAATACCGTGGCAAGTTCTGGAATGTCAATCTGACCGACACTATGTATGGCCTCCTGCACCGCTTCCTTACGCCCTTGCAGAAGCCGCATCCCCCGATTGGCGTGGCCGCGGCGAGCTACAACTCGCCGACACTACGTATTGCCGGAGAACGAGGCTACCTGCCCCTGAGCCTGGCCTTTAACATCGACTACATTAACAGCCAATGGGCCGCAGTCCTGGAAGGGGCACAGAAGACCGGGCGCACCGCCTCACGCCGCGACTGGCGCCTGGTGCGCGATGTGTACATTGCCGAGACCGACGAGGCCGCGCGTGAACAGGCGCTCAACGGCATGCTGGCGCGGGCCTGGCGCGAGTACCTGATCCCCCTGTTCAAGGAACTGACGTTCTTGGCGAGCATGAAGATGGATCCTGACATGCCGGACGAGGCCTTGACACCAGAATATATGGTTGATCATGTCTGGCTCGTCGGTTCGCCGGAGACGGTCACCAACAAGCTCCGGAAAATGTACCACGACGTGGGCGGCTTTGGCTGTCTGCTGGTGCTGGTCTACGATCACTGGCAAAACCAGCAGGGCTGGGAGACCTCCACGCGCTTGCTGGCCGAGGAGGTCATGCCCCGAGTGGCCGACTTAACCGGGGAGTAGGGCCCTGAGTGCTCCTCCCCATCGCGTCATCGGGGTGACCAGACGGTCGCCCCGACTGCCACGCGCAACGTTTAGGAAAGTGAGTGTTCCATGAGTACCAAAATCATCTATTCCATGGTTGGTATTGGCAAGACCTACCCGCCGAATCGCCAGGTCTTACGCGACATCAGCCTGTCCTACTTTTACGGCGCGAAAATCGGCGTGCTCGGCCTCAACGGCTCCGGCAAGAGCACACTGTTGCGCATCATGGCTGGCGTCGAAACCAGTTTTAACGGCGAGACCCTTCTGGCTCCTGGCCACACTGTGGGCTATCTTGAACAAGAACCAGTCCTCGACGACGCCAAGACCGTGCGCGCCGTGGTCGAAGAAGGGGTGCACGAGGTCGTTGCGGCGCTGCGCGAGTATGAAGACATTAATACTAAATTTGGCGGTGACTTGACGCCAGACGAAATGGATGCCCTGCTGGCGCGCCAGGCCACCGTGCAAGACCAGCTTGATACGTGGAACGCCTGGGATCTGGATAGCCGTCTCGAACTGGCCATGGATGCACTGCGTTGCCCGCCCGGCGAGACCGCGGTGGCCGTCCTCTCCGGCGGCGAGCGGCGCC
>SXND01000210.1 GCA_005777235.1 Pseudomonadota bacterium
CAGATGGCCGTTGCCATCGTCTGTGCCCAGGCAGGGCAGATGTCCGAGGAGACTTTCGCCGCACTGTTACACGAAGTGGAAGAGACGTCGTAAGCCAAGGTCCAACCCCCGCGCTACGTGCGGTGGCTGTGTGTCGCAAGTGTACATGCTTCGACTCTCTTGACTGAAAGGAAGATTGACGATGTCAGACCGTGTCCCGCCAGGCCAGCACCTGGTCAGTAATTTCCCCGTGTTGCATATGGGATCCGTTCCCGCGTTTGATCCGACAACCTGGCGTTTGCGCGTGTTCGGCCTCGTGGCCGCGGACAAACGCTATACGTACGACGAGATCACCAGCGGCACACTCTTCCCAGTACATACCGTGCAGACGGACTTTCATTGCGTCACCACCTGGAGCAAGCTGGATAACACCTGGGAAGGGGTACGCTTCATCGATCTGGCAGCACACGCCCAGATCCAACCAGCAGCACAGTATGTCATGGCCCACGGGGCGCAGGGCTATACGACGAACATCCCGCTGGCCGATCTCCTGCGCGATGATGTCTTGTTGGCCTGGCGCCACAATGGGGCCGATCTCTCGCCCGACCATGGCTACCCCTTACGTCTGATGGTGCCGCACCTGTATGCCTGGAAAAGTGCCAAGTGGCTGCGGGGTCTTGAATTTCTGGCCGACGATGCCCCAGGCTTTTGGGAGCAGCGCGGCTATCACATGTACGGCGACCCCTGGCGTGAGCAGCGCTACTCCTGAGCATGGAGGGTACTGGCCCAGCTCCAGGATGTCGGCCAGAAGCGTCCGGCGGCTTTCCTCCGGGTGGCTCTTCCGTGTATAGTAACGTGGCTCTATCTGGTGTGTTGGTGATGTGGAACGAACTTGGCAGGAAAGGGCTGTGCATATGACGGTGCCGCTGCGTGGACTCTATGCCATTACGGATACCCACCTGATCCCGCGTGAACGCTTTGCTGAGACCGTGGAGGCCGCCGTGCGCGGTGGTGCCATGCTGATTCAACTACGCGAAAAGCATGCTTCGCGGGAGGAAATTATTCAACTTGGACAGGCCGTGCTAGCCGTCACACGACGGTACGGGGCCTTGTTGATTGTCAATGATCATCCCAGCGTCGCCAAAGACATTGGTGCCGATGGCGTGCACGTTGGGCGTGAGGATCCCTCGGTGCCGGAGACGCGGGCACTGGTGGGACCAGAGATGATTATTGGTGCGTCGTGTTATGGTGATGTGGATCGTGCGGTGGCGGCGGAGCAGGAAGGCGCGGATTACGTGGCCTTTGGCACGCCGTATCCCTCGCCAACGAAAACGAAACGGACGGATATTTCCCTGGAGATTTTTCAAGCGGCGCAACGCCGGGTGCATGTCCCCGTGTTTGCCATTGGCGGGATTACGCTGGCGAACGCCCAGCACGTGATTGACGCCGGGGCGGACGGTATTGCTGTGGTCTCCGGCGTGTTCGGGGCTCCAGATGTCGAGGCCGCCGCCTGGGCTTTGGCGCAGCTTTTCTAGCCTGGGTGAGGCAGGGGGTGGCCAGGTCGTCGGGGCGGTCAGCCGGTCGCCCCGCCTGAGAGAGGCTCTACGGCAGGCTCGCCACGATGTTGACATAGTCCCGGACGCGTGCGAGGTCAATCCGACCGCCCCAGCCTTCCCCTTGGAGACAGGTGCCCACAAAGGCCCCGTCGGCCTCGGCAAGTCGGCGCGCCACATTGGCATGGTTCGTGTGCCCGCCGAGGAGCACCGGCAGATGCGGCAGCGCCTGCTTGATTTCTCGCACCATGCGGGCGTTGGTTGCTTCATCAGGATGCGCCACTTCCACGGCGTCAGCCCCCACGCGGGATGCCATACGGGCCACTTCAGCCGTGGTCTTGTCGCCCATCCAACGGAAGTGCATGCTGTTCACTTCGGCGATGAGTTTGATGCGCTGCCCACCGATCTGACTGCGGTAGGTGAGGAAGTCGAGCGGCTTGGCCTCCACCATGCCCGAGGTACTGAGTGTGGCGCCCACCAGAGCGGCGCAGCGTAAAAAGGAGCCGCCGCACACCGTCGCCACAGCCAGAGAGGCTTTGAGGGCATTGAGCATAATCTGCACCCCGATGGAGAACTCCGGTCCGGTAGCATCGGCCACCGCCTTGGTAATGGTGGCCATGGCTGCGACGCGAGCGTAGTCGGCATCATCAGTCGTCGGATACACCCGGTCTACCGTTTGAATTAAACAGCCATCCGCCCCGCCTTCATACAGGGCAGTGGCATCAGCCACCGCTTTGGCTAGGGCGCGTTCTACGTTGCCCTCTTGATAAAATGGTGTCCCCGGTAACGGCAACAGATGCACCATCCCAATGACCACTTTCTTCTTCCCAAGCGTCTCAAAGCTGTGCATGGTCTGCCGTGTCCTCCTGGTACGTTGTCGTGACACTCTCCACCCAAGCGACGCTCTGGGTGGAGCTTCTTGGGGAAACCCCAAGCTACGTGCATGGTGTCCTCATGAACTACCTGGCTTTGGGCCAGGATACTTAACGGGATGAACCCAGTGGACAGCGTTGGGTACGCTACGACCTGGAGCAAGGGCATGATGACGACCAACAGCCAAAATGTTGACGCTACCAATCACATCACGCGGCGCGGTTAGACCACACTGGCGACAGCGATACGTGCGTCGTCCCTTGTTCCGTTCCCCGCATACGGGACACGTTTGCGAGGTGTACTGTTCATCCACCTGGATGGCGCCACAGGTTTTGTAGTCCAAGTGGCCGATCAGCTGAGCATGACAGGCACTGCTCACCTGGTGGGCGTGGCGTCGTCCACTGTGCTCTGCCGCGTCATAAAACGGCTTCCCAACGTAACAGGTGGCGCCCGGGAACGCCTCCGCCACCTGGCGTGTGGCGTGGTGCAGCAGATCGCGCACACGGCGATGCGTCTGCGCCAGCATTTTCGCCCGGCGCCGCTGCAACCGCTGCCAACGCCGCGAGCCTTGCGTCTTGGTGCTTTGGGCCTGGCGACACGAGGCGAGGCGTTTGTTACGGTATTGCACGGTCGCCTTCACCGCACGGCCACTGATCAAGAGGGCTTTGTCGCCATCGGTGGCTGCGATGAGGGTATTGACGCCCAGATCCACGCCAATGACCCGCTGCTGTGGCCTGGGAACCTCTTCCATCTCGCAGATCAAGCGCACGGTCGCCAGACTGAGCCGGACTTCCATCAAGCGCCCAGGTAAGGCCCTGGGGAGGAGGAGACGCAGCCGTCCACTGGTGCCATGTGGCAGGAGTAAGCACCCATTCCGCACCCGGGCATCTTGATTGGTGTAGACTACGTCGTGGTAGCGCGGTTTTTTCCAGGGATAGCGTGCGTCTGCATGCCCTGTGGTGCGGAGCTGGCGTGCCGAGTGGACGGCCTCACAGAACTCGCCAATGAGTTGTTGGGTACTTTGGGCGCTGAGGCCCGGATAGCGTCCTTTGCCCCAGCGCTCCCACCGGGCTTTACTGGGCCACGTGAGGGCCCGACGACGTAGGCGATGATGCCGCGTGACGAGATCACTCCACAGACGCGCCGCTTCCTTGCGCGACGCCGTAAAGACACGCCATTCCGCGGCTGTTTTTGGGATCCAACGTATTTCTACTGTCCGATAACTCATGCGATGAGTCTAGCACGTCGGTGAAAGAAGCACAACCTACAACCTGTGGCGGCTGGGCAGCAACGCGTGCTGCCCAGCCCCACTCAACGCTGCGCGCTCTGGATGGAGCACTACTGGCGACATCTGGTAGCGGCTGTGGTGGATCTGAGCCGCCTAAAATTCAAACTGGACGTCCGACAGGCGACGACCAATCTCTGCCACGACGCGCTGTTCCTCCTCCAGAGACGGGGCCTCGAAGGTGACGGACAGCCGGATGTACGGCCCAGCGTCGTCCCAGGGGACCGTACAGATGAGTTTCTCGCGGATAAGATACTGGCAGAAATCTTCGCCCGTCTCAAAACGCTGCCCCCCGACAATGCCACGGGGCGCCCGCACGTAGAGGAAAAATGCTGCCGCGGGCTTCGTGGCCTGAAACCCCACAGCATTGAGCGTCTGCGACAACAGGCCGAGGCGACGACTATATTTGGCGGCAATTTCTCCAGTCATCTCCGGATGCTGCAAGGCATACATGGCCGCTTTTTGAATCGCCTTGAACTGTCCAGAGTCAAAATTGTCCTTGACGTCGGCAAAGGCCTGCACCGCCAGCCCGTTGCCGCAGATCCAGGCCAGGCGCCATCCCGTCATGTTAAAGGCTTTGGACATGCTGTGAATCTCCACCCCGACCTCCTTGGCACCGGGGATGGAGAGGAAGCTCAGCGGTGTCCCTTCGTACACCAGCGCGGCATAGGCGGCATCTTGCACCACGAGCAAGCGATGCTGCTGGGCAAAGGCCACGACCTCGGTAAAGAAGTCACGCGTGGCCACGGCGCCGGTGGGATTGTTGGGATAATTGAGCAACAGCACTTTGGCACGGGCTAATTGCGCCTCGGTAAGGCTGCGGAGATCCGGCAGGTAGTGACGCTCTTCCAGCAAAGGCAGGGTATAGACCTCGCCACCATACCAGCGTGCATGGGTGCCGAGGACAGGATAGCCCGGGGAGGTCATGATGACCGCATCCCCTGCATTAATAAAACACGTCGGCAAGAACGCGAGCGCATTTTTCGCCCCAACGGTGTGGTTGATCTCCGTCACCGGGTCGAGGCCCTCCACACCATAGACCTGGGCCATATAGCGTGCCACTGCCTCATCGAACTCAGGCAGGCCATTGTCGGAATAGCCGCGATTTTCGAGCATGGCAGCCTGTTCACCGAGCGCGTTGACCACACCGGGATAGGCCATGCCATCAGGTTCGCCAACCCCGAGGTCGATCAACGGCACCTCTGGACGCGCGTGCACAGCGGCCTCACGCGCCCGTCGAATTTTTTCAAACTTATAGACCACCGTGCCTTTTCCGTAATTCCTGCCGCCAATGCGCTCGGCAAAGAGGTCTTGAATATAGCTCTCTGGCATGGAAATCTCCGCTGGTAACCAGGGCAGGTATCAGCCTGCGCAGGATGGTCACGCACTTTGGAAACGCGCCTGCAAGGCACGTAACATGTCCGCCATATCCGTTTCAAGGACTGGTGATGAGTCGGTAGATGTTCTCGGAGCCGGCGCACTTTTTTTCCGTCGCCGCCGTGCCGGCGCGACAGGCTCGCGTGTCCCAACGTCCAGTTGTGACGCCCTGGCCTCATGACGCGGTGCCCCGGCCTGCGGCGTGGCCTGCTGGACATCGTGCGGCGTGGCCGTGTGCACGGCTTTCATCGACAGGGAGATACGTTGCAGCCCCACATCGACACTGAGGACGCGCACCTGCACCACCTGCCCAACCTGGACAATCTCCCGCGGATCACGCACATAACGCTGGGACAACTCCGAGATATGCACCAGGCCATCTTGATGCACACCAAGGTCCACAAAGGCCCCAAAATTCGTCACGTTACTCACCATGCCTTCGAGGACCATCCCGGCTTGCAGATGTTGCAGCGTGGTGACATCGGCCCGGAAGTGCGGCGTCACGAACTGCGCCCGGGGATCACGCCCAGGCTTCAATAATTCCTCGCGGATATCCTGGAGGGTGAACGCTCCCACCTGCTCGGTGGCAAACTGCGCAAGCTCCAGACTGTTGATCAGCTCACCGTTCGCTACGAGCGTCGCCACCGGAACCGCCAAGGACGCGGCCATCTGCTCCACCACGGTGTAGGTTTCGGGATGCACCGCCGTGTTGTCGAGGATTTCCCCGCCGTCTTTAATGCGTAAAAAGCCCGCAGCTTGCTGAAAGGTTTTATCGCCAACGCCGTCAATCGCTAACAATTGCTGACGATTGGTTAAACGCCCATGGGTGTTACGGTAGGCCACGAGATTCTGCGCCTGCCGCATGGTCAGCCCGGAGACATACTGCAGGAGTTCCGCCGAGGCGGTATTCACATCGACCCCGACATGGTTGACACACGACTCGACCACATCTTCCAGACTACGCCGCAGACGTTTTTGATCCACGTCGTGCTGATATTGTCCGACGCCAATCGATTTAGGGTCAATCTTGACCAGTTCTGCGAGGGGATCTTGCAAGCGCCGCGCAATAGACACCGCGCCTCGGATGGTCACGTCGAGATCGGGAAATTCTTGCCGGGCGAGTTTGGAGGCGGAGTAGACCGAGGCCCCCGCTTCATTCACCACGACACACAGCATCTCTGGGGCGTGTTGCTGGAGAAACTGGCGCACAAAGGCTTCCGTTTCCCGCGAGCCAGTGCCGTTGCCAATGGCAATGGCGCGGAGCGTATAGCGTTGTAACAAGCCCTGCAAGACCTGCTCCGCCCCAGCGGTGTCTTGACGCGGGACAAGGGGATAGATCGTTGCATGTTCGAGCATTTGGCCCGTGTCATCGACGACGGCCAGTTTACAACCCGTGCGCAACCCTGGATCGACGCCGAGGACACCGTAGGTGCCAAGCGGTGGGGCCATGAGGAGATTGCGCAAATTTCCCTGAAACACGGAGATGGCATCGGCATCCGCCCGTTCTTTTAACGTGCGCCGCATTTCCGTCTGCAACGAGGGGATCAGCAAGCGGTGATAGGCATCCTCACTATACGTCCGGAGGTAGGGCGCATACGGCGTCTCCGTCTCCTGGATCACCCGGCTTTGCACCAAGCTCAGGGCTTTGACGGGGTCGATGTCAATACTCATCGACAGCACCTCTTCACGTACCCCGCGGAGGATGGCTAAGATACGGTGGGATGGGATGGTCGCCACGGCTTCCTGAAAATCATAATAATCCTGGAACTTGGTCTTCTGTTCTTGCTTCCCAGGCACGACTTTCACGCGTATCCGGCCTTCGGCCAACATCAGGCTGCGCAGCACTTGGCGGACATCGGCGCGCTCCGCAATCCATTCCGCGATGATATGTCCAGCCCCTTCGAGGGCCTCTTCCGCAGTCGCCACGCCTTTCTCCGCGTCCACGAGGTTGGTAGCGAGTTCGAGCACACTCTGGGCCGACGGTTGTTGTTCCCACAGGAGGCGGGCAAGCGGCTCCAAGCCGCGCTCCATCGCCACGCTGGCTTTGGTTTGACGCTTGGGACGGAAAGGCAAGTATAGGTCTTCGAGCTCAACTTTATTCACGCACCTGACGATCTGCTCATGCAGGGCTTCGGTAAGCTTCCCCTGTTCCGTCAGCGCGTGTACAATGGTTGCACGGCGCTGTTCGAGTTCTTCGTAGTACTTATGGAGCTCAGCAATCTGGCGGATCTGTTCTTCGTCCAGATTGCCGGTGGCCTCTTTGCGATAGCGGGCAATGAAAGGGACCGTGGCCTCGTCACGCAAGAGTTCTGCAGTGCGTTGCACTTGCTCCCGCCGGAGAGAGAGTTCCGTCGCCACGCGCTCGTATAAAAGGCGTTGTACAGTGTCTGGATCTGCTGGTGTGTATATCATAACGTTCAGTACACCTAGGTGTATGATGTGCCAAGAGTTGCCACGGCACGTATCGTTCTCCCCGTACGACGAGGGACGAGGCCCAGCCTCGATCGCACACGCCGTCAAGCCGCTACAGGCACGCGCCTGCCCCACCGGTGTGGGTACCAACATCGCTGGCGCTCGCCTCGCTGCACCGCTGGCGTCTGCCCAGTTGGTTGCGTTGCGGAGTCGTTCTCTGTTATAACCCCCGGTCTGTGGGTAGACTGACGAGGCATGGGAGCCCTCGCTGGCAGGGCAGTGCAGGACAGAGGCTGCGCACGACAGTCTATCCTACCATGAGAAAGCAGAGCAATGAAAGCAAAACGCATCGATCACGTCGTGATTGCGGTGCAAGACCTCCAGGCCGCGCTTGAGACGTACCAACAGAATTTTGGGCTCGAACACGTTGGCGGCGGGGAGGTTCCCTCGCTGGGGATTCGCAATGCCTTGCTCCAGATTGGTGATGCCCAGCTCGAGCTGATCACGCCGCTCGCGGCGCAAGGGCCCGTGGCGTCGTTCCTCGCGAAGCAGGGGCAAGGTGGTGGGCTGTATCTCTTAGCGCTTGAGGTTGAGAACTTAGATGACGCCATTGCCACCTTGCAAGCGCAGGGGGCGCGCATCAATAGCGCCACGGGTGCTGCAGGACAACGTCTGGTCTTCGTGAGTCCGCGTGCCACCCATGGGGTATTACTACAACTGTTGGAACGCCGTGAAGCCTGAACAGCACTTGACACCGTGCAGGCTATCGTTTCTAGAAAGCAGGAGCATATGCGCTACATTGCCATGAACAATTTTCAGATTGCTGCCGAGCAAGCGAGGTTGTTTGAAGAACGCTGGCAGCGGCGGCGGACGTTCTTAGAGGGCACGCCGGGCTTTGAGTCGTTCCAACTGCTGCGTAGGGAGACCCATGACGGGACGATGCACTATGCCTCGCATTCCACCTGGGCTTCCAAAGAGGCTTTTATTGCTTGGACAGAATCGGAGAGTTTTGTGCAAGCCCATCGTGGCGAACCTCTCCCCAAAGGTATGGTGCTCGGGGCTCCGCATCTCGAGTGTTTTGAGATCGTCGGGCTCGACGTGCCCTAACGACAGACAGTATGAGGGGCCGACACATGCCAAGAGCCGGTGGAGGGGAGGCTCACACCGGCTCTTGGTAAGACGCGGTAGACGGCAGGGGTGGGAGGCGTTAGCGTTCTATGCTATAGCGGGTCAGGAGTTCGTGCAAGGTCGGACGACTGACGCCTAATTCCAGCGCAGTCCTGGTGATGTTCCCTTTGTTTTTCGCCAGAGTTTTCTGAATCAAATCTTTCTCCAGCGCCTCACGGGCTTCCTTCAGGGTGTGCCCCTCATAGCGTAATGCCGGAGAGGCGAGTTCCAAATCTTCCGGCGTCAGCCTGGTACCCTGCGTCATAATTATGGCGCGTTGGATGCGGTTTTCCAATTCGCGGATGTTGCCAGGCCAGGGATAGCGCTGCATCACCGCTAGAGCCTGACGGCTAAAACCCACGACTTTCTTTTGCTGCGCAGCCGCATAGCGTTGCAAGAGGGCGTTGGCCAGTAAAAGCATATCGTCCCCGCGCTCGCGTAACGGGGGCAGCGTAATGTTGACAACGGCCAGGCGAAAATACAGATCTTCGCGAAACAGCCCCTCGCGCATGGCGAGTTGCAAATCTTTATTGGTAGCGGCAAGGACGCGTGCATCAATTTTGAGGGTGTGTCGACCGCCAACACGTTCCATTGCGTGCTGCTGGAGAAAACGCAGCAATTTTACCTGGAGCGCTAAGGGGAAATCGCCAATCTCATCCAAGACAAGGGTTCCCCCTTCCGCCAACTCAATGCGTCCTGTGCGCTGTGCATGGGCTCCCGTAAAGGAGCCTTTTTCATGGCCAAAAAGTTCGCTCTCCAATAACGCCTCAGGGATGGCACCGCAATTGATGACATGAAACGGACCATTGCGCCGTGCGCTCGCGTGATGAATCGCCCGCGCCACGAGCTCCTTCCCCGTGCCGCTTTCTCCCACAATGAGGACCGGGGCATCACTGGCAGCAACCTGACGGATAGTCTCAAACACTGCTTGCATCGGGGGACTGGTCCCCAGCATGTCGCTAGAGGATACCTGCCCGAGATGTCGTTGCAAGGCACGGTGCTCGTACTCAAGCTGATAGACATAGAAAGCCCGGCGGATGATGACTTTGAGCTCGTCTACCTGGATGGGTTTGCGTAAAAAATCGTACGCCCCTTGGCCAATGGCCGTCATGGCATGGACGTGTTCTTCGCGCCCGGTAATGACAATGACCTTGGCCCCCGCATCCTGTTGGAGAATCGCACTCAGCGTCTGGATGCCCTCTTCTACCCCACGCGGATCAGGCGGTAAGCCTAAATCCAGAGTGATGACCGCCGGATGCTCTGCTGTGAGCATCGCCAGGGCACTGCGCCGATCTTCCGCTACGCAGACGTGATACTCCTGCGTGAAGGCCCACTTCATCTGCGCTCGGATTTCGGCATCGTCATCCACAATGAGCAGCGTTGGTTTGGTCACGCGGTCCTTACCCCTTCACTGGCAAGTACACACGAAAGGTACTGCCTTGGCCTTCTGTACTCTCCACGTCAATACGTCCGTGATGGGCTTCCACAATCGTGCGACTATGGAACAAGCCGATACCCAGTCCCTGACTTTTTGTCGTGTGCAAGGGACGAAACAGCGAACGTTCCATAAATGTACGCGTCATACCTCGGCCGTTGTCGCTCACGGTGAGAACCGCCCAGCGCTCTTGTTGCGCGGTTTCGATACGGATACACCCCGGCGTGTCCATGGCTTCGTGCGCATTGAGTAAGAGGTTTTCCAACACTTTGCGGATTTGCTCAGGATCAATCCACAGGACCATCTCTGGGCCGGGCACATAGGTCAAGGTCGCATGCAGCGAGCCATGCAAGTCAGCCACAGTGGTGCGGACGAGTTCATTGAGAGCCACCGCCGTGTACTGCAAGTCCAGCTCACGACCCACCAGCGACAGGCGTCCGCACATCGCGTTCATTTTTTCCACGCTACTGGCAATCACCTGCAAGGCATCATCACGAAATGCCGGATTGTCGTAATATAAAGGGAGATTTTGTACCATCAATGAAAGTTTTGCCGCCAAATTTTTCAGGTCATGGACAAAGAACACCGACAGCGTCTGCCAGGTTTCCATCTGTTTGGCGTGCACGACACGCTGCAACAGTTGGAGATTGAGGAGTTTGGCGGCTGTTTGGTCGGCCATCGTTTTGAACAACGCCGCATCTTCGACGGTGAACGGCTCTTGGGTATGGCGTTCGCTCAGGCTAGAGCATTTTCATAATTTACATACTGTTTTATGGCCGGGTATGGTATAAAGGGGGCACGCTGTAGGAGGGCGTTGTGGATGGTAGCATCGATATCATTGGATTTACGTCAGCGGATAATGAAGGCGTGTGATGAAGG
>SXND01000211.1 GCA_005777235.1 Pseudomonadota bacterium
AACTAGAGCGGCTGAAAATGAGGACCAAGCTTCATCATTTTGCCCTAAAGTCCAAACTCTACCTCAATGCCCTCCGCTCCGCTTTCGCCACTTTACGGGCCCTCACCCCCGTACAGGGCTCCGCGTAAGGTGAGTTACCGGGTCAGCACCGAGGATCGGGGCATAATTTTGCGCAAATTTTTCCAAAATTTTGGCCCGCTGCTGCGTCGGCGTAATGCCGGTGAGGAGTCCATAGGTCTCCAGATCATCGACGCACGCCACCGGGACGCCCGGCGCCACCAGGGCCCGAAACATGCTGGGGCCAAAGCTCACCGCGGTGACGATATTTTCTTTGAGCGGGTCAAGGGCGCGGGTCGCCAGGCCCAGCCAGCCCTCCGTGCCGGTGGTTTCCGGCTCGCAGGTGTGCCAGATGTCCATGGAGCGGAAGTGCGAGCGCACCGAGTTGGGGTAGCCCACACCGTGCACGATGGCCACCTTGCCCTGCTGGTACATCTCATGGATGGGCCCCATACTGGGATGCAGCCCGACCTGGCTATCCAGCGGCCGGATTTGCTCTTCCGGCAGCCCGACGACCGGGCGATAGTCCCGGTACAAGGGGTTGTTGTAGGGCACCACGGTGTTCATGTAGTCGTTCCCGCCCGAGAGCTGGAGCACGACCACTACTGGCGGTTTGTCTGTCGTTGCCATGGTCTTCTCCTTCCAGACATCCAGCGTTAGCAATATTGGAATTCTCGCACCGAGGCAATCAGTTGCAGCATTTCTCCGACCCGTGCCGCCGCGGGACTCGTGCCATTGCCCGTGCCCCAGTGTAAGGGACCACCGGCCCTGGCGTGCTCGACCAGGTTCTGGCGCGTTTCCGGCAGCACTTCCATGGGACCGAGCAGATCCAGGCAGCCGTCCACGAACTGCTCCGGTGACAGATCGCCCTGCGCTTTGAGGCGACTGACGATGGATTGCATACCCGGACGACTGAGATCGCCCAGCATGCCCGCCGCGAAGTTGACGCGTTTCATCAGTGTGCCGCTGTTGATCCACTCCGCACCCGTGTGCCAGCCTTCGACGCTGGGCGGATTGAGCAACTCCTGGCCCATATAAGTCGGCTGCTTGGCACGATTGCCAATCCCCGGGGCGGGGAACTCATCGCCGCCAGCCAGACGCATGATGCTGACGACAACTTCTGCGGGGCTCTTGATTTTGGCAAAACGGGCATTCTTGAAGAAGTCGGAGCGGAACAACACCCGCAGCACCGCACGTAGGTCGTAGTGCGAGTCCACGAAGGTTTTGGCGAGCGTGTCAATGGCCTCTGGATCACGCGGTGGCGTGGTCTGCCAGGCCGGGACTTGCGCTTCATCCGCCACAAAGAAGTTATACAGATGGCGGGCAATAAAACGGTGACAAGCCGGCTGCTGCACGATGAGGTCAATGATGTCCTCGCCATCAAAGTTGCCGGTATGCCCGAGGAAGGTTTTTTCGCCGTCATCGTGATCTTCTTCGATGTACTCGAATTCCCAATCCCAGCGGTTGTAGTATCCGCGTGGCGGCGCCTGGGCGATGGTCCAGCCGGTGAAGGCGCGCGAGGCTTCCCGCACATCCGTCTCCGAGTAGTTCCCCACCCCCATGCTGAACAATTCGAGCAGTTCACGGCCCCAGTTTTCGTTGACCGCATAGCTGTGGTTGTCGCAGTTATCGAGCCAGTAGATCATCGCGGGATTTTTGGCTAGGGCGACCAGGAGCTCACGGTAGTTGCCCATGCCTCTTTCCCGCAGCATATCGGCCTGAGCAATGAGTTCATGCCAGTGGTCAATCTTCGACTGGCCGGTGGCAAACACCTGGTGCCAGAAGAGGACCATTTTTTCTTCGAGGGGTCGTTTGGTATTGAGCATAGTATGGAACCATGCGGCGCTCCCCATGCCTGGGGAGGTGATGGGCTTCCAGAATCCAGGGTGATATCTGAGGAAATCGTAGCGGTCCACGGGGTCGGCGTCGGGGTTGACCAACTCCTCTACCGTGGCGTCATAGCCTCTGGCGGTGCGCGCTTCCAGTTCTTCGCGACTGGCGCCAAAGCCAGCGCGGCGCATCAGGTGCGCCATTAACGCAAGATCTTCGCTAGCCATAATACCACCTCCTACAAGAAGATGTACGGTGCGACGAGAATACCCTGCCAGTGGTCTCACATAGCCTGCCACGGGTCTACACCGTGGCGCGCTGATAGGAAATTATTGTGCGCTCAGACCAGCGTCGTGTCAATCCCCTGCTCTCATAAACCTCTTTTTGACAGGCATATAGGGCTGGTATCAGGAAGTTTGATGTAATGCATTATTTTTATAGATGCATACGCCATGACCATGAACCGTACTCATAGAAGGAGGGACATTCCTGCCACGGTACAGGGCGCAGCACGGAAGCGTCCGCTCGATTGGCTGGTGAGGCATCAACTCGTATGGCGCTATGCGCATGGGATGGCCGTTCTCGGTGGACCAATTGTCGGAATGCCATCTTCTGCTATTTCGTAGTCTTGGCAGTCGCTCATGCAGTATTGCTACGTCTTTGCCTTGAGCCTGCAGCGCACCGGCCTGGAGACGCCTGTTTTGCTGCAGAGGGAAAACTCGGGAGGATTGGCTCCTAGATCCTTCGCGGAGAGCCAGATCACTTGTATTGCCGTGACCTGAGGTACTGTGAAACTTGGCCCGGCGACGATGAGGTCAAGCACGGGCCCGCCAGAACCGCCGAGGTAGTTGTCTTCACGGTCCTCGGGTTTCCGCACTGTGAGTTGATACTGGCCGAGTGCTACACTTTTCGGTAGATCAGATAGTAGAATCTGCAGTGCTCCGGATTCTGGCGGAGGCTGATTGGGTTCGAGCGATGGCTCTGGAGCGAAAGCAAGATTCGCGGAGGACATCAAGAGACAGAGGAGTACATTGATGATGGTCATAGGCAATCTGCCGCGAGGTGACCATTGGTGCCTCACGCCCGTGCTGAGTCGCCGCCAACAGCGGGAGTGTAGCGGACGTTGTTGGTGGTCGGCTCTCGTGCCGTATTCGGCCCATGACAGCGACCAAGCCTGTACAGATGCTGGCTCTAACATGCACAGGGATGTATCTCAGACCTCTTCATAGGCGACCAGAAATGCGTCTCGGGATATCCCTGCTTGCGTCAAGATGGTCCGTAAGGTTGACCCTTGAAGTCGGCGCTGGTTGGGCATGGGCAGCGGTGTCCACGTGCCGTCAGGATTTGCTCGGACCATCACAATGGAGTTGTCTACCCACACAAGCCGGAAGCCTCAACGTTCAAACGCCTTGATGACTCTGTCATGCGGGGCATCCGCGGGACATTGCTTCGGTGTCGGCAGGCCTGTGGGCTTGAATTCTACCTGTGTACTTGAAAATAAATCTGTCCCCACATTTTAATACACTACGCTGGGGGCGGTCGGCTCCGGCGCGTGGTTCGGCTGAGCGGTCCGACAGCCTCGGCACGCGGCACCGGGCTTGGCCTCCCCGTGACCATGTGCTGAGCGCGTGGGGCTACCTCGTGGGGCTACCTCGTGGCGGTAGCCCCTAACGTTTGCCCGACAGTCAGCGGCAAATCTAGCAGGTGAAAGCGCTCGACGGTAAAAGCATAGTCTTCTCCACTCTCATCAATGACGCGGAGATAGCCGTGGGCCGTGGCCTCCTGATCAGGGATCACGCGGTAGACTTTGCCCACTGCAAGGGACGCGGGATAGCCCGCATTATCGAGGCACAGCGCAAACTGGAGTGTCGGAGTTGTTGGGCTCATACGGTGTCCAGAAAGGGGAGTTTAAGTTTCGGCTCTTTCTTGCCAACGCCATGCGCTTCATACCAGTGGACTTCGGCGAGACGTATGGTCCCATCACGCAGGCGGACGTGCGCCCTCCCCTTGAGCTTTCGCCATCGGCCTGCGCCGTAGTACCTGCGTAAACGGGCACGGTCTCTCACCCCGCTGCCGCTGGCAATCGTTTCGATATGGGTGATCTCTCCAAGGATCTCGAAGTCCATATCGACACATGATAACAGGTGACGAGGAATGCCGCAAAGTGGAAGCCGAACGCTAGGCTTCACCTGCTGCCGGAAGCGGGAGCGACGTAGGAGCGGACGCTGGAGGCAGTCAGGTGCAAGCCCTGGTTGGACGGCGGGACTGATACCGGATGCCATCTCGCCACCCGTCTCTCACGGCCAGCCGCCGGACCACCCGACTCTGTGTGACTGGCCCTCCGAGCAGTGGCTCGTGCTGCGTGCCACCGTGTCCCCACCTCCACGGCAGGGCGTACTGGGGGGACGGACGCATGCCACGCCCACTCCGATGCAGGACCCCTTGTGCCAGGCACGCTCTCCCGCGCTCTGCGGCACGGCCTGCTTGGCAGGCAACCTCCGTCCAGTGGACGCATGGCGCACTGGGCGGAGAGGATGAGCACAGGCGCTAGCCTTTGGCCCCCCCTGCGGCGAGGGCTTTCACATCGCCGGTGGTCAAGGGATTGCCGGCAATGCCCCAATCCCCACTTTTCACCTCTTCCGCGATGCACCACGTCACCTGGCGCATGTTCCCCCCTTCGATAGACACCATCGCGTCGGTGAGTTTTTTCACCATTTCCTGTTTCTGCGCCGACGAAAACACGCCTTCAATGATTTTGACCTGAATCAGCGGCATAGCCATTCCTCTCATGGTTGCAGGATGCTTCCCCTTGACGTTTGCTCTATCACCGCATCCCGTAGCGATAGACGTCCAACGCCGGTCACCCCGGCGTTAGGCGCCGCAGGCGCGGGACCCCCCCCCGCTACGCGGAAACACCCCCCGTCCCGCGACGAGCGGGCCAAGCCAGGGGAACCCCCACGCCAGGGAACCGCACGCCCCCCGGCCACACCCCCCGGCCCGGTCTCCCGCCCCCGGCCAAGCAGGCGGCCCGCGGCGGCGAGGGCGCGGCGCCTAAGCAGCGCGTGCAGGCGACGGGCCACAGCGGCCGTTTTCTGGCGGGCGGGCATGTGTCCTGTGTGGCCCGCGCCTGACGCGCGGCGTTGATCAGGCGTGGCTGAAAGCGGGAGCGAGGTACGAGCGGACGCTGGAAGCCGTCGCCTGCATGCGCTTGTTCGGCGGGGTCTGGCGTGGTTCTGGGCGCCTGTTCTCGGTTTTTTTCTGTCTGAGCACGGCCAGCGTGCTGGAGTACCCGTGTGGTGCTGGGGCACTGGCTGTGTGCTTGGGCATGGCAGTGGCCCGGCCGTGCCACTGCGTGATTAGGCGCGAACTCTGCCAGCGGAACGCAGGGTTATGCGAGTCCAATCCCAGTTTTTACTCACGGCTTGTCTTTGCTGACAATCCTCAGTGTGTCGGCACCGCGAAAATCAACTTGCTTCCCGCTCACCTGTATCCCCGTCTTCACGGTGATTTCTGCAGACAAGTCCACATAAGGCCCAGCAAACTGTCGAAGCTCGTCGCTGCTGATAATCCATTCTACGACCACCGCTTTCCCCGGATGAATCAGGGTGAACTTCTCCTGCAGATCAAAATCGGCAAGATTAGTCTTCAGATAGGTGTCCGCCTTGGTGTGCGTGTCGATCAATCTGATAACCGGCCCGGTTTTCTGAAGATAGGTGAGCGGAAACCCTAGCTCACTCCTGTGATTATTGGTAATGCGAATGTCTAGAAACAGATCCTGCCCCTCAAACAGGCATGGATCGTTCCCCCTACATTTGGCCGTAATAGTGAGCAATGGGTTCGTCATTGGAGTGTCCTTTATGGCAGTGCAGGCCGACAACAACGCGAACAGGCCTACGGCTATTTTATGGTGCACTTTATGGCTCGTCCGAGCTTCGCCCGTAGTAGTTCCTGGACTTCGATCGCGATATTCCAGGCATGACGTTCCAGCGTCGTGGTATTGTCAACAGCGGACATGATCGTCGCATCGGCGGCGGTCTTGGATTTGCCGCCCGATGGGGCGGAGATGGCGGCGTCCAAGGTGCCATCCGGCTTGATATACTTTATCTGCTCCGTGTCAGTTGAGTAGGAATACTCGTCGGGCAGGCCAGTGCAGTGAGCGAATTCATGGGCATATGTCCAGTCGGAGGTTGATTTCGCTACATTCATGATGTTGCCGCGCAAACCTTCCCTTGGATAAGTTTTATGGATTCTAATGGTGTAATCCTCTCAGTAATTGACCAAGACAATCTTGTATTCAACACTGAACGATTTTTTCCCGCACTCAGGATCGTCGGCCTCAAGCGTGAATTTGCTGTTCCAATGGGTATTGACGCCGTTTTCCAGCTTGGTTTTACCCGCTGTCGCGTCGGCAGCACTGACCCCGATCTGAGCCTCATCCTTAAACCGGACTTCCACCGTGATCTTGTTGCCGGTTTTGACCGGCGCAAGAATCTTGTATTTCTTGGGGAAGTTGTAGCTGTATTCAGTCCCGTCTGTTTTGTATTTCTTAAAATAACGCCCGTAGGAATTGACCGAGATGTTCTTCTCGAAGTCATCGGTCCAGCATTTCGGACACTCGGTCGTGGTTTTCTTGATCGGATCGGCTGCACATTTATCCGATGATGGCGGGCTAGGCGTATTGCGGGCACCCATTTAAATGTCCTCCTCCGCATTACGTAGCACCGCGTCGAGCCAAACCAGGGCGCGGCGCTCCAGCTTTTCCGCGGTGATGTCCGTGCCGGCTTGATCCTCTTAGCTCAGTGTCTGTGTAATCCAAAGAAATAAAGGGTCAGCATCGAAATGATGGCCGAAGGCGAACATCAATACTACCATGAGCCCGAGCGAGCGCACTGCCCGAAACCCATAGCGTTCCTGCCCCTTCGCCGTCCCGTCGGCGATCAGCCGCCGGAGCGCTGCCTGGCCGGTTTCTGCGACCTTGCGCGGATGCATCTCCGCCATGAGGCGCAGTGTGTCCTGCTCAAAGCTTTCGGGGTGGAGCGTCACGCCATGACGGCAGAGCGCCGCCAGATCCGCCAGCGCTTTGAGCGTATGGACATTGTCTGCTCCGTCCACCTGCGTCAGATAGGTTTGGGTGTGGGCGTGTAGGGCCTCGGCTCGGTCCATCTGGCTCAGGTCATCTTTCCTGGCCAGGATCTCTGTCGCCCAGGGGTATTGGGGATCGCTGTCAAAGCCGCTGCCAAAAAGGATCATCATGTCAATGTAGAACCGCACCGGTCCGCGCTGGGTGAAGCCATGTGCTTCAGCGTACTGCACACCCTGCCGGAGCGCGACTTGCAACTGATCGTCACGTAAGGTTTTACACAAACGCGGTGAGAATGCACGACAGTGAATCGCCAGTTCAATGATGTAGTTGTCAACCGCAATCTGTTCGAAAGCCTTGATTTGAGCGTCACGAATAATAAGCATGCCTGCTCTTCCTTAGCTCATGAATTTCAGCAACAACTTGTCTCGGGGGCCTACCGTCCAGAAGAAAGAGCCGAACGCCGGGGTGACCGGGTCGAGTCCACTCCGTGGTTATCAGGCAGAGCGCAGCGGAGCCTGATCAACAGGATAGGTGCCATGTTATCAGGGCATGGTGTCTACTCGATACACTGAACACACTCAGGGTATCATGCGAAAATATATTATACCTAAGACATAGTAGAGTCAACAGCCCACGCTCCCCGAAGAAGTCTGGCATTGCCTCCGTCTCCAGCACTATTCCCTCCACACGGAGCGCTCCTCTCTGGAATGGATGATCCGGCGTCTCCAGTTCCACACCATGCGCACGCGTGCAGCGGTGTTTCCCGCCACACCGCAGATCGAAGCGTGGCGCACCGACGTGGCCGTGCACGGCCACGTCGGCACCCTCCACCCCAAATCAAGCGCTGCAGGCCCTGGTCTTCCTCGGTAAGCGTGCCCTACCCCATGCACTGCCGGAGCGCATCCATGCCATGCGGGCGCCTACAACGATCAACGTTCCGGTGGTACTGACCGGTGACGAAGTCGGCGCGGTCCTGGTGTGTAGGGGCGGTACCAGCCCGCTAAGCCCGCTGGGCGCCAAGCTCCTCTACGGGAGTGGCTTGCTCATCGGTAAACGTATTGCCGCGTTGTGGCTGGAGCGGTAGCGTCCTCCGGTGTCCGTCCAACGCTCGGAGGTGTCTTGACAGAGAGGGCCAGTGCCTTTGTGCGCGCCGCCCTCGGCGCAATGGGCGACAAGACGGGGGGGCGAATGCCTGGCACGCACCGCGGCGGCAACCTGGATACGCCGTATCGCCGCGGGCGTACTTTGTCTCTTGGGAGGCCTGGCGCTGTGGGCCAGGCGCTCGCCACGCGGACGTGTGATGCCCTAACTCGTACGGCCAGAGGCACGGCGGAGATCACGAATGAACTGCGGATCGGGCTTGCCGCCCGCTTGTTGGAAACGTTTGACGTCCGCCCAGGCCCGCGTGTAATCGCGTTTCACAAACCAGGCCACCGCCCGGTGATGCGAAGCCACCGCATGATTGGGATTGAGGCTGAGGGCCTGCGTCAAATCGTCGATGGCCCGATCATAGTCGCGCTGTTCACTATACAGCTGGCCGCGATCCGTATACGCCTCGACGTAGCGCGGGTTCAGGGTAATAGCCTGCGTATAGTCGGCGATGGCGCGCCCCGGATCGCCCTTGCGCTGATACGACGTGCCACGATTATAGTACGCTGGTGCGAGCTTGGGGTTGAGGGTAATGGCCTGCGTGTAATCGGCAATGGCGCGATCAAACGCCCCTTTGCGGTGATAGGCCGCGCCACGGTTGACATACGCTTCCGGGAGATTGGCCTGCGCCTGCAAGGCGCGGTCGTAATCGGCAATAGCGCGGTCCAGCTCCCCTTTCTCATCATACGCCACTCCGCGATTCACATAGGCTGCCGCGTACTGCGGATTGAGGGCAATGGCGCGATCGTAATCGGCCAGCGCGCGGGGATAATCCCGTTTGTTTTTATACGCAATCCCCCGATTCATGTAGGCGTCCGCCCGGTGCGGATCGAGAATCAGCGCCTGGTTGAAATCCGCGATGGCGCGGTCCGTGTCCCGCTTGCCACGATCATAGGCAATCCCTCGGCTGACGTAGGCTTCCGGCAACTGCTGATCCAAGGCCAGGGCCTGCGTATAATCGGCCAAGGCCTCGTCATAGGCACCCTTGTAACTGTGCACGACCCCGCGTGCGTAGTAGGCCTTCGCATAGCGCGGATTGCGTGTCAAGGCCTGTGTATAATCGGCCAGCGCGTGGTCAAACTCCCCGAGCAGGCGATAGGCTTCCCCACGATTATGATAGGCCTCCACCCGATCCGGCGTGAGGCGTAACACCTCGGTAAAATCGGCAACCGCTCGGTCAAAAGTATTGTTCGTCAAGTTGGTCACCCCACGTTGGAACCACTCCTCAGGTGAGCGTGGGGTGACGGGGGGCTCGACATCCGGCGTGCCGCAACCGCTCAGACACGCGAGGCTGACCAGCAGGCCGAGGAGTACGTGGGAACGCATGGACCACATCATTCGTCTCGACTCCTAAAATTTTCGCTGTGGAGACCCCGCGCTTCAGCGGGGGGAGGAAACGGCGGTGTCTGCGCCAGCAGACAAGGTGTACGTATAGCCATCGGCAGCCCACAGCCGCGTGCAATGCCTCTGATGCACGCTCGCCTTCTTGCCGTCTATGACCAGATCAAACCACCCGCTCGCCTTGACGACGACGCGGCTGGTCCAGGTGCCGGCATACTTCCCGGTGGGCACGACCGCTTTGACGATATCTCCGGTCTGCATGCCCCCATAGTGTTTCTGCCGGGCACGGTGGGTCTTCGGGAAACCGTGGGCATCGACGCGGCACATCTGCCGGGTCCCGTGGCCCATGGCGCGCATGCTTACTGGGTGTATCCCCGTCACACGCAGCGTGTCCGGGGTGCTGGCCCCGACGCACGCCGCGTCCCCCCAGTGGGATTTAGCGAGGCCCAGCCGCGACCGGTTGTATTTTGTGCGCCCACCCGTGCCCGTCTCCACGGGGAGTCCCGTGGCTTGTAACGCCTGGGAGAGCGCCCAGCGTGTGGTATTGACGGCGGCCGCGTCGTGCAGTGGCCTCCTGGCCTGTGCCTGGACCTGCGGCAAGCCACACTCGGCGGCGCTCCGGGCGCCTTTCTGCTGGTTGCACGGGGCACAGGCCAGCGTCAGATTGCTCACGCGGTTGGAACCGCCGCGCGCCTTCGGCATGATATGCTCGACTTCCAGGGGGACAGCTGTGGCGCCACAGTAGGCGCACACCCGACCCCACTTCTCCAAGAGATACTCGCGCACTTCATAGCCTGCCAACTCGCCGTGCTGGTATTGTACGCCACGAATTTCCGCGTGGTGCATCTGTTGCATATCGAAGCGCACCAGTTCTTGACTGAGCGCAGTAATCGGGCACAGGCGCGCCAGGCGCTTGACCCACGTCATGACATTGCAGACACGACTCTGAAGCGACGGAGGCAGCCAGCCTTCAGGGCGTGTGCGGTTGAGAAATCGTGCTTGCCGGTAGCGGGTGTGACGGTGCCGCCGACTATGCCGGACGGCGTACCGACTGCGCAAGGCCGCGGTGATGCGCTGGCCACGGTGGGTCAGCTCGGCCGCCCAGACGACGCGCGGGCCTTGCACGAGGGCCAACCCGCTCGTCTTGCTGCCTGGATCAATCTTCAAGCGGTGCGCATGCACCATGGACGCGGCGCGCGTCCGGTCGTGCAGGATGATGGTGAAGGGGAAGCGCCGCAACACGGCGGCACGGCCAGCGCCCAGCAACTGCCTCGCCCGCGCAGGATGGCAGGGGTCGAGTGCTTGGCGATCGGGAGCCAGCACACACACGGAGTTCATGAGTTACCTCATACGCGCCTTGCGGCGGTGACGTTTGCTTCGACAATGTTCTGACGGCTTGTCGTGTCTGCCGCACAGCGTGCTACTCGGCACGGCCATTGAACGACAGACGATAGCGCCCAGGACTGGCACGCATCCGGGGGTATCATGACCGCAAGAACGGCGTGCCTAGCGGCACGGAGTCTGCTCGACACCGACTCTCAGTTTCCTCAGAGTCCCCCGACTTCAGTCGGGGGAGTGCGTCGATTGTGTCTACAGAGCGCGTCGGAGCGAAAAAGCCGTTTCTTCGCTGGTGATAAACTCCAACAGCACGGCTTTGCCGTCATCATTGGCCTTCCGGGCGCGTTGAATCGCCGGGGCGATCTCCTCTGGCTTCTCCACGCGCTCCGCCACACCCCCCATGGCCCGACCAAGATCGGCATAATGCCCGCCGATGTCGCGGGTACGATAGCGCTCATGCGAGACGACCAGGGCATGCTGTTCAATGGCCATGGCGGAGTTGTTGAAGACCACCGTGGTGATGGGAATGCCGCAGCGCACGGCCGTCTCGAAGTCCAGGCCGGTCATGCCAAACGCCGCGTCGCCCATAAAATTGACGCAGAATTTCTCGGGCGCCGCCAGCTTGGCGCCCATAATCAGGCCCAGCCCCGTGCCCAGGGCATGGGACTTGCCCCAGCCGATATAACTGCGCGGCGTGGTGGCACGATAGAACGGCACGATCTGATCGCGTGGACTGCCGGAATCGTGCGTGATAATGGCGTCACGCGGGTGCACCGTGTGCATAAATTCCCACAGGACGCGGTACGGCGTGATGGGCACTTCGCTGGAGGTGAGCTTGGCGGTCCATTCCCGCATCCAGGCTTCCTTGATTTCCAGGACTTCGGCGGCGGTATCGCCGTTGACACGCCGCTGCGGTCCCAGGTCTTTGATGGCGTCAATGAACTGCCGCAACACCAACTTCGCGTCGCCTAAGATGGGATAGTCAGCCGCGTAGTTTTTGTTGAGATCGCGTTCGTCGTTGGTGGCGTGAATGATGGTCTTACCGCTCGGGATGTTGGTCGCCATGCCATGCTTGGTGAAGCTACAGCCGATCCCAAACACCACATCCGCCTGACGCAAGCAGTGCACCACTGGCCCGGTCATCACTGCCCCACCTGTCCCCAGCGACAGGGCGTGATCCTCGGGAAAGGCACTCTTGCCTTCCAGGGTGGTCATCACAGGAAGCTGCAGTAATTCCGCCAGTTCCACCAGCTCATCGCTGGCCTCAGCATACAACACCCCCTGCCCGGCATGGATCACCGGCCGACGCGCTTGTAACAGCACCTGCGCCGCCGCGGCAATATCCTGGGCGTTGCCCGCTGCACAGGTGGGTTTGACCACCCGATAGGCGTTGACGATAGCGTCATCGACATGTTCGAGGGCTACATCCGCCGGAATTTCCACCATCACTGGCCCCGGACGTCCCATCTTGAGCAAGTTGAACGCCCGCCGCATGACTTCTGTGACTTGCTCTGCTTGGTTCAGCGTTTCGACCGATTTCGTCACCGAGGCAAACGTGCGCGCCGAGCTAAACAGCGGAAACACCTGGGCGCGATCCCGTTGATGCCCCAGTGGCAACAGCAGGATGGGCACAGAATCGGAATAGGCCGTGGCCACACCAGGGAACGCATTCTCCGCCCCTGGACCATACTGCATGGCAAAGACACCAATGCGCTTGCCATTCGTAATACGCGTAAAGCCATCGGCGATCCCCACGCCCACACGCTCTTGCCGACACAGAATGGGCCGAATCCCGATGGCCGCTGCCGCGTCGATCAGGGGAGTGGTGGGATACGTGCTGAGGAATTCGATCCCCTCACGCTGCATAATGGCGGAAATCGCATCGATAATTTGCACGGGCCACCCTCCTTACGGGATTGTCACAAGTGCACATGCTATGCGTCACGTCTCCATCAGTCTGAGTAGCTTAGCGTGGCCGCGTCTGGAGAGCAACACCGTTTCTCCAGCGACCTGGGATGGCAGGCAGGTGGACAGAGGTGCTACCCTATACGGCACCGGGCCAGGGGGTACTGCACGCCTCGCGCCCGGGCACACAGCGGCAGGCTGCGGCACACGCGCGGGTGGCCTGTGCGCACCACATCGATCATCATACACGCGAGGAACGCACGCGATGGACATCGGTTTTATCGGCGTAGGGAACATGGGCGCAGGCATGGCCCACAACCTGCTCAAGGCTGGCTATACCCTGACGATTAATGATCTCAACCGCGACCGGGCCGCCCCGCTGCTGGAACAAGGGGCACGCTGGGGCGACACCGTCAAACAGGTCACCATGCAGAGCCAGGTGACGTTCACCTCTCTGCCGCGACCGACGGATGTCGAGGCCGTTGCCATGGGGCCGGACGGCATTCTGGCCAACGCCAGCCCAGGGTCGGTGTTTATCGATTTGAGCTCCAACTCGCCCACCCTGGTCCGGCAGATGTATGCCACCTTCAAGGCGCAGGGCGTGCATATGCTCGACGCCCCGGTCAGCGGTGGCGTCACCGGGGCCCGCAGTGGCCGCCTGGCGGTCATGGTGGGGGGTGACGAGGATATTTACCAGCAGGTGAAACCGGTGCTGGACGCCATCGGCGACAACGTCGTGTACTGCGGCAGCATCGGCGCCGGCTCGATCTGCAAGTTGGCGCACAATTGCATCTCCGCCATTGTCGCGCAGGCCATCAGTGAATGCTTCACCCTGGGTGTCAAAGCCGGCGCCGACCCCAAAGCGTTGTGGGAGACTACCCGTTGGGGATCGTTTGGCCGCAACGCCGGCGGGATTCATATGTTGCCAGACACCTGGTTCAGCGGCAATTTTGAGCCCGACTGGGAGAAAGGCTTTTTCAGCACGGGCCTGATGCGCAAAGACGTCGGCCTGGCGACGCAGCTCGCCCGTGAGTTCAGCGTGCCGATGGCCCTGGCCAATCTGGCGGAACAAGAGCTCATGGAAGCGATGAATCGCGGCTGGGGCAATGATCCCACCGGCAAAGTACGCCTGTTGCAAGAGGAACGCGCTGGGGTCCAGGTGCGCGGTGATTTCCCGGCAGGCCGTACCCGTATCGTGGTTGACGAGTAAGACGCGCGGCTGAGGCCAGGGGGAAGCCGGACGCGGGCGTCCAGCGTCTACCCCTGGCCTCAGATGGTGCCTGCCCGCCTCTTTTAGGCCGCCGTGTGCTGCTGGATATAGGCTCCCACACGTTCGATAGCCTGTTGTCCCTCGGGCAACAGCGCGGCGAACAAATGCCACACGTGAATCATGTCCTCCCAGGCTTCCAGGGTTACCTCGACGCCAGCGGCTTGCGCCCGCTCGGCCAGACGCGTGGCGTCATCCAGCAGCGTTTCCGCGGTGCCCACATGCACCAACAGCGGTGGCAAGGTGTGCAGAGCAGCATACAGCGGGGCCGCGAGTGGCGTGCGTGGATCCGCCCCGCCTAGGTAGAGATCGGCGAACCACTGCAGGCCCGGACGTTGCACGATGGGATCGACACTGGCTTTGGTGGTCATGGACGCGCCCAGGCCTTCGAGATCCACCCAGGGCGAGAGACAGACCCCCGCCGCCGGCAGTGGCTCTCCGGCATCACGCAGCGCCACCAGCGTTGCGACGGTGAGGCCCCCGCCGGCGGAGTCTCCAGCCACCACGAGGCGGGACGGAGCGATGCCCTGACGCAGCACCCAGCGGTACGCAGCGATAGCGTCTTCCACGGCGGCCGGGTACGGATGCTCAGGCGCCAGACGATAGTCCAGCAGCAGCACCCGCGCTGCCGCGGCACGGGATAGACGTGCCGCCAGGTCGGCATGGGTATTGATGGAGCCAATGACGTAGCCTCCACCATGCAGGTAGAGCACGACACGTGCGGCATCGGCTCCTGGCGTATCGATCCATGCCGCGGGCACACCGGCGACGTCTACAGGGGTTCGGTGGACATCAGTTGCCAGGGGAAATTTGGCGGCGAGCATGTCAAAACCTTGACGTCGATCAGCCACCGTCGCGTCGGCGGGTATTGGCCTGGAAGTGAGTAAATGGATAAGGGCTGTGAGTTCACGACTTGCCATCGATGTTTTCTCCGATATCTCATGTGTTACATTATATTTTTATGTAATTTATTACATGAGATATACAATATAAATACATAAATAACAACCTTAATGAATATCTTTCCACCAGAATAGGACACCTCAAGGCCGTGGATGTGCTCTCTCTCCTCCATTCCTCCCGCTGGCAGGAGCGAAACCGCGCGTCGCTCACTCTCTCCAGAAAGTCCTCTCGCCCATGAAAATCAAGAAATCACATGAGAGATGCTCAATAATTGTCGATGCAACAGTTGTGATATTTTTTATAAATTTGTAATTTTTTCCATGCAATATGCGCCAAAAAACCTCAGAGCAATATGTTCCCTGGCACGAAGACAGGGTTTTTATAACACTTTATCTTCATGCAATGTCTCAACAATGTTAGTTCTTGATCCCTCCTCTGCCCTGTCTCGTGCTACGCCAAAACGGTTCTGGAGTGCCTGCCAGCATTCTCGAAGCGGGAGCGCTGGCAAGGTGGCTACCAGACTCGCCAAGGCGGCGCAGCAAAAATACTCTTGATAGGCGACAGTCGTCGCTTCGGCCAACAAACGCTGATGGCCGCAATCAAGGGCTGCATCAGCCCCACACCGAGACCGCTGAGCACTTGAAAGACAATGAGCGACTCAACACTCCAGGCCAGGCCTCTGAGGGCAGAGCCCACACAAAACAGTGCCAGACTCGCTAGACAGAGCGCCCGATGTCCCATCAGGCCGACCAGCCAGGCCACCAAAGGTATGGTGACGGTTTGCGCAATGCCCGGACCCGTCAACACCCACTGGACTTGATCGAGATCGGCCCGCAGGCTCGTCATTAGCTGCGGGAGGATGACGTTGGCGACCATAATGGCGATGGGAAACGACACTATACCCAGCAGAAGACTGCTGGTTGCTCGCCAACGCGCACGCGGCAGCAGCACTAGGGGAAGCGCGGTAACAGCCATGAAGATATCCCGAGGTCAACGTGCGGGACGGCAAGCGTCGAGGAGCCAGGAGCTGCCAGCGTCCGTCCTGGCTTCTCCTGGCTCTGCGGCATGTCGAGGCCATGCGGGGACGGCCTGCGATGTGGAACTACGCCGTGGGTGAAAACGACGCGGGAATCAACATTTTGGTCTGCTGGCTCACGAGCCACTCGCGTGTTTTCGGTGGCCAATCCGGCAACTTCTGTGACTGCTCACGAATGCGATGCCGGGCTGCAAGATCTTCGTAGGGCCAGATGTGGATCCAGCGATTCAGCCCACCGACTTCGCTGTGCATACACGCCGCAATCGGCGACAGTTTGACGCGTTCTGGTAGCGATTTTTCCCAGGCTTCCAATACCCGCGGAATGGCGCCAGGCTGATACGTATAAATCCGCATCTCGTAGATGTTGCCCAGCTTCTTGCCGCCACCCAGTGACGGGGAAAAGGCGGCCGGAATCCAGATTTCGGACTCCATATTGAGGATGGCGTCCCCACTCGGCGGTGGCCAACCCTGGACACCCCCCGCCTGCGCCCGCACATCGGAGCGGTGCTGCAGATTTTCGTATTCCCACACATGCAGCACCTGATTGAGTGGCCCGATCTCCGTATGCCAGAAAGCCACCAGGGGAGACAGTTTCACGCGGTTGGGCAGCGCGGCTTCAAAATTCTTCTCAAACTGGGCCACGGCACCGGGCTTCAACGTATAGGTACGAATTTCATAAATACTCATCGAGTCGTCCTTTCCTCACGAGAGCTCTTCCCATCGCCTCACGCGCATGTCACATCCATACACAAGAGGTCGCCATTGTACGCCCCTGACGAGCGGGAGTCAAAAGCCACGCCGGCGGGCCACGCCGTGGGGCCACGGGAGACCGCACGTTAGCGTCCGGCGAGTTGATCGGCAAACCGTCCCACCGTCAGGGCAAAGTAATTGGAGCGGTTCCACTTCATGATGACTTGATAGTTGGCATAGACGAGGAACGCCGTCTGCACCGCGCCACCCGGTACGACGAGTGACGCGGGCTCTGCCGCCGGTGCGAAGGCGCCGCCATCCTGGCGCTGTACCCCCAAGGCCTGCCACTCCGCCACGCTTTTGCTCGTCCCGGTGCCACCATGGACGGTGACATTGTAACTGGGGGGTAACACGACAGGGTGGCCCCATGGTTCCCCATCGCGCCACCCTGAACTGGCTAGATAATTCGCCGTGGAGGCAAACACATCAGCCAACGTCGTCCAGATGTCCCGGCGCCCATCGCCGTCGTAATCGACGGCATACTGCTGGAAGCTCGAGGGCATGAACTGATTCTGCCCCATGGCCCCGGCCCAGGAGCCGGTCATGACCTCGGGGCGAACATCGCCAGCATCCAGAATTTTCAGGGCCTCAAAGAGCTCACGGCGAAACAGCGTACTGCGACGGCCATCGTAGGCCAGCGTTGCCAGAGAGGCCAGCACCGGGAAATTGCCCGTCATGCGGCCAAAGTCCGTTTCCAGGCCCCAGAGGGCCACCAGCATGCCCGGGGGGACATGATACCGCTGGCTAACCTCCCGCAGCAGGGCGCGATGTTCCTGGAGCAGGCGGACCCCGCGCTGGATGCGTGCGGTGGGGAGCGTCCGGTCGAAGTACTGCGCATACGTCAACGTGTCGTCGGGCTGCTTGCGGTCGAGTTCCACAACACGCGGCACGGGCTGCAAGCCAGTGAGTGCCGCATCAAGGGTCCGGGGCTGTACCCCGAGTGCCAGCGCTTCCACACGCACGTCTCGCAACCAGGCAGAAAAATTCGCCGGTTGCGTACTGCCCAACCCCACCCACAGCAGCAGCCCACTGCTCAGACTGCCCCACCACCAAGCGGCGCGACCATACCATGGCCATCGTGCTCCACCGGGTGGGCTGGGGTAAGCGGGCGTCTGGTTTCCCATGCTTTTCCTTTCAAGGGTCTCCGGACAGCCAGGCAGTCCCACGCCCTACGGCTCTCCTGCTGCCGGGACAGAACGCGCCACGAGCTGTGGCATGTCTTGCATGGCAAGGGGTAACGACAGCGCCCCGTCGCATGCCTGCACCAACAAACGCTCGCGGTCGCCTTGTATGGGCAGGGCGGTCATGGCGACATCGGCCTTGAGCCTCTGCAGGCCGTAGAGCCATCCATGCCGGACCGTTGCACGTCCATGCACATCAACGCCAGCTGATCCTCCCGGGCCAGGGGCATTCCCGCTTCTACCGTGTCGGCTTCCAGGGGAGTATAGCCGCGAAACTGCCGGACATCACGCAGCAATTTGAGGGGCTGCAG
The DNA here is from genome assembly GCA_005777235.1 of Pseudomonadota bacterium. Taxonomy (GTDB): domain Bacteria; phylum Tectomicrobia; class Entotheonellia; order Entotheonellales; family Entotheonellaceae; genus SXND01. Next base: position 18,152 of record SXND01000211.1, read on the forward strand.
CGTGTCTGCCACCATGCGGATGCGTCCAGCCGCCCTACGACATCCCTCCCGCGTGTGGTGGTACGCGCAGCACGGGCGTGCCTCCCCCCGAGCGCAGCTCCGCGTCCGCTCTCCGGTCCACAACCCCGTGGCCACGCGCCTCATCGGCATGGTGGCTCCCGCCGCACCCCTGCGTTGCTGCGGATGCTCCCTACCTCGGCCCCCTTATAGGACGCCCGACTGTTGAATTTTCTGGAAGGCTACCGTACAGTCTGCCAAGGACAGGCTATGCCCCTCACAGAGAAAGGGCTTTAGCCCGTGGAAGCCACGCCAATTTATTGGCAGTGGAGGAAACGTTCCCGGCTTGAGCCCAAAGTGTTAGCGTGTGATACGAGCATGTGATATAATGTCCTTATGTACACTGTACGCACGATTGCTTGTAAACTTGCGCCGACTGAGGAGCAACGTACGGAGTTGAACGCCACACTTGTGGCGTTCGCCGATGCGTGCAACTGTACGGCAGACGTGGCGCGTGCGATCCATTCCACGAACAAAGTCCTTGTGCAACATGCCTGCTACCAGGATATCCGGCAGCAGTGTGGCTTGTCGGCCAACCTGGCGATACGTGCCATTGCGCGGGTGTGTGCCGCGCTCAAAGTCCCTGCAAAAATGCACTCGGTGTTTGCACCAACCTCTGCGGACTATGATGCCCGCATCTTCAGCTTGCGGGAATGGGACTGGACCTTTAGCATGACGTTGCTGCACCACAGAGCCCATCTTGCGACGAAGCTCGGGGACTACCAGAAACGCCAGTTGCAAGGGCGCCTGCCGCGTAGCGCTACGCTGGTGAAACGGCGAGACGGCACCTTCTTCGTACACGTGGTGTTGACCGATACCGTGTCAGAGCCAGAAGAGCCGCATGGGATGATCGGCATGGACCTGGGGATCAAGAATCTGGCCACGACGGATGATGGCGAGCACTTCAGTGGCGACGCGGTTGAAGCGGTACGGAAGCGCTATGGACGTATGCGGCGTACCTGCCAACAGGCTGGCACGAAGAGTGCGAAGCGCAAGCTCCAGAAAATCCGCATGCGGGAATCCCGCATGCGTGCGCATGAGAACCATCGGATGAGTAACCGACTGATTGCCAAGGCCAAAGACACGAGATCCGCTATCGCCTGCGAAGACTTGACAGGGATAGGGGACCGGATAACGGCTAGAAAAGCTCAGCGCAGTCGGCTCAAGGGTTGGGCGTTTTACCAGTTGCGTACCTTTATAATCTACAAAGCGAAGCGTGAAGGGATTTTGGTGTTGCCGGTTGACCAGCGCAACACGTCCCGTACCTTCTCGTCCTGTGGGCACTGTGAGAAGCGCAACCGGAAGTCCAGGGATGAGTTTGTCTGTCGGCATTGCGGATACGCCCTTCCTGCGGACTGGAACGCCGCCAAGAACATTCAAGCAAGGGGTGAAGTCATGCACCCTGTTGTTGAAGTCGTGGATGCTGGGACTCAGAACCTGGTTGAGACTACTAACAAGCCACGCCAATTTATTGGCAGTGGTTCATGACTATCCCCGTGCGCAAAGCGAGTCGCGTGTATGACCATTGAATATGGCATGAAGGACGGTATGCTCCTCTGGGTGCGCAATCCTTTTAATGGCACGGTCACATACTTCAATGATGTGCATCGCAAGCCCCATGTCTTCGGACTCTTGACCAACCCGCAACACCCCGCGGCCCTGAGGCCGCTGGCGCCCCACGATCTGCGCGATGAGATGGAGCGCGTACGCCACGCCTGCGTGTTCTGTCCAGGAAACGAAGCGATGACCATGGAAGAGGTGATGCGCGTCACCTATGGCGAGATGTACGAGAGTACCGCCATGCCGAGCGGCTTTCATGGCGACGATTGGGCCATTCGAGTGGTGCGGAACATTATTCCGCGTGTGCCTGAGGAGTGTACCGGGGGCAGAAACGAGTCGTATGTCATTATTGAAGACGGGCGACATTTCTTACCAGGAGCCACTGGCTTAAGTGATCTCATGTGGTCTGGGGTGTTACCGGCACAGCATTACTACCATCTCTTACGGATAGCCGCGGCGGTGGTGCGCCGCTCCCTCGACAATCCGGCGGTGCAATCGGTGCTGATCCGCAAGCATCAGGGCCGTGAGTCGGGAGCCTCGCAGCCGCATATCCACCTGCAAGCCATCGGTGCCGATCGCGTCTTCCCCGATGTCGAGCGCGACATGGAAGTGACGGCCCGCCATCCCCACATCTGGCACGAAAGCGTCGCGCTGATGCGCGAGTGCGGCTTACATATTGAAGAGGGCGACGGCATTGCCTCACAGTGGTCGCCGTTTGGCAAGTTTGGGCGGCATTTTGAAGTGATCGCCTTAGAGGACTGCCAGCCACTTCCCGACATCCCCGATACGCGCCTGCGGCTGTTCGCGCAATACACCCACCGTCTCCTGCGTGCCCTCGGGACAGCGCCGTATGATTTGGAGATTCACCACGGCGAGGGCATCCCTCTGCATCTGCATCTGCACGGGCGACGCTATGTCTATGCCAACATCGGTGGGACACTGAACGCCCCCGCCGATGTGGCCGAAAACGTGGTGGCCCCGACGCGTGACATCGTGCGCCTGCTCGCCTTGCAGACCGCCGAGGAGGAGCAGCGCTGGCAGGGTTAAGGTGTCGCCGCCGGTGCGCGCCGCTCCGGCTCTGCCTGCTGCGGGATGACTAAACGCCGGGTGGCCAGCCAGAAGCAGGTAATCACGCCGAACAGCGCGCCAAAGGCCACCAGAAACGCCGGGCGATACGAGCCCATCACATCATAGACATACCCACCGAACCACGGTCCCAGTGCTCCGCCTATGCCACTGCCGACGCTGAGTAAGCCGAAAATGGTGCCAAAAGACGGCCCAGGGAAGAGATCCGCCGCAATGGCACTGATGATTGGTCCCCGCGCCCCATAGCCCAAGCCAAAGAACACCGCGTAGACATACAGAGGCCAGAGAGCGTCGGTGCCGGTGATCAGGAGTAGCACCAGAATACCGAGCTGCGAACAGGCCACGCTGAGCGTCACTCCCCAAAAGCGTCCCAGGCGGTCGGAGAGGGTACCAAAAAGCAAACGCCCGAAGGAACTCATCAGCCCCATATGCCCTAAAATCCCTGCCGCCAGCGTGGCGCTAAACCCTAGATCAGCCAGGTAGGCGACTTGATGCACCGAGATAGGAAAGATGCCCACAGGAATGAGAAGCTGGGCCAGAGACAGGGTCCAGAATTCCCGCGTCCGCACAGCCTGCGGCACGGTCCAGACCTGGCGGTGAGGCCGTCCTACCGTGTCAACGCGGGCTCGTGTCAGGCCGTGGGGCTGGCTCCCGCCATCCTGCGGCCGGTTGCGTAGCGTCAGCAGGACGAGGACGGCATACCCGGCGGTCCCGAGCGCCAGCCAGAGAAACGTCTGCCGCCATCCCACCTGGAGAATCAGCTTTTGGGCTAGGGGGCTTACCACCTGCACGCCGAGGCCCATGCCGGCAAAGGCAAAGCCGATGATGGTGCCACGGCGCTGCAGAAACCAGGCCGAGAGCAGTGCCGCCTGAGTGACCTGCCCGGCGAGTCCCACACCGAGGCCCACCACCACACCAAACAGCAGCGTGAACTGCCACAACGTCTGCACGCTACTACACGCCGCCAGGCCACCGGCCAGGATCGCTAAGCCGCTGACCACCACGAGCCGGGGCCCCCAGCGGTCCACGAGCCAACCCGCGACCGGCGCAGCCAGCGCCTGGACAATACTGCCGAGAGAAAAGGCAGCGGCGGCACCACCACGGCTCCAGTGAAATTCTTGGAGCATGGCATGAAAAAACACGGCGAAGGAAAACCACATGCCAAAGACCACCCCGCTGCTCATAAAAGCCTGCAGGATGATGTACCACGCATACGGGGTGAGATGCTGGGCAACCGGTGGTTTTATACGGCCTCCGTAATCGCTTGCACGCCACCTGGATTTTCCAGCGACGACAGATCCCCTGGCTCCCGGCCCAAATACGTGGCGCGGATGACACGGCGCATGATCTTAGCACTGCGGGTTTTCGGTAACTCGCGCACAAACAATACACGATCCGGGCGAAGGGCCCGCCCCATGGCTTGCGCCACACGGTCAATCAGATCCCGGCGCAAGGTCTCATCAGCCGCACACTCTGGCCGCAGCACGGCAAAACAGATCACCGCCTCGCCCTTGACCTCGTGCGGCACGCCAATCGCCGCCGCCTCGTTCACGGCCGGGTGCCCTACCAACACGGACTCGATTTCCGCAGGGCCTACCCGCTTGCCGGCGAGTTTCAAGGTGTCGTCAGAGCGGCCATGGATGTACCAAAAGCCATCGGCATCGACATAGGCCCAATCCCCGTGCACCCAGACATCGGGCCAGCGTGACCAGTAGGTATCGAGATAACGCTCGGGGTCTTTCCAAAAACCCGCCGTCATCCCTGGCCAGGGCTGCGTCACCACCAGTTCTCCGACCTCACCACGCACGGGCTGGCCCTCGTCGTTAAAGCAATTGGCCGCCATGCCGGGAATGGGACCGTAAAACGAGCACGGCTTAATGGGCGCATTCGGAAAACACCCCAGGATACCCCCGGAAATTTCCGTGCCACCGGTATAGTTAATGATCGGCGCCTCACGCCGACCCACATGCTCAAACAGCCACATGTAGGGCTCGGGGTTCCATGGCTCACCCGTGGAGCCGATGATGCGCAGCGCCGACAGGTCGTGCTTGAGCACCCATGCCACCCCGTGTGGCATCAAGGCCCGCACCGCGGTGGGGGAAATGCCGAGATGCGTCACCCGATGCCGCGCACACAGCGCCCACAGGCGATCGGGCTGCGGGTAATCCGGCGTGCCCTCGAACAGCAGCACGGTGCCGCCGAGCACGAGCGTGCCGGTAATGAGCAGTGGCCCCATGAGCCAGCCGAGATCGGTGACCCAGAACATGCGGCTCTGTGCGTCCATGTCAAAGAGATAGGCCCAGTCGTGCGCCGCTTTCATGCCAAAGCCGGTGTGCGTCAGCACTGTACCCTTGGGGCGTCCGGTGGTGCCTGAGGTGTAGATAATCAGGGCCGGATGATCGGCTTCCACCGGCAGAGCGGCGCACTCCGGGGATTCTGCATCTACCGCTTCGTGCCACCAGATATCGCGTCCGGCGCTCCAAGGCACGGGAGTACCCGTCCGTTGGTGTACGACGACGTGCTGGATGCTGGGGCAGGTCGCCACGGCCTCGTCCGCCGTCTGTTTCATACGGATGAGATGACCCCGGCGGGCAAAGGCGTCGGCAGTAATGAGCACTGTGGCCGCGCAATCCTGCAAGCGCGTCGCCACGGCCTGCCCGCCGTAGCCGGAGAAACATGGCGTATAGATCGCCCCAAGACGGGAAATCGCCAGCACCGCCACCACGGCTTCCTGGCACATGGGCAGGAACACACCCACCACGTCATGCGCCCCGACCCCGAGACGGCGTAAGGCGTTCGCGAGGCGTCCCACTTCCGCGGCGAGTTCGGCAAAGGTCAGCGTGCGCACGCTACCATCTTCGGCCTCAGAGATAACGGCGGGCTCGTGGCGTCGGGGACCATCGAGGTGCTTATCAATGCAGTTGGCCGCGAGATTCGTGGTGCCACCGACAAACCACCGCGGCCACTGGATGCCACGCGAGGTGTCTACCACCTGGTGATACGGCGTGAACCATTGCCAGTCGAGATCGTGTGAGACGGCCTTCCAATACCAGGCGATGTCCGCTACGGAGCGTGCGTGCCAGTCCGCCAGCGAGTCACATCCGTGCTGCTGCATGAAGCGCGCAATGCGCGTGCGTGCCGCGGTGTCGAGATCGGGACGCCAGACAATGTCGGGGGAATCCATACAACCCCTTTCTGGGGACTGTCTGCTTGAGCTGACAGAGGAAAACAAGGTTGCCCGGTGAGGGCAACAGCTTTTTCCTGCTTGACTTGCCGTGTTTAGCAACGTGCTGTGGACGCCAGAACGGTTCGGCCCGGACGGGGCCGTAGAGTACAGAGACCCGGTCGCGTACCTCTCGTTCGGTGCCACGCACAGGTGCCGGTCCTTAGAAGCCGCTTGGTTTACCTGGCGGAGTCGTCACAGGCAATGCATCCTCCCTAGAGGGTGGGCAAGAGCGGAAGAGTCCATGAGCCACGTGAGAGGTTAGAGGAGTCACCACAGACCCATGGGCTTGCGAGGGTGGCACGTGTTGTAAGAGAGTGGCAGGTGTGAGGCTGTGCGTCGAGAGCCACAGCCTCACACCTCTTGCAGAGTGCTTATCCCAGGAGGCCATCCCAAGGCGCGCCCCAAGCTCGATGCGTCCGTCCACGTCGTAGGGGCGACGGGCAGGTCGCCCCTCCCGGGATACGCTCTTAATCTTTTTTCAGTGCCGGAATGACCTTGGTGCCAAACAGCTCAATGGAGCGCATGACATCCTCATGCTTCATATTGCCTTCGTTGCCGTACACCAGGATGTAGCCGGGATCGAGATCCTTGCGCACGTAGCGCAGCTTTTTAATCACCGTCTCCGGGCTGCCGACGACGATATTGTGCGCCTCTTGCAGCTCTTCATAGGTCATGCGCTTGCCCATGGTGCCGGTACCAATGAGCGGACGCGCCATCTTGATGCGCATGGCTTCGCGGGACTGATAGCCGGGAGGATCGTTAAATTCAATCGGACCACGATTGCGATGGTTTTCCGTCCACAAGAACGTCCGGCCAATTTCCTGGGCCTTCTCGTCGGTGTCCGCCACCAGGCAGCGCATCAAATAGCCAAAATGCTCCGGGCCGGGCTCAAACCCCACCTCGTGCGCTGTCTCGTGATAAATGTTCTTTAACTGCTTGGTGAGATCCAGCAGCGACCCCAGGTTCATGTACGGATACCCATGCTTGGCGGCCCAAATGACGCTCTCGGGACTGCCAGTGCCGGGGAACCACACCGGCGGATGCGGCTTTTGCATCGGCACGACCCAGGGATTGATCATGCGGTGCGGGAAGTGGCGGCCTTCCCAGCGGAAGGGACCAGGGGTGGTCCAGCATTTGACAATCAAATCATGGGCTTCTTCAAAGCGCTCGCGGTTTTCCGTTGGGCTAATCCCGGCGTGCAGGGTTTCCACGGCAGTGCCGCGTACAAAGCCGGAGATAATCCGCCCACCCGAGATGCAGTCGAGCATGGCAATTTCTTCGGCCATCTTGACCGGATCGTTCAGCGCAATGACGTTGCCCAACATGGCAATTTTGGCTTTTTTGGTGACTTTGGCAATGACCGCGGCATCGACATTGACCGACGGCTTCATGCACCAGTACGACGAATGGTGTTCGTTGGACATGATACCGTCAAAGCCGACTTCGTCAGCCCAGGCGTACTGCTCGTGATAATTTTGATACAGCACATGGGCGCGTTCTGGGTCGAAATTGGTGTTCGGAAAGTGCATGCGACCAGACTCATACGGCTCCAGATCACTTTCTGTGACATGGCCATACGGTTGCTCGGAAAACCAATAGACATCTACCATGGTCAACTCCTTTCAGAGGCAGGGACGCTACGCCAGTCCGTGTAGGAAAGTGTGTACGGCCTGTAAAAACTCCTGCGGCTTTTCCAGCGCCGGGGAATGGCCACAGTGGTCAATCACGCTGAGGGTGGCGTGCGGCAAGGCGCGCTGATACATCTCGCCGCATTCCAGCGGGATGATGGCGTCCTGACGGCCCCAAACGACCAGCGTCGGGGTCTGCACTTTGTGCAGGTAATGCGGTAAGCTCAGATTATGCAGATACGGTCTCCAGCACAGGCGGGAGGCGATTTCGCGATTGGCATGCTCCACCACCTGCTGTTCGGGGGTGAGGGGTTGAGTATAGCGCTCGTAGTGTGGGACGTGGGTGGGATCGTAAAAGCGCTGCATGAGGCGCGTCTGCGTGGATACCATGAAGATTTCCGCGATCTCACCCTTATCGGGCTTAATGCCTGCGGCGTCCACTAGGATGAGGGCGCGCAGATCCGTGTGGCACATCGCCGCCATTTCCGCCGCCACCCAGCCGCCCATGGACGAGCCCATGAGGATATACTGTGACAGTCCCATGGTCTGCACCATGGCGCGATTAAAGTGGGCCACATCAGTGATGGTATACACCCACTCGGGCCGTTCCGTGCCGTTAAACCCTGGCTGCGAGGGTACGTACACGGTATACGTCTTGGCCAGTTCCTCATGCCAGGCTTGCCAGCCGGCATTGCCCCCGGCCCCGTGCAAAAAGAGCACGGCGGGCCCGGAACCGCCTGAAAACATTTCCACCTGGGTGCCATCAACGGTGAGTGTGGAGCGCGTGCCGCTATGTGTGGTAGTCATCCTCCCCTTGCGTCCTTTCTCTCGTAGGTGTGCGTTGTGTGAGACGCTCAGCCACCATCAGCCAACCATGTGTGCCAAGCTCCCCCCAGTACATGTGGGGCATTTTGCAAGTGTAAGGCCGGGGTGTCAAGGTCAAATTACGGGCGAACATCGCATGCGCGGCAAGGGGAAAACGGGCGTCTCCAGCCTCCCTGGAGGAGCGGGCCATGCCCGCGAAGGGGTGCGCATCGCATGGGCTTGCGCAAAATGAGCATTGCTGGACCATGTACGGCGGTCCGTGAAGCCCGCCGCTGTGCATGCTATAGTAGGAGCTTACGATAGTCGCACTATTTCCGTATCTTGAGGAGCCGACCATGCGCTGCCTGTGCGCCCGCTGCCCTGTCCCACGATCTCGCCCATGAACCACCCCCGTGCGCCGGCGTTCCAGTCTCGTGACTATACCTTGTATCTGTACGCCCGTGTGTTGGGTGCCTGTGGCATGGAATTTCTCAGCGTCGGGGTGAGTTGGCAAGTCTACCAGTTGACTGGCCAGGCCTTCGATCTCGGCTTGCTCGGCTTTGCGCAATTCGCGCCGTTTGTGCTGCTGTTCCTACCAGCCGGTGCGGCGGCGGACCGCTGGCCACGGGCGCGCATTCTGGGCACGTGCGCCGCCCTCGAAACCCTCTGCGCCCTCGGCTTAGGCCTGCTCACGCTGACGAGCACGGCGTCGTTTCCACGGCTGTTTACGCTGCTGGTCTGCCTGGGCGTGGCCCGCGCTTTCCAGAGTCCAGCGCAACAGGCCATTGTGCCGCTCCTGGTACCCCCCAGGCATTTTGCCAGCGCGGTGGCCTGGACCACCATGGGCTCGCAAATCGCACGTATTGGCGGTCCAGCCCTGGCCGGGGGCTTGTTGCTGCTCGGCCAGGAGTGCGTCTACGGCGCCGCCGTGGGCTGTTTGGCGCTGTCCACCGGACTCACCTGGTTGATCCGGGCCCAGACCCAGATCGTCAGCCAGGAGCGCCCTTCCCTCACCACCCTGCTCGCCGGGGCACAGTTCCTGTGGTCCCGCCCGGTGATGCTCGGCACCATCACCCTCGATCTGTTCGCCGTCCTCTTCGGTGGTGCCACGGCCTTGCTGCCAATCTATGCTGTAGACATCCTGCACGTCGGGGAGGTCGGCTTCGGTTGCCTGCGGGCGGCGCATATGGCGGGCGCCTTGGTGTGCACGCTGTATCTCAGCCAACGTCCGGTGAGGCGCCAGGCGGGCAACCTCATGCTGGGCATGGTGGCGCTGTTTGGGGTCACGGTGGTGGTGTTTGGGCTGTCGACCTGGTTCTGGCTGTCGCTCGTCGTCCTGGCCCTGATGGGCGCTGCGGATGCGGTCAGCATGTTCATCCGCAGCCATGTGATCCAGCTCATTCCGCCCGACGACATGCGCGGGCGGGTGAGCGCCGTCAACGCCGTATTTATCGGCGCCTCCAACGAGCTTGGTGCCTTTGAATCCGGCCTCACCGCCGCGTGGTGGGGCGTGGTGCCCGCCGTAGTCGTGGGCGGCTGTGCCACCATCGCCGTGACCCTGCTGTGCCTGTGGCGCTTGCCGCAGGTACGGGGTATGGATAGCCTGGAACAGGAGGCGATGATTCGCCAGTACCGCTGAGCCCGGTCGCCGGGTCTCCGACCTTCCTGGGAGCGCGGCCATCTTGGCCGCTGCCGGAGCGGGCGGGACGCCCGTGCTCCCAGGGCAGAGGCGAGATCGATACACGGCCTGTGCCACCCCTTCCCTGCACTATCGCGGGCACGGCCCGCTCCTACCGGGGCTCCTGCGTCGGACGTCTTTTGTAGGAGTGGGCCGTGCCCGCGAGGCACCCCGACTGGTATAGAATGTATGCCATGGCTATCTAGGCAGCTTATTTACCCCGGAGGTCCCTATGCTCTGTCTCCACTGCGGCTCCACCAACGACTCCAATGCCGGCGCCTGCCAGTCCTGTGGCGTGTCCCTGGCCAACACCGCGGCCCCGTCCCAGGTGCTGGAGCATGCCAGCACCCTGGCCGACGGCGCCTTCACTGTCGGTAAAGTGCTCGGCCAGGGTGGCTTTGGCATTACCTATCTCGGCAGCGACGTGCGCCTGCGGCGTCCGGTGGCGATCAAGGAATTCTTCCCGCAGGGCTGCGTGCGCCAGCACACGACCGTGCAGCCCACCGGCGTCTGGACGCTGGCGGCCTACGCCGAGGCCCGGCAACGCTTTGTCGAAGAAGGCCAGCGCCTGGCGCGGCTGGAGCATCCTGGCATCGTGAAAATTTACACCACCTTTGAGGCCAACAACACGGCCTATCTGGTCATGGAGTACATCCGTGGCCAGACCCTGGCCGAGGTGCTGGTGCTGCGCGGTGGGCGCCTGGAGGAGGCCGAGGCCGTGGGCTATCTGCAGCGCGTCGGGGAGGCCCTGGAGGCGGTGCACGCCGCCGGACTGCTGCACCGCGACCTCAAGCCGGACAATCTCATGCTGGGCGCCGACGGGCGCGTCGTGCTGGTGGATTTCGGTACGGCGCGGGAGTTCGTCGCCGGGCAGACGCAGCGCCATTCAGTGACCCTGACGCCGGGCTACGCGCCGCTGGAGCAGTATGCGCAGCGGGCCCAGCGTGGGCCGTATACGGATGTGTATGCCCTGGCGGCGACGGCGTATCACCTGCTCACCGGCGAGCTGCCGGTGGCGGCGCCGGATCGGGCTGCTGGGGTGGATCTCCCGCCGGTACGGCAACTGCGTCCGCAGGTGAGCGTTACGGTGGCCGAGGCGGTGATGGCCGGGCTGGCCATGGCGGCGCCACAGCGTCCGGCCAGTGTGCGTGCCTGGCTGGAGCGGCTGCGTGGGACAGCGCCGGCGCCGCGTCTGGAAAACAGCATTGGCCTGCAGATGGCGCTGATCCCGGCGGGGGAGTTTCGCATGGGGATGGCTGGCAGGGGGGGCTATGACGATGAAAAGCCGCCGCATCGCGTACGCCTGAGCCGGGCGTTTTATCTGGGCCTCTACCCGGTGACGCAGAGCCAGTGGCGGGCAGTGATGCAGGGGTCGCCTCAGATCCACTTCGCGTTCTCGGGAAATAACCGTCCGGTGGAGTCGGTCTCGTGGTATGACGCGGTCGCTTTCTGTAACGCGCTGAGTCAGCGTGAGGGACTGCAGCCGGTCTACGAGATGACTGCAGCAGTGTACAAGAATAGCTCCATACACTCTGCTGCAGTACGCTGCATCTCGGCTGCAGCAGGCTACCGTCTCCCCACAGAAGCCGAGTGGGAATATGCCGCACGTGCTGGTTCTTCTGCAGCATACTGCTATGGGGATGATGTGCGGCAGCTCACACGCTATGCGTGGTATGGGGATAACTCTGATAGAGAGACGCATCCGGTAGGCGAGCTGCAGCCGAATGCCTGGGGACTCTACGATGTGCATGGGAATGTATGGGAGTGGGTAGAGGATATATACGACAGCGGTGCGTATCTATCACGAACTGCTGCAGTCGATCCATGCGTGCTGCCTGTAGATCCTGCAGCAGGCGCCGATCGGGTGTTCCGGGGCGGGAGCTGGGGCAGCGATGCCGGCTACTGCCGGGCGGCGGACCGCAACCACGTCGCCCCGGGCATCCGCAACGGCGGCCTGGGCTTTCGCCTGCTGAAGCCCGTCCCCTAACGCTGTGCCCTGTTACCCTGTATCCCTCTGCAGGGGGTTTGTCCCCGGGGTGTCACGCCTGAAGGGCCGGGGGGGACTGCAGCCCGAGGCGTGCGCCAGCCGCCAGGGCAGTAGGGCACACCGACCCGGAAGGCTGGGGGTCCAGGGGCGGCGCCCCTGGTCGCCGTATAGGTGGGCCCCGCGCTATGCCGTTGACCTGGGGCTGCAGCGCAGGCGTGCGGTCAATCCTCGAAAGGCGGATGCAGACCCAACACGATCCAGAGCTGGCGAGCCTCCAGTACCCAGGAGGCGTTGAGCCGCAGCGCCGTGACGGTCGCCCGGCCCACAGGGGTCAGGCCCGCGAGGGTCACGCGGTCGGCCTGCCAGAGGAAATGTGTGCCCCACGTGTCGCGTCGTGGATGAAACAATCGCGTCATCTGGGCATCCGTAGGGTCAGGCCCCGCGATGCGGGCGCCCTTCAATTCGTTGCACCGGTAGCAGGCCAGGCACAGATTCTCCATCTGGGAGGAGCCCGCGAGCGCCAGCGGCAGGATATGGTCCACCACCATGGGAATGCCCACCCGTTGCGGGCTACGGCAGTAGGCGCAGCGGTAGCCCGCACGCGCCGCCACCTGCCGGCGCAGCGCGGCGGTGAGACGCGGGCGGGGCGGCATGGGTTACGGCTCCATCGGGAGCGTGTGCCCGTGCCATTTCAGCAGGGCCAGCGCATACGAGCGGCGGGTCACGAACCGATCGGTCGCCGCTCGTAACGTATCCAAGGCGTGCTGCTCGGTGGCCGTCAGGGCGCTGGCCTGGGCTTTCCGCAGCAGACGCTGATGGCGGCGCCACTGCTGCGCCGGCAGCGGTGTGCAGGCTACCGTCCACAGAGCGGCATCATCCAGGGTCTGGAGATCCGCCACCATCTGGCGTGATGCGGGGCTCAGGTCGTCCAGCGCCGGCGGGAGATTCCCACAGATCGTTTGCACGACCACGTCTTCCAGGGGCCGATGCGTGGCTTCCGCCACGTGTTGGAGGCGCTGGACAATCGCCTCTGGTAACGGGATGTGTAACGTCTGTACGGTCATGGCCGTCTCCACTCCAGTGGGCACTTGCTGGTATGCCGTTTCAAAGCCCCTGGGCAGCCTCGACGCTGTCAGGGGGCTTGGTGGTCGTCTACAAGCAGGGAAGGCATCCCAGTATGCCCCAGAATACCGAGCGAGACGAGCAGGATTCTACGCGAGGACGCCGGTGGCTGCTGCCTCGTCCCCCCTCGGTTGTCCCTCGGCGCGGCGGCGCCAGCACTGGGCCGAGCTGGAAGCCAGTGCCAACCCGTTCGCCGTGGTGGTGATGGCGCATCTGCAGACCCAACGCACCCGCCATCAGCCGCTAACCCGGCTGCAGAGCAAAATCGGGCTCAGGCGTCATTTGTATGCGCGTGGTTTTACTCGACAGATCATCCTCGATGTGTTTTGCTTTCTTGATTGGATCATGACCGGTTACCCCTCCTCGTGGCTAATGGATCGTAGCGCTCCTGGGAGCGCGGGCGTCCCGCCCGCTTGCAAAGAGCGGCCAAGATGGCCGCGCTCCCAGGCAAAACCAGGGAGTACGCCATGCCCGACTGCCCAACGTGTAGTGCCTATATCTCAGGACAGGACAGCGTCTGCCACGCGTGTGGGATGGACCTGAACAGCCTTTCTGCATCACCCCCCGCGGCGCCGCCCCCGGTCGCGCCGCCCCCGGCTGCTGCCCCGCCGACGTCAGCGAGCGGCGCCCGCCTGATCGTCAAGCGCCACGGGGCCCTGACCACGGAGCACTTCCTGCTGGGGGAGAACGAACACATCGTGGTCGGGCGCTTTGATCCCGACTCCGGTCCGGTGGACCTTGACCTCGGCTCCCTGCCGGAAGCCGTGTACGTATCGCGGCACCACGCCGAGCTATGGCAAGAGCCGGCTGGCCAGTGGATGGTGCGCGATCTCGGTTCTGGTAACGGCACCTTTATGCGGCCCCAGGGCTCGCAGGACGTGCGCGCCTTCCAGCGTGTGACTGGCGACCAGCCCCTGCACGATGGCGATGAAATCGCCCTGGGCAATGCGCGCTTCGTGCTGCGCCTGGGATGAACGAGTCGGGAGGAACTCGCCTGGGGGCGCCGGCGCCTCGCCCGCTCCGATGGCGGGCACGAGGCCCGCGCTCCCAGAAAACAGCCCCCACCTGGCTTGCGGCACGACGCATTCGACGTCTGAGGATGATGCCCATGCAACACGCGCTCCCCAGCAGTACCCTCGTACCTTTCGACGAACAGGCACAGGCCCTGGACGTGCCAGACCTGCCCCTGCCCTTACCCTCCAACACGGTGCTCACGGCCCCGGACGGCCTCCGCCTGCACCTGCGCGCCTGGCGCGGCAACGCGGCCCGGTGCCATACCTACGAGGCCTGCACGCCAGACGGCCAGCCCGTGTGGCTCATCGCCGCCTCCGAGGCCCCCGACGCGGCGCGCTTGCACCACCAGGCCCAGATTCTCACTGGCCTGGAGAGTCCGCTATGGCCTCAATACGTCACCTGCTTCACCCACGCCGACGTCACCTACCTGGGCACCCGCCCCGTGCCCACGGCCCCCACCCTGGCCACAGTGCTCGCCAGCGGCGTCCCACCCCTGCCGCAGGTGCTTACCGTGCTCACCCAGGTGGCGGTGGCCCTGACGCACCTGCACACTCACGGCTGGGCGCATCTCGGGCTGCGCCCGCAAGGTATCAGCCTCGGTAAACCAATCACCCTGACGGACCTCACCTATACCACGCGTCTCGGCGAGCGCCCCGCCAGGCCGTTCTATCACACCGGCTACTCGGCCCCCGAACTGCTCAGCCCGGACCCCATCGACGCCCGTGCCGACGTCTATGCCGTCGGCGCCCTGCTGTACCACGCCCTCAGCGGCCAGCCCATCCATGGCACTGGGGCCGAACTCAGCGCCTGGTCCCCACCCACACCCGTGGCCGGGGTGCCGCAAATCCTGGCGCGCTGTCTGGGACCACGCCAGACGCGCTACGCCAGCATGGCGGCGCTGCACCAGGACTTGCTGCGCCTGGCGCGTCGCAGTGCCCCCCGACTGCACTACGCCAGCGCTGCGGCCAGCAGCATTGGCCTGGACCCCAGCCGCACCACCAATCAGGACGCTTACGCCTTGCTCACCGGTACCCTGGAGAGCGACAGCGGCCCGCAGCACTGGGCCGTCGTCGGCGTGGCCGATGGCATGGGCGGCATGGCGGCGGGGGAAGTGGCCAGCGCCGTGGCCATTGGGGCGCTGCTGCGGGAAGCCGCCACGATCCTGACCGCCTCGGCGGTCCCGACCCCGGAAGCGCTGTCGGAGCACCTGCGGCGCTGGGTGCACAGCGCCAATGCCCAGGTGTGCGCCGCGCTCCAGGCTCGACAGGCGCGCGGCGGCACCACGCTGGTGTGCGTCGCGCTGCTGGAGCGCCACCTGACCGTGGCGCACGTCGGCGATAGTCGTCTCTACCTGCTGCATCAGGGTGACTGGCAGCCCCTGACCCGCGACCATTCCCTGGCCATGGCCCTGGTGCAGCAGGGCGAGGTACACCTGGAGGCCCTGCGCCAGCACCCGGATCGTAACCAGCTGACGCGCTCACTAGGCGAGCGCCCAGTGCTGCCGGAGTATTTTATCGACACGCACCGCCTGGAACTGTCCCCCGGTGACCTGCTCCTGCTGTGTAGCGACGGCCTGTGGGAACCGCTGCACGAGACGGACATGCAGGCCATCGTGCAGCAGCACGCCCCCGATCTGCCCGCCACGGCGCAGGCCCTGCTGCACCAGGCCCTGCAACACGGCGGGCCGGATAATGCGACGGTGGTGTTGCTCCGTCTGGACACCCTTGGCGTGTTGACGCCGGAGGTACCTGGGAGCGCGGGCGTCTCGCCCGCAGTCGGAGCGGGCGAGACGCCCGC
>SXND01000212.1 GCA_005777235.1 Pseudomonadota bacterium
CACCCCCAACTGGTGCGCGCCGCTGCATAACGCCAAGATCTCTGAGGACGAGATGCGAGAGATCCGCACCCGCTATAGCGAGATCTTCGCACGCTGCCACGAGACCCCCGGCTGCTTTATCCATAGCCCCGATCCGCGCTCTGCCCTTGAGGTGACCGATGAGGAACGCGAGGCGTTCTTTGAGCAACTTTACAGCGCGCCCGGCTTTGGCATCTGGCAAGGCAACTTCCGCGACACCCTGGTGGATCGCGATGCCAACGCGCTGATCTCGGATTTTGTGGCGCGGAAGATCCGCCAGCGGGTGAAGGATCCCGTGGTGGCGGAGAAGTTGATCCCGAAAAATCATGGCTTTGGTACCCGCCGTGTGCCGCTTGAGACGCACTATTACGAGGTCTATAACCAGTCCAACGTCCAACTGGTCGATCTCACCGAGACGCCGATCGAGTGCATCACGCCGACCGGCATCACGACCAGCGCTGCCGAGTACGCGTTCGACATTATCATCTACGCCACCGGCTTTGACGCGATTACCGGCAGTTTCGACCGTATGGATATCCAGGGCGTTGCGGGACGTCGGCTGAAGGACGTGTGGCAGGCGGGGCCCCAGACCTATCTTGGCGTCTTGGTCGAAGGCTTTCCCAACCTGCTGATGGTGATGGGGCCGCATGCCGGGCTGGGCAACTTCCCACGCGCCGCCGAATACAGTGTCGAATGGGTGACGGACCTGATCCGCCACGCCCACGACCACGGCCTGACGCGGATCGAGGCCACCCAGGCGGGCACGGCGCGGTGGACCGACCACGTCAAGGCGCTGGGTGCGGGGCTGCTATCCAACGAGGTGAATTCGTGGATGACCGGCATCAACAGTACTGTCGAGGGCAAACAGACCCGCAAGATTATGCGCTACGGCGGCGGCTACCCCTCCTCTCGCGAGCACTGCGACGCGGTGGCCGCGGCCGGCTACCATGAGATTGCCTTCCGTTAGATGGCGGTGCCACAGCCAGGGGGCCGCGCCGATGCAAAAAAGCAATGCAAAAAAGCAAAAAAGCAAAAAAGCAAAAAAGGGGGCGGGCGCGGATTGAAACCGGGTGAAGGAGGACAGCTGGGATCGCGCATGGAAGCATCGCTCGCCCTGCGGGGCGGGCGCGGATTGAAACGGCACCCAGACCTCGCCTGGACGTGTTTCTGGATGGCATCGCTCGCCCTGCGGGGCGGGCGCGGATTGAAACCAGGATACGGTGCTCTTGACGTGACGTCCGCCCTGCATCGCTCGCCCTGCGGGGCGGGCGCGGATTGAAACCTCCGTGGGATCGCCGTGGGCGCACGTGGGCACCGCATCGCTCGCCCTGCGGGGCGGGCGCGGATTGAAACTCGAAGGAGACGGACCGTCATGTCGCCGATCGTCCCTACCCCTAGCATGCCCGGCTTCCCCTTGCTCACGCATCCGCCACACGAGGCGCAGGTTCCCATTGTGGTGAGTGTGCCCCACTACGGGACACAGGCCCTCCCACACCTCACCGCGGCCGATTATACCGAACCGTGGTTTATGACCTTTGCTTATGGGTTTGCGGATACCTTTGTTGGCGACCTCTATGCGGATTTGCATGAGGAAGGCGCTACGATACTGGCCACGCCGCTGTCGCGTATGTTTGTGGACGTCAATCGCCGCCGCAATGACTTTGAGCACGTCGATGGCCTCGTGCATTCCCGGCGTGGCGTGGTGCGCACGCATACCATGCGCGATGTGCCCATCTTGACGCAGCCGCTGCACCACGACGCACTTGAAGAACGCTTGCAGGCCTTTTATGATCCCTATTACGCGACCCTGAGTCAGGAATTGGCACGCCTACGGGCGACCTATGGGCATGTCCTCTTACTGGACAGCCATACCGGCAGTCCGCGCCGTATGCAGGACTATCAAGTGATTTTGGGGACCAGCCACGGCAAGACTAGCCATGGCGATCTCGTGGAGACCATAGCAGCCATTTTTACTGCGCATGGTTTTGAGGTGCATCACAATATTAGTGGCTATGCGGGGGGGAACATTGTGCGGACGTATGGGGAGCCGGAGAGTCGGCAGGTCCATGCGATCCAGATCGAAATTAATGCGGCGTTGATCATGACGACCTCGCGCCAAGATTTTATCGCCCAGGTCTCCCGTGGTGAGATCCCTGTCAAAGCAGAGGACACTATGGCGCGTCTGCGCGTCTGTCTACGCGAGGTCATTGCGACCTTGCCGGGGGTGCTTGCGGCGTTGCAACGCTAGCGGGATCAAATGGTCCATGGCAGCCATGGACCATTTGATCCCGCTAGCGTTGACGCAGACCGAGCCCGCGTGCGTTGTTACGACTCGGTGACTTCGACTGCCTCTGTGCCCTCCTGCTCCGGCACCGCTGGTCGCACCTCCTGCGCCACAATCACTTGCGCCGGCGCCAGCAACCGGCCATCCAGGCGATACCCAGCCTGGACCTCAGTCACAATCGTATTGGCCGGGGTCTCAGTTGTCGCTGGGACGGTCGAGACGACTTCGTGGTATTCCGGATCAAAGACCTCGCCTACGGTAGAAATCGCCTCGACTTTCTGGTCGCGGAAAAATCCTTCGAATTGTTGCCAGATCATCTGGATACCCTGCCGGACGGCTTGGGGATCCTCGTCGGCATGATGCAGCGCCAACCGGAAGTTATTGAGCACTGGGAGGAGGGCGTGTAACACATCCGTTTTCCCCCGAGTGGCGGCTTCCGTGCGCTCCTGCAATGTGCGTCGGCGATAGGTCTGAAAATCGGCCTGTAGACGTTGCAATTGATCAAAATACTCCTCGGCTTTCCGGCTGTACTGGGTGACCTGCTCTTGCAGGGCCTCCAGGGCAAGCGTGTGCTCATCCACGAGCTCTGCTTCATGAATCGCAGGCGCATCCGGGCTGTCCTCCTCGGTGCTGATTTCCACGGAGGAGGAGGGGCGTTCCTCTGTTGTCATCGGGGGCTCCTGCTCCAGAAGTTAGTTGACGTCCGTGAATTCTGCATCGACCACTTCGCCGTCTTTCTTGGCTGTGCCAGTCGCGCCACCGGGCTGCTGTGTACCATCCCCACCTTGGGTGCTGGCCGTCTGTTTGTACATGGCCTCCGCCAGTTTATGGGCGGCCTGGTTGATCTGCCCACTGGCCTTTTCCATCGCGGCGACATCCTCACCTTTGAGCGCCTCACGGCCAGTCTCCAGCGCCGCTTCCACCGCACTCACATCCTCGGCAGGGAGGTTGTCACGCTGCTCGCGCAAGGTTTTTTCTGTCTGATAGACGAGCGAGTCCAGCTGGTTCCGGGTGTCGATGGCTTTGCGCCGCTCGGAGTCCTCCTTGGCGTGCGCTTCGGCGTCCTTCACCATACGATCGACCTCGTCTTTCACCAGGCCGCCCGAGCCGCTGATGGTAATCGCCTGTTCTTTCTGCGTGCCGAGATCTTTGGCTTTGACACTCACGATGCCGTTAGCGTCGATGTCAAACGTCACCTCGACCTGCGGCACACCACGCGGCGCCGGGGGAATGCCCTCCAGCGTAAAGCGTCCCAGCGTGCGGTTGTCACGGGCCAGCTCGCGCTCGCCCTGCAACACATGGATTTCCACACTAGGCTGATTGTCCGCCGCCGTGGAGAAGATCTGACTTTCGCGCTTAGGAATCGTGGTATTGCGCTCAATAAGCCGGGTCAGCACGCCCCCCAGCGTCTCGATACCGAGGGACAGCGGCGTCA